>NZ_JBCEBL010000002.1:0-454738 GCF_049472615.1 Azospirillum sp. 11R-A | reverse complement strand
CATCCCCCCAACGGCCGCTTTCTCTTCAACCGGAGAGAATCACGACTGGTCAGCACAGCACAGCCTTTTTCCGCGGCCTGCTAGTTTCTCTGCCCATGCAGAACTTGACCGTAGCAGGGTTGCCGGTGTGACCCGGAACCATGGCGTCGAGTTCCGAAACTAGTTTTTTGAAGATAACGAGTTTGTTGCGGTAGTCCTTCTGCGGAATATGAACAGCAAAGTTACTGTGAGTGCCTAGCGTTTTGCCGCATTCGACAGTGTGCAGATAGTTGAACGGGATACCTTCGCGTTCGTACCATGCTCGCAGTCTGCGGATGAAGGTCTCTTGGCGAGTAGTTAGAAGTTCAGGCTTCCAGCATTCTGTCTTGTTCCAGGCGATAATGGGGAACGCGGTGAACGGTTGTCTAATGTGCTCTGAGTACGCGAAAGCATTAATAAGCTGCACGCTACCATGCCGACTGATATAGTCGGTTACGAATTTGGTCAAATTTGTCCTATAGCTGTTGGTCTGGGCAATGGCGCTTCGCGCCAGCCAGAGCAGGGGGTTAAAAGTCTAAGAGAGGATAATCTAATACTGGATCGCAGTGCGAACCGTGCTGAACCCGTTGCAATGCCTTGCCCGACGGAGGGTCCGACGGGTTGGAATTCGGCAAAGTTTCGGGTAGCGGGGGAATATGATGCACAACGCCGAACGAAGCGCAAGGGCTTTCTTCAAAAAAAATAGCGGGGACGTTGAGCGGTAACAGAACTGCCGGAATGACCACCGCCCGAGGGCGCATGTGGAAAGACGTGCAAGAATGGCTCACGCCTAGCGGCGGCTACTCATATTATATAATAAAAACAGATAGTTACGTCGTATCTGGCATGTTCCGATAGCCGCCAACAAGCCGGTAACGAACATGGTAACAATGGGTCGGATGAACCTAGACCATGCCCGTATATCGAATGCGGGAGGGGGTGGGTGGCCCTGGCACTCCCCCCGCTACATCCCGAGAAGGCCGGTGCTTGAGCAGCTTTGCAGCCGACTCGGGAAACCAGCGTGCGACAAACGGCAACCGGCCAGCGCTCGCTTGCTTGCAGACTGGACAAGATGCAACTGGATCAAGCTCCCGCCTATTAGTCATGCCTATTGTAAAGCGGGCCATATTTGACCCGTTCAAGTCTTGGACGTTTCGATTATGCGTAGCCGTTCTAACGCACTGGACCGTTGGCCTTCCGCGTATCCGATACCGGGCCTATCGCATCAGTTCATTAATGTGCTTCTGCGTCCAGAACTCAGCGAGATCATACACTTTCTGAATGTCGCTGCGGCTTGGCTTCTCGGACCACTTCAGAAGTTGGTAGCGGTCCTCGGCATCAAGTTCACTATATGCCCCGTTTATACATTTGGAGACGGCAGATGAGAACATTTTATTCATATCCATTGCGCCAGGACGCCCATGAATTTTCACACTATTAAATAATATCTCACCCATCTTCATTCCGACGGCACCAAGTATCCGTGGCTTTCTTGCCTCTTCTATCTGATAAGACTTAAAGAACCCGAACATTGACTTCTCCTTTTCATAAAGTAATTATGAACTGCGAACTACTCAAATGATTATGTTCTGGATCGTTTTTTCTTTCCAGACTTCCATCTCTAATCGGCTATGTGTCGGCGAACATATGGCAAAGCCCATGCCACCATCTTCGCCGTTGCCGCTGCCCGCGCCCTTAGAACTTGTTCTGGCATGCTGGCGCATTCTCGGAATGCGTCTTTTTCTCAAGACGATACTGTTTTGCCCAAGAACTGTAAACCATCCGCCGCATACTGTGTCTTGTTGATGTATACCCAAACAAGGCGATTGGGCGAGACAGCGAGGCTCAAGCTTTGTCTGTCTCATTTGGGTTGCCAACGCCTTTGCGAGACGATATAGGGAAAGGGTCTAGACCCAAACAAGACAGAAAGCCAGCGCCATGGCCGTTTACGGATATGCCCGAGTCAGCACCCATGAACAGGACTTGGCTTTGCAGGAAGAAGCCTTGCGCAAGGCAGGCTGTGACGTGATCCGGGCGGAGAAGGTCAGTGGCACCAGCCGCAACGGCCGGGCTGAGTTGGACACCCTCATGCAGTTCCTTCGCGCTGGCGACGTTCTCATGGTCACGCGCATTGACCGGCTTGCCCGGTCCATTGGCGACCTTCAGGACATCGTGCGGGAGCTACGGGAGAAGGGCGCAGCGTTGAAGGCCACCGAGCAGCCGATTGATACCAGCAGCGCAGCCGGTAAAGCCTTCCTCGACATGCTGGGCGTGTTTGCCGAGTTCGAGACGAACTTGCGTCGGGAACGGCAGATGGAGGGTATCGCCAAGGCCAAGGCGGCAGGCGTCTACCAGGGCAGGAAGCCGCAGATTGACGCTGACCAAGTGCGCAAGCTCAAGTCTGAAGGGCTTGGAGCGGCGGAGATTGCCCGTAAGCTTGGTATCGGCAGGGCCAGCGTCTACCGCTTGTTTAAAGGGACGCCCGGCGACAGCAATCCGTAAAGCATGGGGAGAGGCAGGATAGCGCCGCTTCGGCGGCGCATGCACCCACAGCCGAACTAAGGCCGTGCTACTTCTGTGCTACCTACTGTGATACTTCGCTGTGATACCACAAGCGCCGTATGGGCAGCTAACCCGTTGATATAAAAGAAAAACCGCGAAGTGGCGTCCCCGACGGGAGTCGAACCCGTGTCGCCGCCGTGAAAGGGCGGTGTCCTAGGCCTCTAGACGACGGGGACGTTGTACCTTCAAGCCCGCGCTCGCAAAACTCATCCAGCGCGTGGATGGCGTCCCCAAGGGGAGTCGAACCCCTGTTACCGCCGTGAGAGGGCGGTGTCCTAGGCCTCTAGACGATGGGGACGTCTGGTCCCGATGCATGGCTGCGGCGGTGGAGGCTGCCACCGGCCGCGCGACCCAACCCTGGAAGGTTGGCGTCCCCAAGGGGAGTCGAACCCCTGTTACCGCCGTGAGAGGGCGGTGTCCTAGGCCTCTAGACGATGGGGACGTCATCGGCGTGGGCGGGTTTCTAACCAAGCCAGCCCCGCCGATCAAGCCTTTTCTTAGAGTCGGCGCAAAATATCCAGCAGCCCGTCCACCACGGCCGCCGGCGTGTCGAACGCAGTCACGAACCGCGCCGTGCCGTCGTCCCAGCGGTAGAAGCCGTAGCCGGCCGCCTCCAGCGCCTCGGCATAGGGCACCGGCAGGCGGACGAACAGCTCGTTGGCCTCCACCGGATGGGCCAGCTCGACGCCGGGCAGCGCCGTCAGCCCGGCAGCCAGACGGTCGGCCATGGCGTTGGCGTGGGCGGCCAGCCGCAGCCACAGCCCGTCCTCCAGCCAGGCGTCGAGCTGCGCCGACAGGAAGCGCATCTTCGACACCAGATGGCCGCCGCGCTTGCGGCCGAAGCCGAAATCCTCGGCCATCGCCGGGTTGAAGAACACCACCGCCTCGGCGGCGAGGCAGCCGCCCTTGGTGCCGCCCAGCGTCAGCACGTCGACCCCGGCGCGCCACGTCACGTCGGCCGGCTTGCAGCCCAGCCGAGCGATGGCGTTGGCGAAGCGGGCGCCGTCCATATGCACGGCCATGCCGTTGGAATGGGCGACCTCGACCAGCGCCTCGACCTCCGCCGGGGTATAGACGGTGCCAGCCTCCGTCGCCTGGGTCAGGCTGAGGGCGGCGGGCTGGACGCGGTGGACGACGCCGACGCCGGCCTTCGCGATGTGGTGCTGCACCGCGTCCGGCGTCAGCTTGCCATGCGCGCCGGCCAGCGGGACCAGCTTGGCGCCGCCGGTGAAGAACTCCGGCGCACCGCATTCGTCGATGGTGATGTGCGCCTCGTCGTGGCACAGCACCGCGCCATAGGGCGGCACCAGCGCCGACAGCGCCAGCGAGTTGGCGGCCGTGCCGGTGGCGACCGGGAAGACGGCGACCTCGGTCTCGAAGATCGCGCACAGCCGCTCGGTCACCCGCGCGGTCCAGGGATCGTTGCCATAGGGCGACGCGGTGCCGGAGGACGCGGCGGCCAGTGCCGTCATCACCTGCGGGGCGGCACCGGCGACGTTGTCGCTGCGGAAATCATGCATCATCTGTGTCCGGATAGGGGAAAACGGTCACTTGCCGGCGGTCACCGTCGCGGTGACGGCGCCGTTGCGCGGGTCGATCAGATAGAGGCGGTCCGGCCCCTGCGGCAGGGTCACCTTGAACAGGACGCGGTTGCCGGCCACCAGCATCTCGCCGATGCGGGCGCCGGCCGGAACGTCCAGCGTCACCTCGGCCGGGCGCTCGGCCGGAACGGGCGCCGGGGCGGTGGCGGTCAGCGAGGCGCGGTTGGGATCCGACATCCGCTTGTACAGCTCCACCCCCAGAAAGGTGAAGCCGGCGAGGATGAGAACGCCCATGATGACGATGAGTGCCTTGAGGATCTGCACGGTTTGGGGTCCACTCCCGGACGATTGAAACAGGACGCGATGCGCGAAGCCGATGCCAGCCGATATGCCAGATGACCTGTCCGACGATTTCCTCGATGCGGACGACGACGCCGGCACCCCCGCCTACGCCGCTCCCCAACTGCTCGCCTACACCATCCCCGACGAGGCGGCGGGCCAGCGGCTGGACAAGGCGTTGGCAGCGGGCCTGCCGGACCTGTCGCGGTCGCGCGTGCAGGCCCTGCTGGAACAGGGCTGCGTGCGCGGCGACGGCCGGACGATAACGGACGCGTCCCTGAGGGTCAAACCCGGCCAGACCTTCGAGGTGCAGGTTCCCGGCGCGGAGGCCGCCGAACCGGTGGCGCAGGACATCCCGCTCGACGTGGTCTATGAGGACGCCGACGTGCTGGTGATCGACAAGCCGGCCGGGCTGGTGGTGCATCCCGCCGCCGGCAATCCCGACGGCACGCTGGTCAACGCCCTGCTCGCCCATTGCGGCGACAGCCTGTCCGGCATCGGCGGGGTGCGGCGGCCCGGCATCGTCCACCGGCTGGACAAGGACACCAGCGGCCTGATGGTGGTGGCCAAGAACGACCGCGCCCACCATGGCCTGTCGGACCAGTTCGCCGACCGCACGCTGAGCCGCACCTATCTGGCGCTGGTCTGGGGCGTGCCTAACCCGACGCAGGGCCGGATCGAGGGCAACATCGGCCGCAGCAGTGCCGACCGCAAGAAGATGGCGGTGGTCACCGGCGGCGGGAAGCCGGCCGGCACCAAATACCGGGTGGTCAAGAGCTTCGGCATGGCCGCCTCGCTGGTCGAATGCGTGCTGGAGACCGGGCGCACCCACCAGATCCGCGTCCACCTGACCCACATCGGCCATCCGCTGGTCGGCGATCCGCTCTATGGCCGCGGGCGGTCGGGGCGGCCGGGTGGCAAATTCGCCTCGCTGCTGGATGAGCCGGTGCGGTCCAGCCTTGTCGGGTTTCCGCGCCAGGCGCTGCATGCCGCGGCCCTGACCTTCCGTCATCCGGTTAGTGGCGAAATTGTGGCATTCCGCTCCTCAATTCCGGCGGATATTCATGAACTAATTGTCACCCTGGAGTCGGTTTAAAACGGTACACCGGGAAATCTTTCTTGGTTAGACTCAGCGTCAATGGCGAGGTTCCTTCGCCCGCTCATTGCGAGGGGCCTATGGAACCCGCGCTGAAGAGCGGCGGCGGTCCCTGAAATCCTTCGGATGGGAACGCCGGCTGTCAGGAGAGGGGTTTTACCATGGCGACGGCATCCAACCTTCCGGCGATCGGGTCCGAGAGCAATCTGTCCCGCTATCTCCAGGAGATCCGCAAGTTCCCGATGCTGGAGCCGCAGCAGGAATACATGCTGGCCAAGAGCTGGCAGCAGCATGAGGATTCCGGCGCCGCCCACCAGCTCGTCACCAGCCACCTGCGGCTGGTGGCCAAGATCGCCATGGGCTACCGCGGCTACGGCCTGCCATTGTCGGAGCTGATCTCCGAAGGCAATGTCGGCATGATGCAGGCGGTGAAGCGCTTCGACCCCGACCGCGGCTTCCGGCTGGCGACCTACGCCATGTGGTGGATTCGCGCGGCGATCCAGGAATACATCCTGCACAGCTGGTCGCTGGTTAAGATGGGCACCACCGCCGCGCAGAAGAAGCTGTTCTTCAACCTGCGCCGGCTGAAGGGCCAGATGCAGGCCATCGAGGAGGGCGACCTGTCGCCCGAGCAGGTCCACGCCATCGCCACCAAGCTGGACGTGCCGGAGCAGGACGTCGTCAACATGAACCGGCGGCTTGCCAGCCCCGACCATTCGCTGAACGCGCCCTTGCGGGCGGAGAGCGAGGGCGAATGGCAGGATTTCCTCGTCGACGAGACCGCCAGCCAGGAAATCACGCTGGCCGACCGCGAGGAGTTGGGCAAGCGCCGCAAGCTGCTGGCGAACGCGATGACCGCGTTGAACGACCGCGAACGCGACATCCTGACCGAACGCCGCCTGCGCGAGGCGCCGACGACGCTGGAGGACCTGTCGCAGAAATACGGCATCAGCCGCGAGCGCGTCCGCCAGATCGAGGTCCGCGCCTTCGAAAAGCTGCAGAAGGCGATCAAGGCCGCCGCGGTCGAGCAGAAGATGGAGAGCGAGGCGTAAGGCGGGACCGGACCGCAAACGGCTCGAGCGCACGAAGATGCAGGATACCCAAGTCACGCTCGCGGTTGTCGAGCCGGGCGATCTGCCGGCCTTCAAGGTCGACATGGAGGCGTCCTTCGCGGTCGCCGTCATCGAGGCGTTCGGGTGCCTTCCCGACGATTCGATCCCACGCGGCAGCGATCTCGACGAGTCGATGGGCGCGCCGGGCACCGAGCTTCTGCATATCCTGTGCGAGGACGAAAGGGTCGGCGGCGCCGTCGTCGTGATCGACGAGGCGACGCAGCGCAATTCGCTGGACCTCTTCTTCCTGTCCCCGACACAGCATGGCCGGGGATTGGGCTTCAAGGCCTGGATGGCGATCGAGCAACGCTATCCCGAAACGCGGGTCTGGCAGACGCACACGCCCTATTTCGAGAAGCGCAACATCCACTTCTACGTCAACAAGTGCGGTTTCAGGATCGTCGAGTTCTTCGGCGCCCATCACCCGGACCCGCATTGGCCGGGGCCCTCCGGCCTGCCCGGCGGCGGCGAGATGTTCCGCTTCGAAAAGATCATGTGAGACCGGCCTGACGCCTTTACAGCCGCTCCCGGCCCGGACATAGTTGTATGATACAACCATGTCTGGAACCGCCATGGCTTCCCAGCCCTCCGTCTCAGCCCCCCTAGCCAATAGGGATGCCGTCCTGCCGATCCGCGACGCGTCGCGCCGGATCGTGCGCGAACTCGGCTTCATGAAGCCGACCCTTGCGGGAACGGAGCTGCCGGCCTCGGCGGTGCATGCGCTGATCGAGATCGGCAACCGGGGCGGCCTGACCGCGACGGAGCTGTGTGACCGGCTCAATCTGGAGAAATCGAGCGTCAGCCGGATGCTGCGCAAGCTCATCGACGGTGGGGATCTGGCCGAGGTGAGCAGCGATACGGACGGACGGTCGAAGCGTCTTACCCTGACCGCGCAGGGGCGGCGGACGCTGGCCGCCATCGACGCCTTCGCCCATGAACAGGTCGGCGGCGCCCTGGCCTGCCTGCCTGCCGCCGACCGTGCCATGGTGGTGGAGGGGCTGCGGCTGTACGCGGATGCGCTGCAAGCCCGCCGGGCCACACCGGGCACCGAATCGAAGGCGACGGCTCCCCTGGCCGTGCGCATCGAACCTGGCTACCGGCCCGGACTGATTGGCCGGGCCGTGGACATGCATGCGCAGTTCTACGCCCGTGCCCATGGCTTCGGCGCCGTCTTCGAAAGCAGGGTCGCCGCCGGGCTGGCGGAGTTCCTGCCACGGCTCGACCGTCCCTGCAACGCCGTCTGGACGGCGCTGGACGGCGACCGCATCGTCGGCACCATCGCCATCGACGGCGAGGACCTGTCCGGCGACGCTCACGGCGCCGGCTCCACTTCCCGTATTGCCCATCTGCGCTGGTTCATCGTCGAGGACGGGCGGCGCGGCGGCGGGCTGGGCCGGCGGCTGCTCGACGAAGCGTTGGCCTTCGCCGACCGCACCGGCTTCGCCGAAACCCGGCTCTGGACCTTCCGCGGGCTGGACGCCGCCCGGCGCCTCTACGAAGCCGCCGGCTTCGTCCTTGCCGACGAATCGCCGGGCAGCCAGTGGGGCACCGAGGTGACCGAGCAATCCTTCATCAGGCCGCGCCCGTCCTGACGGCCCTTCACGCCTTCACCCCTTACGCCTTCACATAGACCCAGGCATCCGCCCCCGACCTCAGCCGGACCATGACGCGCCTGTAATCCGCGACCTCGTAGGAATCGGCGGCGGCCAGTTCTTGCCTGGTGATCTCGAACAGGGTTCCGGCGACTTCGTCGGCCGGATCGCCGCTCTCGCTGACCACGGGATGGAAGCGCTTGCCGCTGGTGAGGATCACCTCGGGATCGGTGATCTCCAGCATGTCGCAGCGATAGCCCGGCAGGGCGTCCGCCCGCCCGGCGAGACGCCGGCCGAAGGACGCCAGCTGCACACTCTCCTGCTGCAAGGTGCCGTAGGAGAACAGAAGGACTCTATCGTCAGCCATCGACGCCCCTCCCCGTTTCCGAACCGACCCGCAGCAGGTTGCCGTCGGGATCGATGTGGGCGAACTCGCGCAGGCCATAGGGGGTGTCGGACACCGCCGTCAGCCGGCCGCCGGCTTCAGCGGCCTTCCACGCCGCATGGAGCGCGTCGGCGTCGCTGACATAGAGATAGCAGGCGACAACCGAGCGTTCGGGATCGAGGTCCGGAACGCGGGTCAGATGCAGGCCGACCCCACCCCAATCGAGGAAGCCGTAGACGGGATCCGCGGCCGCCTCGTCATAGGCAGTCACCGTGAAGCCGAGGCCCCGGTAATGGGCGAGCGCCGCGCGCACGTCGCGCACCGGCAGGATCGGCGCCACCCGGTTGAACTGGACGGTCATCGCAGCCTCACATCAGGATCGAGCCTTCGAGATACAGCACCGCCTGCCCGCCGATCTTCACCCGGTCGCCGGCCAGTTCGCACAGCAGCTCGCCGCCGCGGGCCGAGACCTGACGGGCCTTCAGCACGGTCTTGCCCAGCCGCTCCGCCCAATAGGGCGTCAGCATGCAGTGGGTGGAGCCGGTGACCGGGTCCTCCGGAATGCCCTGGGCGGGGGCGAACAGGCGCGACACGAAATCGACCCCGTCTTCTCCCGGCGCAGTGACGCAGACCGCCCACATGTCCAGCTTCGACAGCAGCGCCATATCCGGCGTCAGCGCCCGCACCGCGTCGGCCGAGTCGTAGACCACCAGATAGTCGCGCCCGCTCAGGATCGCGACCGGCGCCGGCCCGCCCAGAGCCGCCAGCAGCGTCGGGTCGGGGCTCTCCGCCGGCTTGGGCGGCCGGTTGGGGAAATCCAGCGTGTAGCGGTCGCCGTCGCGGGTGACCGTCAGCGTGCCGGCCTGCCGGGTGGCGAAGTCCATGCGCGCGCGGCCCGGCTCCAGGATGGTGGAGATGACGAAGGCGGTCGCCAGCGTGGCATGGCCGCACAGTTCGACCTCCACCGCCGGGGTGAACCAGCGCAGCTCGAACTCCGTGCCGCTGCGGATGAAGAAGGCGGTCTCCGCCAGATTGTTCTCCGCCGCGATGGCCTGGAGCTGCGCGTCGGACAGCCAGGACTCCAGCGGCACGACCGCCGCCGGGTTGCCGGCGAAGACGCGGTCGGTGAAGGCATCGACCTGATAAATGGGCAGGCGCATGGCTTTCCCGGTCATGAATGGGGATCCCTTACGTCTTGGGGGAGTCAGATCCCCTCTCCCCAGCGGGGAGAAGGAGATTTTCGCATCGCAAAAAGCTTCTTCAGCCCGCCTGGACCAGCGAGGCGAAGCGGGCGAGGTCGACGTTGCCGCCGGTGACGACGATGCCGACGCGCTTGCCGCGCACATCGAACTTGCCGGACATCACCGCGGCGGCGGCGAGGCAGCCGGTCGGCTCGACCATCATCTTCATCCGGCTGGCGAAGAAGCGCATGGACTCGACCAGCTGGTCGTCGGTGACGGTCACGATGTCGTCGACCAGCCGCTGGATCACCGGGAAGGTCAGCTGGCCGACCGCCCGGCTCTGGGCGCCGTCGGCGATGGTCTTGGGCGCGTCGATGCGGACGATGGCGCCGCTGCGCAGGCTCTGCTGGGCGTCGTTGCCGGCTTCCGGCTCGACACCGACGACGCGGCAGCCGGGATTCAGCGTCTTGGCGGCGATGACGCAGCCGGACAGCAGCCCGCCGCCGCCGGTCGGCACCACCAACAGGTCGAGCGGCCCGCCCGTCTGCCCCGCCTCCTCGATCAGCTCCTTGGCGACGGTGCCCTGGCCGGCCATCACATGCGGATGGTCGAAGGGCGGGATCAGCACGCCGCCCCGCTCCTCCAGCACGCGGGCGACGGCGGCGTCCGGCGGCTCGGCATAGCGGTCGTACAGCACCACGTCGGCGCCATAGCCGCGCGTCGCCGCCAGCTTGGCCGCCGGGGCGTCCTGCGGCATGACGATGGTGGACTTCACCTTCAGCATCGACGCCGCCAGCGCCAGCGCCTGGGCATGGTTGCCCGACGAATAGGCGACGACGCCCAGCGCGCGCTGGACCGGGGTGAAGCGCGACACCGCATTGTAGGCGCCGCGGATCTTGAAGGCGCCGGTGCGCTGGAAATTCTCGCACTTGAACAGCAGCTCGCCGCCGGTCAGCGTGTCGGCGGTGCGGCTGGTCAGCACCGGCGTGCGGTGGGCGACGCCGGCGATCCGCTCCGCCGCTCCCGCCACATCGGCATAGGAGATGGCGAGGCCAGTCGTATCGGCCACGGCGCTGTTGCTCATGATATCGGGCATGGCGGCGGTGCTCCCCCTCCCCCCGGTGTCTTGGCCCCGGGGTCTTATTCCAGATCGGTGAACAGGAAGGCCTGCTCGTGCCGCTTCAGCCCGGCCTGCTCGTAGAAGCTGATGGCCTTGGGCGCGGACAGCAGCAGGCACATGGTGCCCGGCCCCACCGCGTCGCGGGTGCGGCGCATCAGTTCCTTGCCGATGCCGTGCCCCTGAAGGGCACGGTCGACGGCGAGATCGGACAGGTAGCAGCAATAGACGAAGTCGGTGATCGAGCGGGCGACGCCGACCAGCCGGCCCTCGTGCCTTGCGGTGATGATCAGGCCGGCGTTGCGCAGCATCGCCTCCACCCGGGGACGGTCGCCCACGGGCCGGCGTTCGGCCAGCCCGGAGCGTTCCAGAACGTCGATGAACGCGTCCGCGCTCAGCTCCGGTTCGACCGCATAGTCGATTTGAACGGATTGTCCCTGAATGGATTGGTCGGCCATCGTCTCATCCCCGCCAGAACGGCTTCGACACCTCCTGCTCCGCCTCGGACCGGCTGATTCCGATGTCCTTCAGCAGATAGTCGTCGAGCCCCATCAATGCCTGACGTTGTTTGCGCCGTTCCATCGCGGAAAACAACACGTCGAGCAACCGCCAGAGGGGACGGCGGGCGACACGGGTGACGCGGTTGGCGGCCGGAACGGCGCTCTGGGCTGCCGTGTACAGGCCGGAACTGCGGGTCACATCGGTCTGGCGCATCGGATCCTCCATAATCTGGCGCACAACGCTCGAACAATCGAGACAATCAGGATTATGGAGACGAAATCAGCGGGGTCAAACGGAACATTGTCACCATTACATTTCCGATATCGGATGTATCTTTTCGGCCACAGCCCGACATGGCCCGCAAGACGGGGACAATGGAACAAGGACGGGGACAGTCAGGCAACGTGGCAGGACCGATGAAACGCCTGGGTTTTGACCGCATCCACCGGTGTCGGTTGGACGGCTGGGCACGGCGACGGAGCACTCATCGGCACAAGGGGTACAATCGGCCGGATCGAAATGAGTTGTCACTCCGAACAGTCAGCCCCTGCCAAACAGCTAGCAGCCCGTTCTTTCCGGCGAGCCCTCGACGGGCGGAGCGGGCGCGCAGGACCTCGCCGCCCCCTGCCCGATGCCGCCCTCCGCGGCCGGTGCGGGGCGGTCCCCCACGCCGCTCCTGTCGTAACCGGTCCAGGCGAGATGGCCCGGCGACATCAGCAGCGGCGCCCAGATCACGGCCGACAGGACGTTGAACGCCTGAAATTTCCGGTGGGGCATCGCCATCATGCCGGCCGTCGTCGGCACCACCGCACGCAGCGGGCCGATGAAGCGCGCCAGAAACACGCTCTTGCTGCCATGCCGGAGGAAGAAGGCTTCGCCACGGCCGCGCAGTTCGGGATGCCTGCTGAGGGGCCACAGCCGGAACATGCGCTCGCCATAGCGTCGGCCCAGCCAGTAGGACGTGGCGTCCCCCAGGATGGCGCCGCCCGCAATCGCCAGATAGACCGACCAGAAGTCGAGAACGCCCGCGGCGACAAGCGCGCCGCTCGCGGTCAGCATGACGACGCCGGGGATGAGAAGCCCGACGAGCGTCAGCCCCTCCGCGAAGGCCATCAGGAAGATGATGATCTCCGCCCAGTCCGCGTGCGTTTCGATGAAGCCCGCGAAGGCGGTTCCGTAGGCCGCGAAATCCAGGGCCGTGAAATCCGGAAGCCCCGTCAGCACGGCGTCCGCGCCCGCGTCGTCTCGCGCGTCGAAGGGGGCTGGCGGCCGGGGCGGGGCGGGGGCGGATCGATCATGACGAGGGCCTTATCGCGGGTTCGGGCGCTTCACAGCTGGGCCCGTCGCCATGGCCGTGCAAGACCGCGCCGTTCGGTTTGTGACGCGGGGGGCGGAAAGACCGGCACGCCTCAGACGGGCATCGGATTGAGCCGGGCGAAGCCCTCCTGCGTGCGGTACGGGTAATAGGGGTAGGCGGGCATCGCGTCGCTGGCCGCGTCGAGACGCGTGATCTGGCCGGGTTCGAGCGTCCAACCGACGGCCCCCAGATTGTCCCGCAGCTGCGCCTCGTTGCGGGCGCCGACGATCACTGAGGAGACGGTCGGCCGAGCCAGCAGCCAGGCGATGGCGACCTGGGGAACGCTGCGCCCGGTCTCGGCCGCCACGGCGTCGAGCGCGTCGACGATGCGGTAGAGGCGCTCCTCGTCGACGGGCGGCCCCCACTGGGCGGTGTCGTGGAGGCGGCTGCCCTCGGGGATCGGCTGGCCGCGGCGGATCCTTCCGGTCAGCCTGCCCCAGCCGAGCGGGCTCCAGACCAGCGCGCCGACCTTCTGGTCGAGGCCAAGCGGCATCAGCTCCCACTCATAGTCGCGCCCGGTCAGCGAATAATAGACCTGATGCACGACATGGCGCGGCCAGCCATGACGGTCGGCGACGGCGAGCGCCTTCATCAACTGCCAGCCCGCGAAGTTCGAGGCGCCGATGTAACGCACCTTCCCGGCGCGGACGAGCGTGTCCAGCGTGTGCAGCACCTCCTCCACCGGCGTGAAGGCATCGAAGGCGTGCAGCTGGAGCAGGTCGATATAATCCGTCCCGAGCCGCCGGAGCGCCGCCTCCACCGCACCGATCAGCCGGTGGCGGGAAAGACCGGCGTCGTTCGGCCCGTCGCCCATCGGCAAGCCGGTCTTGGTCGAGATCAGCAGCTTGTCGCGCCGCCCGCGGATGGCGGCGCCGAGCACCTCCTCCGAGCCACCGTCCGAATAGACGTCGGCGGTGTCGAAGAGGGTGACGCCGGCGTCGAGGCAGATGTCGATCAGCCGACGGGCATCCTCGACATCGCTGTTCCCCCAAGCCGAGAACAGCGGCCCCTTGCCGCCGAAGGTGCCGGTCCCAAAGCTGAGCGCGGGCACCTTGAGGCCCGATGCGCCGAGTGTCCGGTACTCCATGTCCTGTCCTTCCGTGATCGAGGCTGTCGCGGCCGCGCCGATGGCGACGGTCGATTGCCAAGGATATAGCCGATGGAGCAGCTGTGAATTAGGCTGCCTCCAGTCTCAGGACTTGTGACTTGGGGGCATCGTTGTGACGCGGATGGAGGTCAACCGGGCGGCCGAGATGGAGGTCTTCGCGCGGGTCGTCGATCTCGGCGGATTCACCGCGGCGGCCCGTGCCTGCGGCCTCACGCCATCGGGCGTCAGCAAGCTCATCACGCGGCTGGAGACACGGCTGGGCACGCGGCTTCTCCACCGGTCGACGCGACGCCTCAGCCTGACGCCGGAAGGTCAGGCCTTCCACGCCCGCGCGCTGCGGATCCTGGAAGAGATGGAGGAGGCCGAGCGGGAGGCCTCGGCCGGTGCGACGCCGCGCGGACACCTGCGCGTCAACAGCAACGTCCCCTTCGGCATGCGCCACCTGATCCCGCTGGTGCCCGAGTTCCTGGCCGCCCATCCCGGCGTCACCATCGACCTCGTGCTGTCGGATGCGGTGGTCGACCTGATGGAGGAGCGGGCCGATGTCGCGATCCGGACCGGCCCGCTGCGCGATTCCAGCCTGATGATCCGCAAGCTGGGAAGCACGCGCATGGTCGTGGTCGCCTCCCCCGCCTATCTGGAGCGGCATGGAACGCCGGGACATCCGGACGAGCTTGCCCGGCACAAGGGAATCGGCTGGACCTTCCCGCGGGCCATCGGCGGCTGGCCTTTCAGGACTGAAAACGGAAGCGACGAAGGGATCGAGGAGCATGTGCCGCCCATCGCCGCACGGGCGAGCGACGGGGACGCCGCGCGCCTGCTTGCCCTGGGCGGCGTCGGGCTGGCACGTCTGGCGCGCTTCCAGGTGGAGACCGACATCGCCGCCGGTGCGCTTGTGCCGGTGCTGGACCGAATGAACCCCGGCGGCAGCGAGGACATCCACGCCGTCTATCTCGGAGGTCCGGGCCCCCTGCCCGCCCGCGTCCGCGCCTTTGTGGACTTTATGGCAAGCCGCTGCCAACTGAGCGATGCCAGCTGACCGATGAGCGATGACCGATAAGCGATGACCGGGGCGCAATCGCGCTGCGCCCGGCCCAACCTTTACCGCCGCCCCGCCGTCCGGACGGCGAGGAGGAGCGCCACGGCGATCAGCCCGGCCGCGACGGCGAAAGTGGTCTGGGTGCCCGCCGCAACGGCCTCCGGCGCCGCGACGGCGACCTCCGTCCCCACCCCCAGCGTGAAGAGTGTCCCCATCACCGAGGCGCCGGTGATCAGCCCCAGGTTGCGCGACAGGTTCAGCACCCCCGACACCACGCCGCGGCGGTCCTTCTCCACATCGGCCATCACCGCCGTGTTGTTCGCGGTCTGGAACAGCGCATAGCCGGCGGTGACGACGACGAGCGGCCCGACATAGCCGGCCACGCCCAACGTCGCCGGCAGCAGCGCCAGCAACACGCAGCCGCCCGCCACCGCCCCCAGCCCGACGACCGTCATGCCGGCGGCACCGAAGCGGTCGACCAGCCGTCCGGCCGGCACGCCGGTCAGCGCCGCCACCAGCGGTCCGGCCGACATCACCATCCCGACCGCCGCCGCTCCCAGCCCCAGGGCACGGGCGAGATGGAACGGCCCCACCACCAGGGTCGCCATCAGCACCGTCGCCACCAGCATGCTCATCGTCAGGCGCCCGCGCAGCGTCCGGTCGCGCAGCATCTCCAGCCGCAGCAGCGGCGACGCCGTCCGCGACTCCACCGCCAGGAACAGCCCGGCCCCGCCGGCCGCCGCCAGCAGAAGCGTCAGGTCGGACCAGCCGAAGCCGCCGCGCCCGCCGGTCATCGCCAGCGCGTAAGTCCCCAGCGTCAGGGCCAGGATCAGCGTGCCGGGACCGTCGAAGCTCCCCCGCCCCGCTCCGCCTGCAGTCTCCACCCGGCGGTCGGCCGGCAGGCAGCGCCGCACCAGCAGGAAGGCCGCGACACCCGGCGGCACGGTGACCAGGAAGATCGCCGGCCAGCCGAAGGCGGCGATCAGCAGGCCGCCCAGCGTCGGGCCGAGCGCGGTGCCGACCGCCGACGTCGTTCCCATCAGCCCCATCGCCCGGCCGATCCGCTCCTTCGGCACCGCATCGCCGACGAAGGCGGTGGCGAGCGCCATCATCGCGGCGGCCCCCAGCCCTTGCACCGCGCGGGCCGCGACCAGCATCCACAGGCTGGACGCGGCGGCGGAGGCGGCGGAGCCCGCCGTGAACAGGGCGATCCCGGCCAGCAGCAGACGCCGCCGCCCGACGATGTCGCCCAGCCGCCCGACCCCGACGATCAGCGTGGTGATCGCCAGCAGATAAGCCAGCACCACCCACTGGACCTCGCGGAACGGCACGTCGAACGCCAGCGCCAGCGCCGGCAATCCGACATTGGCGATGCTGGTGCCGAGCGACGACAGCAGCATCGCCAGCGCCAGCCCCGCCAATCCCCCCTGCGCGACCAGCCCTCGCGCCGGTCCGCCCGCCGCCGCCGCGGCCTGCTCCGCAACCGCTTCCCTCATGACGCCTCTCCTTCCCGAATGACAGGCATCCAGGCTAGGGCGCGGGGTGACATGGCGGAACGCGCAGCATCCGCACTGTATTCGTGCATTTGACGCCATGTCCCGGCAGCGGCGGCGGCCGGCCCGTGCTACGCTCCGGCGCATGACCTCACCCGACCTCAACATGCTCGTCACCCTGGACGCCCTGCTGGCGGAAGGCAGCGTCGCCGGTGCGGCGCGCCGTCTGCGGCTCAGCCCGTCGGCGATGAGCCGGGCGCTGGCGCGGCTGCGCGAAGCGACCGGCGACCCGCTGCTGGTCCGGGCCGGGCGCGGCCTCGTCCCCACGCCGCGCGCGCTCGACCTGCGCGACCGCGTCCGCCTGCTGGTGCAGGAGGCGGAGGCGGCGCTGCGCCCGGCCGAAAATCTCGACATCGGCCGGCTGGCCCGGACCTTCACCCTGCGGACCAGCGACGGCTTCGTCGAAAGCTATGGCGCCGCCCTGCTCACCCTGGTCGCCGCCGAGGCGCCCGGCGTCCGCATCCGCTTTCTGCCCAAGCCGGACAAGGACAGCGGCCCGCTCCGCGACGGCTCGGTCGATCTGGAGACCGGCGTGGTCTCCGCCGGCAGCGGGCCGGAACTGCGCACCCAGGCCCTGTTCCACGACCGTTTCATCGGCGTCGTCCGCCCTGGCCACCCGCTGGCCGCGGGCGGGATCACCGCCGACCGCTTTGCCGCCGGCCGCCATGTGCTGGTGTCGCGGCGGGGCGACGACCGCGGGCTGGTGGACGAGGCGCTGGCGCGGCTCGGGCTTCGGCGCGACGTGGTCGCCACGGTCGGCGGCTTCGCCGCGGCGCTGGCGCTGGTGCGCGGCACCGACCTGGTCGTCAGCGTCCCCGAACGGCACACCGAGGGGCTGCGCGCCGGCCTCCACGGCTTCGCCCTGCCCTTCCCCGCCCCGGAGGTCACCGTCTCCCTGATCTGGCACCCGCGCCTCGACGCCGACCCGGCCCACCGCTGGCTGCGCGGCTGCGTGCGCAAGGTCTGCGCCTCGCCGTCCGGCCCGGAAAGCCGTGAGTGATATGACCGGCGGCGCCATTGCGCACCGGCGCACCGCCGCCCTATGCTGATATATCACTAAAAATCACATCGGGAGTTCGCCATGCAGCCGCCCTACCTCGCCGCCGATAAGCGCTATGGGAGCATGAGCTACCGCCGCACCGGCCGCAGCGGGCTCGACCTGCCGGCCATTTCGCTGGGGCTCTGGCAGAATTTCGGCGGCACCGACGTGTTCGCCACCGGGCGCGCCGTGCTGCGCCGGGCCTTCGACCGCGGCGTCACCCATTTCGACCTCGCCAACAATTACGGCCCGCCGCCCGGTTCGGCGGAGGAGAATTTCGGCCGCATCCTCGCCACCGATTTCCGGCCCTACCGCGACGAGATGGTGATCTCGACCAAGGCCGGCTATGAGATGTGGCCCGGCCCCTACGGCAACTGGGGCTCCCGCAAATATCTGGTCTCCAGCCTGGACCAGAGCCTGACGCGGATGGGCCTGGATTACGTCGACATCTTCTATTCGCACCGCGTCGATCCCCGCACCCCGCTGGAGGAGACGATGGGGGCGCTCGACCACATCGTCCGCCAGGGCAAGGCGCTCTATGTCGGCATCTCCTCCTACTCGCCGGAGATGACGCGGCGGGCGGTGGGCATCCTGAAGCAGCTGGGCACCCCCTGCCTGATCCACCAGCCCTCCTACTCGATGCTGAACCGCTGGGTGGAGGGCAATGGAGGGGGCGGGTTGCTCGACACGCTGGAGGATCTCGGCATGGGCTGCATCGCCTTCTCGCCGATGGCCCAGGGCATGCTGACCAACAAGTATCTGGGCGGCCAGCCTGCCGACGCCCGTGCCGCCAAGGGCGGCAGCCTGCGCGCCAATTTCCTGTCGCCGGAGAATCTGGAGCGCATCCGCGCGCTTGACGCCATCGCCAAGCGGCGCGGCCAGACGCTGGCGCAGATGGCCATCGCCTGGGTCCTGCGCGACCCGCGCGTCACCTCCGCCCTGATCGGCGCGCGGAACGTCGAACAGCTCGACAACTCGCTGGACGCGCTGAACAGCCTGTCCTTCAGCCCGGAGGAACTGGCGGAGATCGACACCCACGCCGTCGCCGACGCCGGCATCAATTTGTGGAGCGCCTCCTCCGCAGCCGAAGCGGGCTGACGCCGCAAAGAAAAACGGCCTGCGGTCATCCCGCAGGCCGTTTCCATTACACCGCCACCCTCAGTCCGCCGTGACGGTGTCGGTGGCCCGATACCGCTCCAGCCAGTGGGCGTAGGGCGCCGGCAGCACCCAGGACGGACGCTCGACGCCCAGCTCCTTGGCGGCACGGTAGGGATAATGCGGGTTGGCCAGATGGGCGCGGCCGACCATCACCAGATCCAGCTGCCCGTCGGCGACGGTGCGGTCGGCGATCTTCGGCGCGTCGATGCCCCAGGCCGCCGCCACCGGCAGCTCCGCCTCGCGCCGCACCCGCTCGGCGACCGGCGCCAGGAAGGCCGGCCCCCACGGCACCTGCGCGTCGGGGGTGGAGAAGCCGACGCTGACGCTCAGCAGGTCGAGCCCGCCGGCGCGGAAGTTGCGGGCGAGTTCGATCGACTCGGCCAGCGTCTGCTCGTCGCGCCCGTCATACTCGATCACGCCGAAGCGGGCGGTCAGCGGCAGGTTTTCCGGCCACACCTCGCGCACCGCCGCCAGCGTTTCCAGCAGGAAGCGGCTGCGCCCGGCAAGGTCGCCGCCATATTGGTCGGTGCGCTTGTTGGCATGGACCGAGAAGAAGCTCTGGCCCAGATAGCCATGGGCGAAATGCAGCTCCAGCCACTTGAAGCCGGCATCGCGGGCGCGCACGGCGGCGGCCACGAAATCGGCGCGGACGCGGGCGATGTCGTCCAGCGTCATCGCGTTGGGCACCTTGGGCAGGTGATGGCCGAAGGGCACCGCCGACGGCGAGATGGTGTCCCAGCCGCGCGGATCGCCCTCGGCGATGTGGTCGTCGCCTTCCCACGGGCGGTTGGCGCTGGCCTTGCGGCCGGCATGGCCGATCTGGATGCCGGGAACGGCACCGGCGGCGGCGATGGAGGCGGCGATGCGCGCCATCCCTTCCGCCTGGGCGTCGTTCCACAGCCCGGTGCAGCCCGGCGTGATGCGGCCCTCCGGCGACACCGCCGTCGCCTCGACGATCACCAGACCGGCGCCGCCGCGGGCAAGGCCGGGATAATGGGCGAAATGCCAGTCGTTGACGACGCCGTCGACGGCGCTGTACTGGCACATCGGCGGAACCGCGATGCGGTTGCGCAGGGTGACGTCCTTCAGCGTGAAGGGCGTGAACAGAGCGGACATGCGAATTCCCGTCTCGATCGTGTCGGTGGCGGCGGGAGACGAGAAGTCAGCCCTCCCCCGCCGCGGATCGGGGAGATTTAGGTCCGCCCAAGCCTCAGCCAACCCTCCCCGCCGCCAAACGCCCCACTATTGCCGCATGGCTGCGGATACCGTTGCGCAGGCATTTCAGCTCGAACTTCTCGTTCGGCGAATGGATGCGGTCGTCGTCCAGCCCGAAGCCGACCAGGATGGTGTCCAGCCCGAGATGCTCGCGGAACCAGCCGACGATGGGGATCGACCCGCCGCCGCCGATCAGCACGCCGTCGCGCCCCGTCGCCTCCTTCAGCCCGCCGCGCACCGCCTGCATCCACGGCGTGTCGGTCGGCACCTCGATGCCGGGCGACGCGCTGAAGCTGCGGAAGCCGACCGTGCAGTCCGCCGGCAGCCTTTCCTCGAAGAAGCGCCGGATCGACGCCTCGACGGCCGCCGGGTCCTGGCCGGGCACCAGACGGCAGCTCAGCTTGCAGGACGCCTTGGCCGGGATGACCGTCTTCGACCCCTCGCCGGTATAGCCGCCCCAGATGCCGTTGATGTCGCAGGTCGGCCGGGTCCAGATGCGCTCCAGCAGCGTCCGCCCGGCCTCGCCATGGCTGCGGGTCAGGCCGAGCGCCGCCAGGAACTGCGCCTCGTCCAGCGGCAAGGCGCGGATCTGCTCCCGCAGCTCCTCCGGCAGCTCGCGCACGCCGTCATAGAAGCCGTCGAAGCGCACCCGCCCGTCGGCATCGTGGATCTGGCCCAGGATGCCGCTCAGCACATTCAGCGGGTTGGGCACCGCGCCGCCGAACAGGCCGGAATGCAGGTCGTGGCTCGGGCCGGTGACGGTCGCTTCCAGATAGAGCAGCCCGCGCAGCCGGGTGGTGATCGCCGGGGTGTCGGCGTCCCAGGCGTTGGTGTCGGTGACGAGACAGAAGTCGGCGCGCAGTTCCTCGGCATGCTCCTTCAGGAAACGCGGCAGCGACGGGCTGCCGGTCTCCTCCTCGCCCTCCAGCAGCACGGTGGCGCGGATCGGGAGGGAACCGTGGACGGCGTGCCAGGCCTCGAAGGCTTCCATGAAGGTCATGGTCTGGCCCTTGTCGTCGGCGGCCCCGCGGGCGACGACACGGCGGCCCCGCTCGGCCTCGACGATCACCGGATCGAAGGGCGGGCTGGTCCACAGCTCCATCGGGTCGGCGGGCTGGACGTCGTAATGGCCGTAATAGAGCACATGCGGGGTCTTTACCCCGTCCGGCCCCGGATGATGGGCGACCAGGATCGGGTGACCGGGAGTGTCGTGGAGGGCGACGGTGAAGCCCATCGCCTTCAGCCTGTCGGCGCACCAGCGGGCGGCGCGGCGGACCTCGCCGGCATAGGCGGGATCGGTGCTGACCGAGGGAATGCGCAGCAGCTCGCAAAGCCGGCCGACCGACTCCTCGAAGGAGGAGTCGACCTTGCGCAGAACGGCATCGACAGGAAGCATGATGGCCTCACCTTAGAACATGGAATCCACCTTTTCCCCCTCTCCCCCCGGGGAGAGGGTCGGGGTGAGGGGGACGCACAGGGTGGAGTAAGTGGGGATCGGACAGTGCGCGATGCTTGAAAATCCTAGCCACGCATCCCCCTCACCCTAACCCTCTCCCCAAGGGGGGAGAGGGGAATCACTCATCCCCCAAGCCCCAGCAGCCTGCCCAGGATCGGCTGCCCGACGGCCGCCCCCAGCGCGAAGCCGCCGACCAGCCCGATCACCAGCCCCAAAAGCCCAAGGCCCATTCCACCGCGGCCGGAGGACTGCGCACGCTCCGCCTGCCGCGCCCCATTGCCCCCGCCGCCGCCGGGCTCGTCGCCCTCGTCGATGGAGGACGCGCGCCGCGCGCTGTAGGAGGTGTCGGTCGCCTCGTGCCAGGAGCGGATGCGCTCCAGCGCCGGCTTCAGCTGGGATTCGTCGGGGGCGGTGCCGCGGCCATGGACGATCTCCCAGGCCAGCGCCGCAAAGCGGCTGGTCGTCCGCGCTTCCGGCGTGAAGATCGCCGCTGGCATACGGCGGTATGTCGCCTTCACCACATCCACGTCATAGGGGAAGGCGGTGCGGAACATCTGTTCGGGGAACTCGTTGCGCAGCTGCGTCAGCGATTCGCGCCCGACCTCGTCGTTGGTGATCGACAGCATCAGGATGCCGGCCAGCGTCAGGCTGGGGTTCAGCCCGTTCTGGATATGCTCCACCACCTGCAAGGTGCGCCGCAGCCCGTCCAGCGCATAGCGGCCGGGGAAGACCGGCACGATCAGCCGGTCCGACGCCGCAAGCGCACCGGCCGCCAGATGGCCCAGTGCCGGCGGGCAGTCGATGACGACATAGTCCGGCGGGTTGCGCGAGAAATGCAGCGCCTTGCGCAAGCCCCGCTGCGAGCCGCCGCGGCTGTCCAGCGCATGCTCCAGCGAGTAGAGCTTGCGCGCGCCGACGATCATCGACAGCCCGTCGAAGGCGGTCGGGGTGATGGCGTCCTCGACGAAGGTTTCCTTGCGCAGCAGGTCGTTGATGCCGACCTTGGCCTTGTCGCGCAGCAGGAAGTTGCTGGTGGCACTGCTCTGCGGGTCGAAATCGATCAGCACGACGCTCTTGCCCAGCGCCGCCAGCGCGAGCGCGAGGTTCACCGACGTGGTCGTTTTGCCGACGCCGCCCTTCTGATTGTAGACCGACAGGATGGTCGGCTGCCGTGTCTCCGGCGTGTCGAAGACGTCTTCGTGGCTGGTCATGTCCATTCCGCTTCGCCGTTTCTGCGGCAATCCCCGCACGGCCCGGATCGGATTCCGGTCCGGACTGCGCGGGCGCACTATAAGCGGTGGGGTTTCAACTCTCCACACACCTTTGGGGACAGGCGCACACCCCTTGCCGCATTCCTGCACAACCGATGCGCAAAGTTTCGGGTCGCCCCGACGGGCCGCTCAGGTCCACATGGTGACAAACAATCCCGAGGGAGGACAATAGGATGACCACCGAACTTCAGCACCTGATCGGCGGCAAGCTGGTTTCCGGCACGTCCGGCCGGTTCGCCGACGTCTACTCCCCGATGACCGGCGAGGTGCGCGCCCGCGTGCCGCTGGCGAGCGTGGAGGAGATGCGCGCCGCGGTCGAGAACGCCAAGCAGGCGCAGCGCGGCTGGGCCGCCACCAACCCGCAGCGCCGCGCCCGCGTGCTGATGCGCTTCCTCGACCTCGTCCAGCGCGATTACGACGAGCTGGCTCTGCTGCTGTCGCTGGAGCATGGCAAGACCATCGTCGACGCCAAGGGCGACATCCAGCGCGGCCTGGAGGTGGTGGAGTTCGCCTGCGGCATCCCGCACCTGCTGAAGGGCGAGTTCACCGACGGCGCCGGCCCCGGCATCGACATCTATTCGATGCGCCAGCCGCTGGGCGTCGTCGCCGGCATCACGCCGTTCAACTTCCCCGCCATGATCCCGATGTGGAAGTTCGCCCCGGCAATCGCCTGCGGCAACGCCTTCATCCTGAAGCCGTCGGAGCGCACGCCGGGCGTGCCGGTCAAGCTGGCCGAACTCATGCTGGAGGCCGGCCTGCCGGCGGGCATCCTGAATGTCGTCCATGGCGACAAGGTGGCGGTGGACGCCATCCTCGACGACCGCGACATCAAGGCGGTCGGCTTCGTCGGCTCCACCCCGATCGCCGAATACATCTACAACCGCGGCTGTGCTGCCGGTAAGCGCGTGCAGTGCTTCGGCGGCGCCAAGAACCACGCGCTGGTGATGCCGGACGCCGACCTCGACCAGGCGACCGACGCGCTGATCGGCGCCGGCTTCGGCGCGGCGGGCGAGCGCTGCATGGCGATCTCCGTCGTCGTGCCGGTCGGCAAGAAGACCGCCGACGCCCTGATGGACCGCCTGATCCCGCGGGTGGAAAGCCTGAAGGTCGGCCCCTCGACCGACAGCAGCGCCGATTTCGGCCCGCTGGTGACGGCCGAGCATCTGGAGCGGGTGAAGTCCTACGTCGATCTCGGCGTCAAGGAAGGCGCCAAGCTGGCGGTCGACGGCCGCGAGTTCAAGATGCAGGGCTACGAGAACGGCTTCTACATGGGCGGCTGCCTGTTCGACGAGGTGAAGCCGGACATGCGCATCTACAAGGAGGAGATCTTCGGCCCGGTCCTCTCCGTCGTCCGCGCCGACAGCTATGAAGAAGCGCTGTCGCTGCCGAACGATCATGAGTACGGCAACGGCGTCGCCATCTTCACCCGCGACGGCGACGCCGCCCGCGACTTCGCGTCCCGTGTCGATGTCGGCATGGTCGGCATCAACGTTCCGATCCCGGTTCCGCTCGCCTACTACACCTTCGGCGGCTGGAAGCGTTCGGGATTCGGCGACCTGAACCAGCACGGCCCCGACGCGGTGCGCTTCTACACCAAGACCAAGACCGTCACCTCCCGCTGGCCCTCGGGCGTCAAGGAAGGCGCCAGCTTCGTCATCCCGACCATGGATTGATCGGCGTAACATTCCCCTTCCCGCCTCCGGCGGGAGGGGGGTTGCACGAGGTGACGCATGTCCTTTGAATTGACCGAAGACCAGGTCGCCATCCGCGACATGGCGCTGTCCTTCGCCCGCGACGAGCTGGCGCCCAACGCTGTCGAGTGGGACCAGAAGAAGCATTTCCCCGTCGACACGCTGCGCGCCGCCGGCGAGCTCGGCATGGGCGGCATCTATGTGTCGGAGGACCATGGCGGCTCGGCTCTCAGCCGCTTCGACGCCGTGGTGATCTTCGAGGCGCTGAGCCAGGGCTGCCCGACCATCGCCTCCTACATCTCCATCCACAACATGGTGGCGGGGATGGTGGACAATTTCGGCAGCGACGAGCAGAAGGCCCACTGGCTGCCGAAGCTCTGCACCATGGAATGGCTCGCCAGCTACTGCCTGACCGAGGCCAATGCCGGCTCCGACGCTGCCGCGCTGCGGACCAAAGCCGTGCGCGACGGCGACAGTTACGTCCTCAACGGCGCCAAGCAGTTCATTTCCGGTGCCGGCAGCTCCGACCTCTACCTCGTCATGGCCCGCACCGGCGAGGACGGCCCCGGCGGCATCAGCGCCTTCCTGGTGCCCAGGGACACCCCCGGCCTGTCCTTCGGCGCCAACGAGCACAAGATGGGCTGGAACGCCCAGCCGACCCGCGCCGTCATCCTGGAGGACGCCCGCATCCCCGCCACCGCCCTGCTGGATCAGGAGGGGATGGGCTTCAAGTTCGCCATGAAGGGGCTGGACGGCGGCCGCATCAACATCGCCGCCTGCTCCATCGGCGGCGCCCAGGCCGCACTCGACAAGGCGCTGACCTACATGAGCGAGCGCAAGGCCTTCGGCCAGACGCTCGACCGCTTCCAGGCGTTGCAATTCCGCATCGCCGACATGGCGACCGAACTTGAGGCCGCCCGCACCTTCGTCCACCGCGCCGCCTCGGCGCTGGATGCGAAGAACAAGGACGCCACACGCCTGTGTGCGATGGCGAAGCGCTTCGCCACCGACACCGGCTTCGAGGTGGCGAACAACGCGCTCCAGCTGTTCGGCGGCTACGGCTATCTGGCGGACTATGGCGTCGAGAAGATCGTGCGCGACCTGCGGGTCCACCAGATCCTCGAAGGCACCAACGAGATCATGCGCCTGATCGTCTCACGCAGCGAGATCGGGCGGATGGCCTGACCAAAACGACCCCTAGTCCCCTCTCCTCGGGGGGAGAGGGGGAAGCACCATAAAAACCAAAGGAACGGGAGACGCGACGATGGCGGTGATCGGTTTCATCGGATTGGGCAACATGGGCGGCCCGATGGCCGCGAACCTCGTGAAGGCGGGGCATCAGGTGGTTGGCTACGACCTCGTGCCCGCCGCCATCGAGGCGGCCAAGGCGGCCGGCGTCACCATCGGTGAGTCGCCCGCCGCCATCGCCGCGGCGGCCGAAGTGGTCATCACCATGCTGCCGGGCGGCAAGCATGTTCTGGGCGTCTATGGCGACATCGCGCCGGTGGCCCGGCCGGGCACGCTGCTGATCGACTGCTCCACCATCGACGTGGACTCCGCCCGCAAGGCGCATGCGCTGGCCGCCGACACGGGCGCCGCCTCGCTCGACGCGCCGGTGTCGGGCGGCGTCGGCGGCGCTGCCGCCGGCACCCTGACCTTCATGGCCGGCGGCGAAGCGGACGCCTTCGAGCGCGCCCGCCCGATCCTGGAGGCCATGGGCAAGAAGATCGTCCATTGCGGCGGCGCCGGTGCCGGCCAGGCGGCGAAGATCTGCAACAACATGATCCTCGGCATCTCGATGATCGGCGTCTGCGAGGCCTTCGTCTTGGCGGAGAAGCTCGGCCTGTCGCATCAGGCGCTGTTCGACGTGTCGTCGACCTCGTCGGGCCAGTGCTGGTCGCTGACCAGCTATTGCCCGGTCCCCGGCCCGGTCCCCGCCAGCCCGGCCAACCGCGATTACCAGCCCGGCTTCGCGGCGGCGCTGATGCTGAAGGACCTGAAGCTGGCCCAGGAAGCGGCCCAGGGCGCCGGTGCCCCCACCCCGCTGGGGGCCGCGGCGGCGCAGCTCTACGCCATGATGAACGCGCAAGGCGAAGGCGGCGCCGACTTCTCCGGCATCATCCGCATGCTGCGCGGCGAAGGCTGAACCACACGGTAAATCAAACGGTTGGCGGGGGCAGGAACAGCGCCTGCTCCCGCCGCACCAGATCGGCGATGTAGTCGGCGGTCATCGAAATCCGCGCCAGCGAGCGCAGATCCTCGTGTACGATCAGCCAGAAGGACCGGGTGATCGTCAGTTCGTCGGGCAGCACCGGCACCAGCTCCGGCTCGCCGGCCGCGATGAAGGCTGGCAGCATGCACAGGCCGGCTCCGGCCAGCGTCGCCTTCAGCTGGGCGACGAGGCTGCTGCTCTTGATGCGCGGCGCGACCTCGCCGATGGTCTCGACATAGTCCAGTTCCGGCGCGAAGATCAGGTCGTCGATATAGCCGATGAAGGAATGGCCGCGCAGGTCACTGCGGCTCCGGATATCCTGCCTTGCGTCGAGATAGCCGGCGGTGCCGTACAGCCCCAGCCGGTAATCGGTCAGTTTCCGCGCGAACAGCCGCCCTTCCTGCGGGCGCGACAGGCTGATGGCGATGTCGGCCTCGCGCTTCGACAGGCTGAAGACGCGCGGCATGGCGACCAGCTGCACCTCCAGCTCCGGATGACGTTCGCACAAGGCCCCGATGCGCGGCGCCAGGAAGCAGCTGCCGAAGCCGTCCGGCGCCCCGATCCGCACGGCACCGGCGAGCGCCAGATCGCCGTCGGCCACCATGCCCTGGGCCAGCAGGGCGGCACTCTCCATCACCTCCGCCGTCTGCTTCAGCCGTTCGCCCTGCGGCGTCAGGGTAAAGCCGCTGGGCCGCCGTTCGAACAGGGTGACGCGCAGCGCGTCCTCCAGCGCGGTGATGCGGCGGCTGACCGTGGTGTGGTCGGCGCGCAGCCGCTGGGCCGCGGTGGTCAGCGTGCCGGCCCGGGCCACCGCCAGGAAGAAGCGCAGGTCGTTCCAGTTGAAATCGGCCATGTCCGCCGGCGCGCCGTCCGTTCTTGCAAGGTGAATGAGGGGCCGGACTCTCCCATCAAGCCGCCCGCCTGACAAGAGCGCCAACCCGCCCCTGCGACAACGCCGCACACCAATGGAAGGTGTACGGCCGAAAGAGCCTGATCCGAAGGAGTACCGCATCTTCCGGGGCAGCGCCCCCATTTCGCGCGGACGAACAGGCGCCCTGTTGCGTTTATCTGTTAAGCGACGCGGATGCGACGGCCAAGAGGATACGGAATGCCGGGCGAAGGCCGGACGGTAAGAGGCAGCGGAGCGGTGATGGCGGCGGCACTTGCGGCCCTGCTCGTCATGCCTGCCGCAGTCCCGGCCGCGGCGGAACCGCTGCTGTCGGCGCCGGAGGTTCAGGAGGCCCACCAGCAGTCCGCCGCCCCCCTGCCCTCCCCCGCCCCGTCGAAGCCGCAGATGGACGCCTTCGATTGCTGGCGGCTCGATCCTGGCCGCCTGGAGCAGGCATCCGACCACGGGCTGTGCGGCGATGCCTTCGCCCGCGCGCCCGAAACCGCGGCGCTGCCGGAGGCCCCTCCCCCGCCGCTGGTCACGCCGTCACGCAAGCCGAAAGCGCCGGACCGCCGCGCCCGCAGCAGCGGCCGCAGCGTCGGCGGCCCGGAAAGCCACAGCATGGCCAGTTCGCCCATGCGCGTGTCGCGCGGCGGCGACGGCGACTTCTTCAGCAATTTCCAGCGGGACTTCCGGTCGCTGACCAACCTGCTGGGCGGCGGCAGCCCGCCGTCGCGCCGCGGCGACGACAGCCCCGCCTCCCACACCTCGCACAATCACTGAACGCTGGCACTGAACGCTGGCACTGAACGCCGGATCGCCCGGTCTTTACCGCCGGTCGTCCTCGGGGTCCGCCCTGATATCCTCCGCCTCGACATCGATGGTGACACCGGCCCGGCCGGAGCGGACATGATCGTCATGCTCCGGGTCGATGCCATGGTCGCGCCGCAGCTCGTCGCGGATTTCCGCCATGCGGACGCGCAGCCGGGCATAGTCCGCCAGCAGCTGCCGGCGCCGGTCGTTCGGCGTCACGTCCTTCGGCGGGCGCAGCGAGCGCTTGAAGTCGATCAGCTGGCGGCGGGTCACGTCGGGACGGATCAGCCCCTGGGCCTTGGCGCGTTCCAGCTCGTCCGGCGTCATGGTGACGATCTGGTAGGCGACGCTTTCCGCCCCCGGCAGCACATCCAGGGACAGCCGGCCGGTGTCCACCGCCTCCGCCACCGCGCGGAAGCGGAAGGCGGTCTCGACCGAGAACGGCATGTCGCTCTCGATCATCGCCTCGAAGTCGCCGTGCGGCAGGATTTCCTTGGCGCGGTTCAGGTACCGGCCGATCGACAGGAACTCCTTGCGGCTGCGGTTCCAGTGATAGCGGATTTCCTGGGCGAATTCCTGCCGGGTGTGGCAGGGCACGATGGCATCGCTGATGTCCGACGCCCGGCGGTCCGCCTTCGACGGCGCCACAGCAGACCCTGACCGCACAGGAGTAGACACTACCTCCGTCTTGGCATCCGGCGGCGGGGCGGCCTTGCCCTGCTCCGCCACCTTCTTCATGAAGGACTTCACATTGGCCATATTCAAATCCCCCCTGGGGTTCAGATCCCCAGCTCGTGCCGGATGAAGTACCAGGCGCCAAGGCATTCGTCGGCGCCATTCACCGCGCCGACATCGACGATGGAGCAGCCGACGTCGTCGACCCGGTGCATGTCCTCGATGTCCGGCACCTCGTGCGGCACCAGCCGGCCGACCCGGCCCAGCTCCAGCTTCGCCTCGCGCAGGCTGACCGACCGGCGCTTGACCCGGTTCAGCAGGAAGGCGGCGGGGCGGCCATAGTCGCGCAGGAACTCCATCCAGGGTATGACGCTCATCTTGTCGAAGCGGCCGACCCCGGTCGGCACCAGCACCAGATCGGCGCGGCGCAGCAGGATCTTGGTCGCCTCCGGATACAGCTCCACCGACGGCGGCGTATCGACGAAGACCACGTCGTAGCGGCCGGGATCGATCTGGGCCAGCGCCGCCTCGATGTCGTCCAGCGTCCCTTCGTAATGGTCGATGGACGCCACATCGTGCGGACGGCGCAGCTCGTGCCACTGCCCCAGCGTGCGCTGTGGGTCGAAATCCAGCGTCGCCACCCGCATGCCGTCCTTGGCCGCGGCCACGGCGGTGTTCTTGCAGCTGGTGGTCTTGCCGGTCCCGCCCTTCGGCGCACTGTACACCACCCAGCGCGCGGGCAGCGGCGCAGCCTTGTTTACCGCGCCGCCGGCGCCCTGGGCTGCCGACCTGCCGCTTGATTTACCTGTGGATTTGCCCGCGGATTTCCTTGTGGCGACGGCGGTCGGATCGGCCATCTGTTCCCCCTGCATCGCGTGCCAGTCGTCTGATGGCTTTCTTCTTAGCGGATCGTCCCGGTCCCCGAAAGGGCAAAGGCGGCACCTGCGCCATGGAAATAGGCGATCTCTGTACCGTCAAAGCCGTTACCGGTAACGCCTCGCCCCCATTTCCGTTACCGGTAACGCTTCCCCCTGCCCCGGTCCAACCGCCTCTGTTGCCACCACGAAACATTCTGTCACCACTTTCGGGATTTCCGTACCCGCGCCCCGTCGCTAAAATGTTACGCATTCCAGGGTTTTGAACAGCGTATTGCCTTCCCGCAAGAGTCGGGGGCGGCAATGGGGGTTGGGTCGGTGATGCGGGGATCGGGGCGGGAGTTGGATGTGCACGGCAGGACGGCGGTCCGCCGGGACGATGCACGGCGGCGGGCGGCATTGCGTCACAGCACGGCTCTGGCCGGGGCCGCACGTCTGGCGATCCTGACCGCCGTCCTCGCCCTGCCCCTCCCCGCACTCGCCAACCCCGAAGGCGGCGTGGTCACCGACGGTGCCGCGACCATCCATACGACCGCCCCCGGCCGGCTCGACATCATCCAGTCGACGCCGAAGGCGGTGATCGACTGGCAGCGCTTCGGCATCGCCGAGGGCGAGCACACCAACTTCCAGCAGCCCGACGCCAGCGCCATCACCCTCAACCGCGTCACCGGCTCCGACCCGTCGGCGATCCTGGGGCGGCTGACCGCGAACGGGCAGGTCTGGCTGGTCAACCCCAACGGCATCCTGTTCGGCCCGAACGCCCGGGTCGATGTCGGCGGGCTGGTCGCCACCACCCACGACATCCGCAACGCCGACTTCATGGCCGGCCGCTACAGTTTCGAGGGCCGCGCCGGCTCCACCGCGACGGTGGAGAACGAGGGCACGATCACGGTGGCCCAGGCCGGTCTGGCGGCACTGGTCGCCCCCGGCGTCGCCAACCGCGGCACCATCCAGGCCCGCATGGGCGAGGTGACGCTGGCCTCGGGCCGCCGCTTCGTCGTCGACCTCTTCGGCGACCAGAAGATCAACATCGCGGTGGACGCCAAAACGGACGCCCGTCCGGTCGGTGCCGACGGCAAGCCGGTCGACGCGCTGGTCAGCAACAGCGGCAAAATCTTCGCCGACGGCGGCCGGGTGCAGATGACGGCGAGCGCCGCCAAGGGGCTGGTCGACCGCGTCGTCAACATGTCCGGCACCGTCCAGGCCCGCCGGGTGGAGCAGCAGGGCGGCGACATCGTCCTGCTGGGCGACGGCGGCGAGGTCGAGGTGTCCGGCAGCATCGATGCCAGCGGCAGCGGCGCCGGTCAGAAGGGCGGTTCCGTCACCGTGTCGGGCAACCGCACGGCGCTGACCGCTACCGCCCGCATCACCGCCTCCGGTCCCGCCGGGGGCGGGGAGGTGCTGATCGGCGGCGACGTGCAGGGCGGCAAGGCGTCAGCCGCCACGCTGGCCGGCTACAACATCCGCCCGGCGCGCAAGCCGGTGCCGCCCTCCATCGAGACGGTGGTGGCGCAGGGCGCGACCATCGCCGCCGACGCCACCGACAACGGCAAGGGCGGCAAGGTGGTGGTGTGGGCCGACGGCAGCACCCGCTTCGACGGCACCGTGTCCGCCCGTGGCGGGGCGGCCGGCGGCAACGGCGGCTTCGTCGAAACGTCGGGCAAGCTGTCGCTGCACGTGCGCGGCAGCGTCGATGCCGGGGCCGGAACAGGGCAGGGGGTGGGGCAGGGGGCAGGGCAGGGGATGGTGGCCGGCGGCTTCTGGCTGCTCGACCCGACCGACATCACGGTGGCTGCCACCGGCGGCACCATCACCGCCGACAATATCCAGACCGCGCTGAACGGCGGAACCAGCGTCACGCTGCAAACCGAATCGACGGGGACCGATGCCGGCGACATCACGGTCGATCAGGCGATCCTGAAGACGGCCGGCGGAGATGCCTCGCTGACGCTGAAGGCCCACCGCAACATCGTCGTCAACCAGAGCATCGTGTCCAGCGCGGGCGCGCTCACCCTCACCCTGAACGCCGCGACCGGCTCCGGCAACGGGATCGTGCGGATGGCGGCGACCTCCGGCACCTCGCCCATCGCCATCACCACCAACGGCGGCGCCTTCATCGTCGGCGGCGGCTCCAACCCGGCGATGAAGCCCGCCACCGGCATCTCCGGCGGCTATTCGCCCAGCTCCGACCGGGTCGGCGTGGAATTCCACGACACAATCGTCTCGACCGGCGCCGGCTCCATCCTGATCAACGGCGACGGCGGCGAGAACAATGGGGACGGCAACCACGGCATCGCGCTGTACGACAGCCAGCTGACCACCGGGACCGGCTCGATCACGCTGAACGGGGCGGGCGGCAACGGCATCTATTACGGCGACAATGTCGGCGTGCTGCTGTCCTCCTCCGCGCTCCAGACCGGGGGCGGCGCCGTTTCCATCACCGGCACCGAGGGGCATGGCGAAAGCTCCCAAGGCAACGATACGATCCGCATCACCGACGACTCCTCCATCACGGTGCAGGGCAACGGGGCCATCGCCATCAGGGCGGGCGCCAACTCCAGCCGCGACATCCAGCTGAGCGGCGCCGTCATCCGCAACGGCGATGCCCCGATCACGGTGGAGTCGGGCGGCAATCTTTTTCTGGATTACGACACCAGCCTGACCTCCAGCGGCGCCGTGACGCTCAGGGCGGCGTCCGGCATCTCCCTGATGGACAGCCACATCGTCGCCGCCGACCGGCCGGTCACGCTGAACAGCAACCGCGGCGGCTATGGCGGCGCCATCAGCCTGGGCAGCAGCAGCATTGCCACCACCGGCGGCGACATCGTCCTGGGCGGCGGCAGCGATCCGGCCAGCATGGCGGCCAAGGCCGGCTACGACGACTGGGCCGGCGTGTCGATCGCCAACAGCTCGCTCTACACCGACCGCGGCTCCATCTCGATCCGCGGCGAGGGCGAGGGGTACAGCAACGGCACCCACGGCGTCCTGATCAACGGCAGCTCGACCATCGGCGCCGCCACCGGCAAGATCGCCATCCATGGCAAGACGACCTCCCAGTCCGACAGCCGCAACGCCGGCGTGCTGATCGAAAGCAACGACGACGGTGGGCCGACCGTCGTTGCCGGCTCCACCGCCGCCGACGCCATCCTGATCGACGGCGACGCCAGCGAGGCGGACTCCATCGAGTCCTGGGGCGTCATGCTCCAGGGCAGGGTGGGGCTGCTGTCGTCCGGCGGCGTCTCCATCGCCGGCAAGGGCGGCGCGTCGTCGGCCGATTTCGAGGTCGCCGGCATCGGGCTGGACGCCGAAAACGACGGCAACATCCAGATCGTGGCCGCCGCCGGAGAGGTGACCCTGCAAGGCACCGCCGGAACCGCCGGCCCCCACGGCACCGCCTCCGCCCTGTACAGGAACGGCGCCGTGACGGTCAGCAGCACGCCGGCTCCGCCGCCACCACCACCGCCGCCCCCACCGCCGCCACCTCCTCCGCCGCCGCCCCCGCCGGTAACGCCGCCGGTGACGGACCCGACGCCGACCGCACCGACGACGCCCACCACTCCGGGCACCGACACCGGAAGCGGTGGCGGATCCGATACGCCGTCCACAAGCACGCCCACCACGCCGACCACCACCACCCCGTCCACCGGGACGGACACGTCCGGGACCGGAACCACGGGCACGGGAACGACCGGCACTGGAACGACGGACACTGCGTCCTCGGGGACAGGAACGACCACGACCCCATCGACGAGCGGCAGCCAGTCCACCGCGTCCGCCTCCAGCTCCGTGCAGGCGGCGCTGCAAACGGTGGCGCAGATCGCCGCCAATCCGCCAACAACAACAACCGGCACCGGCTCGACCGCCGCCACGACGACGGGCAGCAGCGCCACGGCCCGCAGCAGCACCGGCGCGACCACCGGAACCACGGGCACCGGAACCACGGCCGGCGCGACCACGCCGCAGACCCTGCTGGCGACGCTGGAGCAAGGCACCGCCACCCGGACCGCAGAAGGGCAGGGCACCCAGTCCGCCGGAGGCAGTTCCGCCTCCAACGGCGCCCCGACCTCGCCGCCTCCACCGCCGCCGGGGCCGGCGACGGTCGTGCTCGCCTCCGGCCGCTCGGTCTCCTTCACGGCGGACGCGGCTGCTGCCTATTCCTCCGGCGCCACCCTGTCGCAGCCGGGGCCGCAGCTTCTGGCATCCCCGCAGGTGCAGGCGGCGGCCGGCACCCTCATCCAGGCGGCCGGCAACGGCGGCATGGTCCAGGCGGTGACGACCCTGGCGACCGGCGGCCTGTCGCTGCCTGAACAGCGCGCGGTGCTGGCCAGCGTGCCCGTACCCACCCTGATCGGCGGGCTGACCGCCAGCAGCGACCCGGTGGCGGTGCGCGTCGGCGGCATTCTGCAGAACAGCGCGGCGGGCCGGCCCGGCGGCTATGCCCAGGTGCGCGCCGCGGCGGCGCAGGCCAACCTGCCGCCCCAGGTCGCCCGCACCTATCTCGCCATGGTGCAGCGGGTGGAGCGCGAACAGCGCACCCAGGCCTTCTCCGGCGCGCTGCGCCAGCTGGTGGCGAACCCGTCGGCTGCGGACATGTTCGGCCGTCCGGCCGCCGCCTCGGCGCCGCCCAGCCTGCAGCAGGCGCGCGGCGGCCGCACCCGCGGCGGCACCATGACGCTGCGCGGCATCGTCGCCGACAGCGCCAATCTGGCCGAAGCGCGGGTGAACGGCCGCTGGGTCTTCATCGACGAACAGGGCCAGTTCCGCACCAGCATCCCGGTGGAGCCGGGGGCGAAGGAAGCCACCCTGACCATGACCGACGAGGCCGGCAAGACGACGGAGCAGCGCATCGCCATCGACAGCGCGACCTCCGCTCCCGACCCGGCCGCCCCGCCGAAGCCGCGCAAGATCGCCCTGATGATCGCCGTCGACAGCTACCGCGACGGCGCGATCCCGGCGCTCGCCACGCCCGACGCCGACATCAAGGCGGTGGGCAAGGCGCTGAACGACCAGCTCGGCTACGAGACGCGGGTGCTGCGCAACCCGACCAAGGCGCAGATCGGCGAGGCGCTGCGCAAGCTCGGCCGCGAGGTCGGCGAGCAGGACCAGGTGATGGTCTACTACGCCGGCCACGGCTATGAGCTGGCCGAGACCGGCACCGGCTATTGGCTGCCGGCCGATGCGGAGACGACCAGCGCCCGCAACTGGGTATCGAACAACGACATCGGCCGCTTCCTCAGCCGCATGCCGGCCAAGCATGTGATGGTGGTGTCCGACAGCTGCTATTCCGGCGCCTTTACCAAGGAGCAGAAGGTCGATGCCAGCCGCCTCGCCAACGAGACGGAGATCCGGCAGCGCCGCTCGGTCATGGCCCTGTCGTCGGGCGGCGACGAGCCGGTCGCCGACGGCGAGGTGAACTCCCCCTTCGCGGTGGCGCTGAAGAAGCGGGTGCTCGGCCTGCCGAAGGACAGCAGCGGCTACGCCCTCTATCAGGAGGTCCGCCAGGACGTGACCAGCGAGGCGCCGCAGACCCCGCAATACGGTGTGATCCGCACCGCCGGCTACGACGAGGGTGGCGACTTCCTGCTGGACCTGCCCGACCGCGCGATGAACTGAGGGAAGGGGGCGTCCGCAGCGGCACCCCCATTTTCCCCTGGCGCATAGTTTCAAAAGAAACTATATCAGCGGCAAATGGTCGCGCCCGGCGCCTGCCGCCGGCGCTCCTCGCAGAAGGGAGCAGCCCGCATGACGTCCTCCGCATTCACCTACCGGTCCGGCTTCGGCAACGAATTCGCGACCGAGGCGTTGCCCGGCGCCTTGCCCGTCGGCCGCAACTCGCCGCAGCGCCCGCCCTATGGCCTCTATGCCGAGCAGATCAGCGGCACCGCCTTCACCGCTCCCCGCGCCCACAACCGGCGCTCCTGGCTCTACCGCATCCGCCCGGCGGTGGTGCACGAGCCCTTCCGCCCGCTGGAGTCCGGCCGCCTGACCAGCCGCTTCGATGAGGTGCCGGCCCCGCCGACCCAGCTGCGCTGGAACCCGCCGCCGATGCCGGACGCCCCCACCGACTTCATCGCCGGCCTCGCCACCATGGGCGGCAATGGCGGGCCGCAGGCGCAGACCGGCTGCGGCATCCATCTCTACGCCGCCAACCGGTCGATGGAGGGCCGCTTCTTCTACGATGCCGACGGCGAGCTGCTGATCGTGCCGCAGCAGGGCCGCCTGCGCCTGTTCACCGAGCTCGGCGTGCTGGAGGTCGAGCCGCAGGAGATCGCGCTGATCCCCCGCGGCATCCGTTTCCGTGTCGAACTGCCGGACGGGACCGCGCGCGGCTATGTCTGCGAGAATTTCGGCGCGCCGTTCCGCCTGCCGGACCTCGGCCCCATCGGCTCCAACGGCCTTGCCAACCCGCGCGACTTCCTGACCCCCGACGCCTGGTACGAGGATGTCGACGGCGACTTCGAGCTGGTGGCGAAGTTCGACGGCGCTCTGTGGACCGCCCGCATCGACCACTCGCCGTTGGACGTGGTGGCGTGGCACGGCAACCACGCGCCCTGCAAATACGACCTGCGCCGCTTCAACGCCATCGGCTCGATCGGCTTCGACCATCCCGACCCGTCGATCTTCCTGGTACTGCACTCTCCCAGCGACACCCCCGGCGTCGACAGCATCGACTTCGTCATCTTCCCGCCGCGCTGGCTGGTGCAGGAGGACACCTTCCGTCCGCCCTGGTTCCACCGCAACGTCGCCAGCGAGTTCATGGGCCTGATCCATGGCGTCTACGACGCGAAGGAGGAGGGCTTCCTGCCCGGCGGGGCGTCTTTGCACAACTGCATGAGCGGCCACGGCCCCGATGCGGAGACCTTCGCCAAGGCGACAGCCGCCGACACCAGCCGGCCGCAGCGGGTCGCCGACACCATGGCCTTCATGGTCGAAACCCGCGCGGTGATCCGACCGACGCGGCACGCATTGGAAACCGCGGAGTTGCAGCACGATTATCACCGCTGCTGGCAGGGGCTGGCGAAGCGCTTCGACCCCAACCGTCCCTGAAGCAGGGCAGGCGAGGGCAGGCCAAAAAGGGCGGAAAACCGCCACCGGCACCCGATCGCGCGACAATTTGTCTCGACGGCGCGCTTGCGGACTTCCACACTGCACCCGTGCCGTTCGGGCGTTTGGCAAGGGGAGAGGGCCGATGGCGGCCGGTGCTGGTGGTGGCGAAAATGCGGGCAAGGCCGAGAGCCGGTCGCTGCTCGACCGGATGATCGACCGCATGACGGTGCAGCGCAACGCGCTGGCCTGGGCGGAGCGGGCCGTCGCCGGCCGCGACGGTCTGGTGCTGGAGGTCGGCCTGGGCAAGGGCCGCACCTTCGACCATCTGCGCCACCTGTTCCCGCCGCGCGACATCCTGGTCTTCGACATGTGGGTCCGCGTGCCGCCGGAGCTGACGCCCGACGAGGACCGCCTGTTCGTCGGCGATTTCAAGGAGACCATGCCGGCGGCGGCGGAGCGGTTCGGCCGCTGCGCCCGGCTGGCCCATGCCGATTTCGGCAGCACCGACCGCAACCATGACGCCGCGCAGGCGGCGTGGCTGGCGCCGCTGATCGATGCGCTGGTGCTGCCCGGCGGCGTCGTGCTGTCCGACCGGCCGCTGGACCGGCCCAACTGGACCCGGCTCGACCTGCCGGCCGACGAGCGCTGGACCTACCATGCCTGGAGGGTGGAAAGCTGAGCGAAGCGGGGAGGATGGCAAAAGCACCGTTGGAAAACGGACCGGGCCACGCCAATTTATTTCCCCTCATCCTCCGCAGCATGACAGGGGCGGCCGGCGACGGCTGCGACGCTGAAGGCCGCGACGCTGAAGGCCATTGATGAACCGCAACATTTTTCAGTTCATTTGGAAGCACAGCGGGCGGCAGCAGATCCTGCTCGCCCTGTTGACGGTCGCCTCCTTCCCGGTGCTCTACGCCTCGCTGGAACTGCCGAAGATCATCATCAACCGGGCCTTGTCGGATCCCCAGCCGGAACGCGAGATCTTCGGCGTCGCCATGGGGCCGGTGACCTACCTTCTGGTGCTTTGCTTCACCTTCCTGGCGCTGGTGCTCGCCAACGGCGCCTTCAAGATGCGGATCAACACCTTCAAGGGCGTGGTCGGTGAACGGCAGGTGCGGCGCCTGCGCTTCATCCTGCTCGACCGCATGCTGCGCTTCCCGCTGCCGCATTTCTCCAAGGTCAGCCAGGGGGAGCTGATCTCCACCGTCGCGTCGGAGACCGAGCCGCTGGCCGGCTTCATCGGCGACTCCTTCGCCCAGCCGCTCTACCAGGGCGGCACGATGCTCACCATCCTGCTGTTCCTGTTCATCCAGCAGCCGACCATCGGTCTGGTGTCGGTCGCCCTCATCCCGGTGCAGGCCTACATCATCCCGAAGCTCCAGCTGAAGGTGAAGCTGCTGGGCAAGGAGCGGGTGCGCAAGGTCCGCCAGCTGTCCGAGCGCATCGGCGAAAGCGTCGAGAACATCCGCGAGGTCCGCGTCAACGGCACCGTCCGCTACGTGCTGGCCGAATTCTCGCAGTTCCTCGGCAGCATCTACTGGATCAGGCTGGAGATCTACAAGCGCAAGTATTTCGTCAAGTTCCTGAATAACTTCATCAATCAGATCACGCCCTTCTTCCTGTTCTCCATCGGCGGCTATCTGGTCCTGCACGGCAACATGACCATCGGCGCCCTGGTGGCCGCGCTCTCCGCCTTCAAGGACCTGACGGCACCCTGGAAGGAGCTGCTCGACTATTACCAGAACATGATCGACGCCCAGATCAAGTACGAGCAGATCGCCGAGCAGTTCTCTCCCCCCTTCCTGTTCGACTGGGCCGCGCCGTCGCCCGCCACCCCTGCCGACCTGAAGGCGCCGCTGCGGCTGGAGGCGGTGACCTGGGCCAACGAATACGGCGACCGCATGCTGCAACGCCTGTCGCTGGAAGTGCCGCCGGGCGCCATCGTCGGCATCGCCGGCACCAACGCGCTGGCGCTGCGCCGTCTGGCCGAGGTGCTGGTGCGGCTGTCGCCGCCGACCTCCGGCCGGATCACCATCGGCGACCGCACACTGGACGAGCTGCCGCTGGATCTGCTGGGCCGCCGCATGGCCTATGCCAGCCCGGAACCGCGCATGTTCACCGGCAGCATGATGCAGAACATCACCTACGGCCTGCGCCACCGCCCGCCAGCCGACGATCCGGACAGCATGACCCCGGCCCGCCGCCGCGAGATCGTCGAGGCCGAGGCGTCGGGCAACTCCACCGACAGCATGGACGGGATCTGGACCGATTTCGGCATGATCGGCGCCACCGACTGGACCAGCCTGCGCCCCTGGTTCATGCAGTGTCTGGCCGCCACCGGCGGCGAGGGCGCGGTCTACCAGCGCGGCCTGCGCGAGGTGTTCGACCCCGACGATTACCCCTTCGTCGCCCAGCCGCTGCTGCGCGCCCGCCACTGGCTGCGCGACGCCATCAGCGAACGCGGGATGGACACGCTGCTGGCCCGCTTCGAGCGCGACCGCTTCAACCCCTATGCCAGCCTTGCCGAGAACATGCTGTTCGGCCTGCCCGACGGCAAGCGGCTGACGGTCGCCCGCATGGTCTGCAACCCCACCGTCCGCGCCCTGATGGAGGCGCACGGGCTGTGGGACGCCGCGGTGCGGACCGGCCGCCGCTTCGCCATGCGGGTGGTCGGCGTCTATCGCGACAGCGACGACGGCGACGTCATGATCATGCGCTACCCGCACATCGACGACGCCCTGTTCGAAGAGCTGGTTGAGGCGGTCACCCGGCTGAAGCGCCGGTCCGAACGGCCGCAGCGCCGCCATCAGGAGGCCGACACGCTGCTGTTCGCCACCATGTTCCTGATGATCGTGCCCAAGCGCGACGGCATGGACTTCGCTCCGCCGCAGGAGCGCGAGGCGATCATGGCGATCCGCCGCCGCCTGCTCGACGACATGCCGCACGAGCTGCGCGACAAGGTCGCCGTCTTCGACCCCGACCTCTACCACCCGCGCCTGAACGTGATGGACAACCTTCTGTTCGGCCGCATCACCACCGAGGATCCGCGCGCCATCACCCAGCTGCGGGCCTTGGTGGACGAGGCGCTGGAACGGACCGACGCGCGGGCCTTCGTGCTGATCCTGGTAGCGCTGGGCGAGGTCGGCATCGGCGGCTCGCTGCTGCCGATCAGCGTGCGCCAGCGCGTGCAGCTGATCCGCGGGCTGATGAAGAAGCCCGACATCTTCGTCATCTATCAGGCGCTCAACAGCTACGATCCGGAGGAGCGGCTGCGCATCTTCCAGGCCATGAAGGAGCTGCTGCCGACCATGACGCTGATCGTGCTGGAGGAACGGATTTCCGACAATCCCGCCTTCGACGCGCTCTACGATCTGGAGGAGGGCCGGCTGGTCCGGCGCGGCCAGAACGGCGCCGACCAGGACGAGGACACCGTGCCGGGGGACGGGGAGGGGACCGACGAGCCGGCGCTGCGCCTGCTGTCGCGCTCTCCCGTCTTCTCCGACCTGCCGGAAACGGTGCTGCGCCGGCTGCTGGCGGCGTCGGAATGGCGCACGGTGGCGGCCGGCGACTTCATCTACCGCAGCGGCGAATCGTCGGAATTCGCCTTCGTGCTGGCGGAAGGGGAGGTCGAGCAGGTGCGGCTGATGCCGGACGACCAGCCGCACCTGCACATCGCCTACATCAAGCCGCCGGAGGTGATCGGCGAGCTGGAGCTTCTGGCCGGCGTGCGGCGCTTCTCCAGCTTCCGGGCGCGCACCGACCTGCGGCTGCTGCGGCTGGACGGCGCCACCATGCTGCGCCTGCTGTCGGCGGCGCCGGACCTGCCGATGCGGGTGATCCAGCAGATCGGCAAGCGCCTGACCAGCGAAGCCCCGGCCGTCCCGCCTCCGGCTCCCCAAATCCCTCTCCCGCCCCGGGAGAGGGAAGGGGCCCAGGCGGAGCCTGGGAAGGGTGAGGGGTGAGGCAAGGATTGATGATCCATGTCCACTTTGCCCCTCACCCTCCCCACCGCTTTGCGGCGGGTCCCCTCCCTCTCCCGGGGCGGGAGAGGGCATTTCGCCTGGAGACGCAAAGATGCTGAAGGTTGAGGGCCTGACGATCCGCTTCCGCAACGCCCCCCATCCGGTGGTCGACGGCGTCGGCTTCTCCATCGGCGGCGGGCAGAGCGTGGCGCTGGTCGGCGAGTCCGGCTCGGGCAAGACGCTGACCTGCCGCAGCATCCTCGGCATCCTGCCGCGCGGGGCGACGGTCGCCGGCGGCTCGATCCTGTTCGGTCATGGTGCAGAGGCGGTCGACCTGCTGCGCCTGTCGCCGTCCGGCCTGCGCGACATCCGCGGCAGCCGCATCTCGATGATCTTCCAGGAACCGATGAGCGCGCTGTCGCCGCTCCACACCATCGGCGACCAGACGATGGAAGTGCTGCGGCTGCACGGCAACTGCAACCGGACGAGCGCCCGCGACCGCTGCCTCGCCATGTTCGAGCGGGTGGGCTTCCCCGATCCGGTCCGCGCCTTCCGTTCCTATCCGTTCCAGCTGTCGGGCGGCCTGCGCCAGCGCGCGATGATCGCCATGGCGATGGTCGCCCGCCCGCAGCTGCTGATCGCCGACGAACCGACCACCGCGCTGGACGTGACGCTCCAGGCCCAGGTGCTGGCCCTGATCAAGGAGTTGCAGGGCGAAACCGGCATGGCGGTGCTGCTGGTCACCCACGATCTGGGCGTCGTCGCCAACATGGCCGACGCCGTGGTGGTGATGCGCGCCGGCCGGGTGATGGAATCGGGATCTTGCGCCGACGTTCTCGGCCGGCCGCTGCACGGCTACACCCGCAAGCTGATGGCCGCCGCCCCCTCCATCCCGGAAACGACCTGCGCGCAAGGCAACGGCGCCGTGCACGACCCCATCCTGGAGTTCCACGGCGTCGCCAAGACCTACGAACGCGGCAATGTCCGCATCCGCGCCCTGGCCGGCGTCGACCTGTCGGTCGGCCGCGGCGAGACGCTGGCCATCGTCGGCGAGTCAGGATCGGGCAAGACGACGCTGGCGCGGCTGGCCATGCTGGCGGAGCGGCCGGATCCCGGTGGCCGCCTGCTGTTCCGGGCATCCGCCGGGGAACCGCCGCTCGACCTCCTTTCCGCCGCCGGGCCGGAGCTGACCGCCTACCGCCGCCGGGCCCAGATGGTGTTCCAGGACCCCTACGCCTCGCTCAGCCCCCGGATGAGCGTCGGCGAGATCATCGCCGAGCCGCTGGCGATCCACGGCGTCTGCGGCCGCGGCGAGGGCCGCGAGCGGGTGCGGGCGCTGATGGCGCAGGTCGGGCTCGATCCCGCCTGGGCCAACCGCTATCCGCACGCCTTCTCCGGCGGCCAGCGCCAGCGCATCGGCATCGCCCGCGCCCTGGCGCTCGACCCGCAGCTGCTGATCTGCGACGAGCCGACCTCGGCGCTCGACGTGTCGGTCCAGGCGCAGGTTCTCGACCTCTTGGAATCGATCAAGCAGCGGCTCGGCCTCAGCCTGATGTTCATCTCGCACGATCTGGCGGTGGTGGCGCGGCTGGCCGACCGTGTGGCGGTGATGCGCGCCGGCCGGGTGATGGAGGAGGCGCCGCCCGCCATCCTGTTCTCCGCCCCGCTGCATCCCTACACCCGCGCGCTGATCGCCGCCTCGCCGGAGCCGGACGTGAACCGTCCCATCGACGTCGCCACCGTGGCCTTGGGCGCCGGCCGCCCCGACCTGTGGCCCGAACCCTTCCGCCCCACCCCCGACGGCGCCCCGCCCCCGCTGGTGGAAGCGGCTCCCGGTCATTTCGTGAGGCGGGCGGCATGAGGACGCTCTTTCGCATGCCGCACCTGAATCGCCCTCTCCCGCCCCGGGAGAGGGGGGGGCCCCGCCGCTTCGCGGCGGGGTGGGTGAGGGGTATTCCAAGCATCCTGAACCGCATGGCCCCGAACCGAATGGCTTCGTGCCTAACCCCTCACCCTTCCCATGCTCCGCATGGGCCCCTTCCCTCTCCCGGGGCGGGAGAGGGAGTCCCAAGAGGGAAGTGGGCCTCACTCCTCACCCTCCTCATCCTCCTCATCACCACCCCGGCCGCCGCCTTCACGCCGCAGGATCCGCCGATGCTGCGCGATCAGGTGCGCTACGGCCTCATCCCCCCCGTCCGCCAGCGCATGCCGGACGAGCCGCTGATCGTCGATGTGGAGGGCAAGGGCCGCGACCTCGGCCTGTCCGGCGGCTGGATCCGCACCTTCATCACCCAGCGGCGCAACAGCCGCATCGCCGTGCTCTACGGCTATGCCCGGCTGGTCGGCTACACCGCCAAGCGGGAGATCGTGCCCGACATCCTGAAGGACGTGCAGGTCGTCGACGGCCGCGACTTCACCCTGACCCTGCGGGCCGGCCACCGCTGGTCCGACGGCGCCCCCTTCACCAGCGACGACATCCGCTACTGGTGGGAGGACATCGCCAACAACCCGATGCTGTCGCCCTCCGGCCCGCCGCGCTTCATGCTGGTGGACGGCAAGCCGCCTGAGGTCAGCTTCCCCGACGCCGTCACCGCCCGCTTCCACTGGGACGAGCCGAACCCCTATTTCCTGCCGACGCTGGCCGCCGCCCGGCCGCCCTTCATCTACCGGCCGGCCCATTACCTGAAGCGCTACCACGCCCGCTACACCAGCGAGGCGGAGCTGGCGCCGCTGCTCGCCAGATACAAGGTCCGCAACTGGGCGGCCCTGCACAACGCGCTGGACGACATGTTCCGGATGGAGAACCCGGACCAGCCGACGCTCCAGCCCTGGATGGCGGTCTCGAAGGGCACCGGCAACCACCTGCTGTTCCAGCGCAACCCCTACTACCACCGCTTCGACCGGCGCGGCGTGCAGCTTCCCTATGCCGACGGGCTGGACGTGACGGTGATGGGCGGCGGGCTGATCCCGGCCCAGGTCGCCACCGGCAAGGCCGACCTCCAGGCCGAGGGGCTGACCTTCTCGCAGGTGCCGGTGCTGGTGTCGGGGGAAAAGCAGGCCGACTACCGCACCCTGCTGTGGCCGGAGGGCAAGGCGGCGGAAATCGCCCTCTACCCCAACCTGAACTACAACGACCCGGTATGGCGCACCCTGCTGCGCGACGTGCGCTTCCGCCGCGCCCTGTCGATGGCGATCGACCGCCGCATCGTCAACCGCTCGCTCTTCTTCGGGCTGGCCCAGGAAAGCGGCGTCGACGTGCTGCCGGGCAGCCCGCTGTTCAAGCCGGAACGCAAGGGGGTGTGGACCGGCTACGACCCGAAACAGGCGTCGGCCCTGCTGGACGAGATCGGGCTGAAGCGCAAGCGCGGCGAGCTGTACCGCGAGCTGCCGGACGGCCGTCCGCTGGAGGTGATCGTCGAGACATCGGGCGAGAAGCCGGAAATCTCCGACGCGATGCAGATCATCGCGGAGACCTGGCGCGACATCGGCGTGCGGCTGCTGATGCGCACGGTCGACCGCGACGTGCTGCGCAACCGGGTCTATGCCGGCCAGACGATGATGGCGGTGTGGGGCGGCTGGGACAACGGCATCCCCGACCCCGACAGCAGTCCGGAGGAGCTGGCCCCGATGACGCAGGAGAATTTCAGCTGGCCGAAATGGGGGCAGTATTACCAGACCTCCGGCAGCGCCGGCGAACCCATCGACATGCCGATCCCGCAGGAGCTGATGGACATCGCCCGGCGCTGGCGCCACACCACCGACGAGACCGAGCGCCGCGCCCTGTGGTCGGCCCTGCTCGACATTCATGCCGACCAGATCTTCGCCATCGGCGTGGTGTCGAAGACGCCGCAGCCCATCGCGGTATCGAACCGCCTGCGCAACATCCCCGACAAGGGGCTGTGGCTGTGGGACCCCGGCGCCTATCTCGGCGTCTACCGCCCCGACGAGTTCTACTTCACCGACGCCCGCCCGGCCGATCCCGAGCCGGTCGGCATCCACCGCGGGGAGGACTGACGGCCATGCTGCGCTTCATCCTGCACCGCCTGCTGGTGATGGTGCCGACGCTGTTCGTGGTGTCGATGCTGATCTTCACCGTCATCAACCTGCCGCCCGGCGATTACCTGTCCAACCAGATCGCCGAGCTGCGCGCCACCGGCCAGGAGGCCGGGCTGGCGAAGGCGGAGTTCCTGCGCCACGAATATGCGCTCGACCGCCCGCTGGCCGAGCAGTACCTGATCTGGATCGGCGTCTGGCCGGGGCCGAACGGCTTCCACGGCCTGCTCCAGGGCGATCTCGGCTGGTCCTTCGAGTTCAACAAGCCGGTGGCCGCGGTGGTGGGGGAGACGCTGTGGTTCACCGTCATCCTCAACCTCGCCGCCGTGCTGTTCGTCTATCTGGTGTCCTTCCCGCTGGGGGCGCTGGCGGCGATCCGCGCCAACAGCTGGGTCGATTACCTCGCCGCCGCCGTCGGCTACATCGGGCTGGCGACGCCCAACTTCCTGCTGGCGCTGATCCTGCTCTATTACGGCCAGAAATGGCTCGGCCTGCCCATCGGCGGGCTGGTCGATGCGCAGTATGAGGACCAGCCGCTCAGCTGGGCCAAGGCCGGCTCGGTGCTGGAGCACCTGATCATCCCGACCATCGTCATCGGCCTGTCCGGCACCGCCGCCATGGTGCGCCGCCTGCGCGCCAATTTGCTGGACGAGCTGGGCAAGCCCTATGTCGTCACCGCCAAGGCCAAGGGCGTGCCGCCGCTGCGCCGGCTGACCCGCTATCCGCTGCGCATGGCGCTGAACCCCTTCGTCTCCGACATCGGCTCGCTGCTGCCCTCGCTGGTGTCGGGATCGGTGCTGATCTCCGTCGTGCTCAGCCTGCCGACCATCGGGCCGGCCCTGCTGGAGGCGCTGCGGGCGCAGGACATCTTCCTGTCCGGCTTCATCCTGATGTTCATCTCGCTCCTGGTGCTGGTCGGCATGCTGGTCTCCGACATCGCGCTCGCCCTGCTCGACCCCCGCATCCGCCTCGGCAAGGCGAGGAAGGCCCAGTCATGAAAGAGGGGGGCATGAAAGGCGAGGGCATGAAGGCTCCGGTCACGGGCGGCGGCACGGGCGGCAGTTGGGAGCATTACGTCGACGACCGGCCCTATCCCGATCCGGCCGCGGCGGACGCCCCGGCCACCCGCTTCGACGCCAACGCCTCGACCGGGCGGCTGATGCTGCGCCGTTTCCTGCGCCACCGGCTGGCGGTGCTGGGGGCGCTGTTCCTGGGCCTGTCCTATCTCAGCCTGCCCTTCGTCGATTTCCTGGCGCCCTACGGCGCCAACGAGCGCGACGTGGAGCATCTCTACGCCCCGCCCCAAGGCGTCCACCTGTTCCACGAGGGCCAGCTCATCGGCCCCTTCGTCTACCCGACCACCGGGCGGCCCGACCTGAAGGACTATCGCTGGCGCTACGAGACCGATGAGAGCCGGCCGATGCCGCTGCAATTCCTCTGCCCCGGCGCGCCCTACCGCTTCCTCGGTCTGGTCGAATCGCGGGTCCGGCTGGTCTGCGCGCCGCCGGGGGCCTCGCTGCATCTGCTGGGCACCGACCGGCTGGGACGCGACATGCTGTCACGGCTCGCCATCGGGGCGCAGCTGTCGCTGACCGTCGGGCTGCTGGGCATCGCGGTGTCCTTCGCCATCGGCATCACGCTGGGCGGCATGGCCGGCTATTTCGGCGGCTGGATCGACGCCGGGGTGCAGCGCCTGTCGGAAATCCTGAAATCCCTGCCGGAACTGCCGCTGTGGCTGGCGCTGTCCGCCGCGGTGCCGGCGCAATGGAGCCCGGTGACGGTGTTCCTCTGCATCTCCGTCATCCTCGGCCTGCTCGACTGGCCGTCGCTGGCACGCGCCGTGCGCTCGCGCTTCCTGGCTCTGCGCGAGGAGGATTTCGTCATGGCGGCGGAGCTGATGGGCGCCAGCCCGGCGCGCATCATCCGCCGCCATCTGCTGCCCAACTTCGCCAGCCACCTGCTCGCCAGCGCCACCCTGTCGATCCCGGCGATGATCCTCGGCGAAACGGCGCTGTCCTTCCTGGGGTTAGGCCTGCGCCCGCCGGCAACCAGCTGGGGGGTGATGCTGAACGACGCCCAGAACCTCATGGCCGTGGAAACCTATCCCTGGGTGTCATTGCCGATGCTCCCGGTGATCCTGGTGGTCTTGTCCTTCAACTTCTTCGGCGACGGCCTGCGCGACGCTCTGGATCCCTATCATGGCGACTGACCCGTCATCGCCGCTGCAAGCCGGCTGGCGGCCTGTCCGGCGCTCATATATATCACAGCGCATAGATGCGTTGCTCTTACCCGGCCGGAAGTCATATTGATGCGCGGCAAAATCCATGTGAGGGGTTCTTTCCAGGCTGGAGCCTTGCCGCCGGTGCCTGGACGACCCCGCAACCACCGGCGCCGAACCGGTTCCAAAGACAAGCACAGCGATCTGTTCCGCAACGGATTGTCGGTTCCGAAGCATTGCTGAAGCGGAGTGTCCGAGCATGCACCAGCCACAGCCGCCCCTTCGGTCCCTCCATCCCGACCGGACGCCGCCGCGCATCCTGCTCTACAGCCACGACACCTTCGGGCTCGGCCATCTGCGGCGGTCGCGGACGATTGCCCAGGCCCTGGTGTCGGCCTTTCCCGACGCCTCCGCGCTGATCCTCACCGGCTCGCCGGTCGCCGGCCGCTTCGACTTTCCGGAGCGGGTCGACCATGTGCGCCTGCCCGGCGTGGTGAAGCAGCCCGACGGCGGCTACACCGCCCGCAACCTCGGCCTGCCGATCGAGGAGACCACCGCGATCCGGGCGGAGATCATCCGCGCCACCGCCCGCGCCTTCCGCCCGACGCTGGCCATCGTCGACAAGGAGCCGACCGGCCTGCACGGCGAATTCCTGCCGGCGCTGGACGAGATGCGGGCCAGCGGCAACACCCGCATCGTGCTGGGCCTGCGCGACGTTCTGGACGCGCCCGAGGCTCTCCAGCCGGAGTGGGAGCGCAAGGAGGCGGTCGCCGCCATCGAACGCTATTACGACCAGCTCTGGATCTACGGCCTGCCGGAGGTCTACCGCCCGCTGGACGGTCTCGACCTGCCGGCGGAGATCGCGGCGCGGCTGCGCTACACCGGCTATCTGAAGCGCGAGCCGACGGAGGGCGGCGGCGCCGTCCAGGCCGCGGACTGCCCGATGACGGGCCCCTACGTGCTGGTGACGCCGGGCGGCGGCGGCGACGGGGCTGCCCTGGTCGACTGGACCATCGCCGCCTACGAGAGCGATCCGGACCTCGTCCCCCGCGCCCTGATCGTCTACGGCCCCTTCCTGGAGGACGCCCGCCGCCAGGAATTCGCCACCCGCATCCGCCAGCTGAAGGGCAGGGTGGAGACCATCAACTTCCATTCCCGCATGGAGGATCTCTATGCCGGCGCGGTCGGCGTGGTGGCGATGGGCGGCTACAACACCTTCTGCGAGATCCTGTCCTTCGACAAGCCGTCGGTGCTGGCCCCGCGCACCCGCCCCCGGCTGGAACAGCGCATCCGCGCCGAGGCGGCGGAGGCTCTCGGGCTGCTGCGCACGCTGGACAGCGACCGCGACGGCGCCGACCCGCGGGCGATGGCCGACGCCATCCGCGCGCTGCCCAACCAGCCGCCGCCCTCGGCCAGCCCGCTGCCCGGCCTGCTCGGCGGGCTGGAGCGCATCGTCGACCTGACACGCGAGGTGCTGGCGGCCGACTCGGTGCTCCCCCGCACCACCCCCGTCACCCCGATCCGCCGGGCGGCGGAACGGCTGTCCCGCGCCATGGCAGGCAAGCGCGCATGAATTCCGGACTGGGGAAGGACGGCCGCCCTGTGCCGTCCGGTGTGCTGTCCGGCGTGCCGACCCGTTTGCCGTTGAAAATCGCCGTGGTGGTGAAGGGCTATCCCCGACTGTCGGAGACCTTCATCGCGCAGGAGCTTCTGGCCCTCCAGCAGCGCGGCATCGATCTGGCGATCTGGTCGCTGCGCCACCCCACCGACAGCCGCCGCCACGCCCTGCACGACCGCATCACCGCCCCGGTCCATTACCTGCCGGAATATCTGCGCGACGAGCCGGCCCGCGTGCTGCGCGCACTCGGCCGCCTGATCCTGCGCCATCCGGCCGGCCTGCTGCGCACCGCGGCGGGGTGGCTGCGTGACCTGAAGCGCGACCGCACCGCCAACCGCGGACGCCGCTTCGGGCAGGCGCTGGTGCTGGCGGCGGAGCTGCCGGCCGACGTGCCCTTCCTCTACACCCATTTCCTGCACACCCCGGCCTCGGTCGGGCGCTATGCCGCGTCGATCCGCGGCATCGGCTGGGGTTTTTCCGCCCACGCCAAGGACATCTGGACGACGCCGGAGTGGGAGAAGCGCGAGAAGCTGGCCGACGCCCGCTTCGGCGCCACCTGCACCGCCGTCGGGGCCGCCCATCTGCGCGATCTCGCCGCCGACCCGTCACGCATCGACCTCGTCTATCACGGCCTCGACCTCTCGCGCTTCCCCGCCCCGCCGGACCGCAGCGACGCCGCGCAGCGCGACGGCTCCGCCCCCGACCGCGTGGTGGAGATCCTGTCGGTCGGCCGGCTGGTGGAGAAGAAGGGCTATGACCGGCTGCTCGACGCGCTGGCGACGCTGCCGGACGGGCTGCACTGGCGGCTGGTCCATATCGGCTCCGGCGACCTCAAGCAGGCCCTGCGCGCCCAGGCCGAGCGGCTGGGGGTGTCGGACCGCATCGAGTGGCGCGGCGCCCAGGACCAGGCGACGGTGATCCAGGCGCTGCGCCATGCCGACCTGTTCGTGCTGACCAGCGTGGTGGCCGGCGACGGCGACCGCGACGGCCTGCCCAACGTGCTTATGGAGGCGGCGAGCCAGCGCCTCGCCATCCTTTCCACCGCCGTTTCCGCCATCCCGGAATTCATCGCCGACGGCACCCACGGCCTGCTGACCGACGGCACCCCGCCCGCCATCGCCGCCGCGCTGGAACGGCTCGCCGGCGACCCGGCGCTGCGGCTGCGGCTGGCCGACGCCGCCTATGGCCGGCTCTGCGCCGAGTTCGGCATGACCGCCGGCATCGACCGCCTCGTCCGCCGGCTGGAGGAGGCCGCGGCGTGACCGCCCCGCAAAGCACCCTCCCGCGCATTGCCTTTTATGCCCCGCTGAAGCCGGTCGACCACCCGGTCCCCTCCGGCGACCGCCAGATGGCGCGGCTGATCCTGCGGGCGCTGGAGGCGACCGGACCGGTGGAGGTGGCGAGCGGGCTGCGGGTCTATGACGGTGCCGGCGACCCCGCCGCGCAGTCCCGCCTGACCGCCGCTGCCGCCGCCGAACGCGACCGGCTGCTGTCGCTCTACGCCGCCGAGCCGGAGCGGCGTCCGGCGCTGTGGCTCAGCTACCATGTCTATTACAAGGCGCCCGACCTGATCGGCCCGGCGATCGCCCGCCGCCTCGGCATCCCCTATGTCGTGGTGGAGGCGACGCGCGCCCGCAAGCGCCTGACCGGCCCCTGGTCCGCCTTCGCCGCCGCCGCCGAGGCCGCCATCGAGGCCGCCGCCCTCGTCCTCTGCGTCAGCGCCCGCGACCGGCAGGCGGTGGAGGCCTATGGCCCGCCCGGCCAGCGGGTGGCGATGCTGCCCCCCTTCCTCGACCTGCCGCCGGCCCCGGAGGCCCGAGAGCCGACCGTGACGCCCCGCCTGCTGACCGTCGCCATGATGCGGCCGGGCGACAAGCTGGCCTCCTACCGCCTGCTGGCCGACGCCCTCCAGCTCGTGGCGGCACGGCCCTGGACGCTCGACATCGTCGGCGCCGGCCCGGCGGCGGCGGAGGTGGCGGCGCTGTTCGCCCCCTTCGGCCCGCGGGTGACGCTGCACGGCGCCTGCGCCCCCGCCGACCTCGCCGGCCATTACCGCACCGCCGACCTGCTGGTCTGGCCCGGCCTGAACGAGGCCTTCGGCATGGTCTATCTGGAGGCGCAGGCCCAGGGCGTGCCCGTGCTCGCCATCGACAATGCCGGCACCGGCACCGTCATCCGCGACGGCGTCGGCGGCCGCCTGACCGGCCCGGCCCCGGAGGATTTCGCCGCCGCCCTGTCCGCCCTGCTGGCCGACCCAACCGCCCTGCGCGACCTCGGCCGCAGCGCCCGCGCCCATGTCGAGGCCCACCACGCCCTGACCGCCGCCGCCGAACGCCTGCGCGGCCTGCTGACCGGCCTTCTGTCATGATCCGCCTCGCTTTCCTGCGCCACGGCATCACCGCCTGGAACCGCGAGGGCCGCATCCAGGGCCGCACCGACATTCCCCTCGCCCCGGAAAGCCGCGAACAGCTCGCCGCCCTGACCCTGCCGCCGGACTGGCGCGACGCCACCCTGCACGCCAGCCCGCTGTCGCGCGCGGTGGAGACCGCCAGCCTTCTCGGCAAGGGCCGCCCCGTCCACACCGACCCGCGCCTGATCGAGATGGACTGGGGCGCCTGGGAGGGCCTGCATGGCCGCGACCTGCGCGCCGACCCCGCCAGCGGCTACCGCGACCTGGAGCAGTGGGGCTGGGACTTCCGCCCCCCCAACGGCGAAAGCCCCGCTGACGTGCGGGAACGCCTGACGGGGTGGTTGAACTCCCTCTCCCGCCCCGGGAGAGGGAAGGGGCCCATGCAGAGCATGGGAAGGGTGAGGGGTGATCCAAGAAACCATGCAGTCCCTGATTCTCGCCCCACCCCTCACCCTCCCCACGCCTCCGGCGCGGGGCCCCTCCCTCTCCCGGGGCGGGAGAGGGCGATTGTCGCTGCGGAGACACCTCCCCCCCACCTCATCGTCACCCACATCGGCGTGATGCGCGTCGCGCTGGCGCTCGCCTGGGGTTGGGACTTCCGCGGCCCGCCGCCGGTGCCGGTCAAGCGCAACCGCCTCTACGCCATGGCGCTGGCCGCCGACGGCACGCTCCGCCCGACCGGACCCACGGAGGGGGAGCGCCTGTCATGAGGCTGCTGATCGCCGTCACCCATCTGCTCGGCACCGGCCATCTCAGCCGCGCGCTGGCGTTGGCCGAGGCCTTCACCACCCGCGGCTGGCGCGTCGATGTCGCCAGCGGCGGCCGTCCCGCTCCGCATCTCGAAACCGGCACCGCCACCCTGCACCAGTTGCCGGCGCTGGCGAGCGACGGCGCCGACTTCGCCACCCTGCTGGGCGCCGACGGCACCCCCGCCGACGCCGGCCTGTTCGCCGCCCGGCGGGCGATGCTGACCGGCCTGCTCGACAGCCTCCGCCCCGACGTGCTGATCACCGAACTCTTCCCCTTCGGCCGCCGCGCGCTGGCCGCCGAGTTCGACGCCCTGCTGGAGCGTGCCCGCGCCCTGCCGCGCCCGCCGCTGACGCTGGCCTCGGTCCGCGACATCCTGGCCCCGCCCTCAAAGTCCAAGCGGGTGGCCGAGACCGAAGACCGTCTGCTGCGCCTCTATGACGGCGTGCTGGTCCATTCCGACCCCGCTTTGATCCCGCTGGAGGACAGCTGGCCGCTGACGCGAGCGATGATGCCGCTGCTGCGCTACACCGGCTTCGTCGTGCCGCCGCCGCCCGTTCCCGACGACGGCACGGACGGGCAGGGGGAGATCCTGGTCACCGCCGGCGGCGGCCCGGTCGGCCGCCCGGTCTTCGAGGCCGCAGCCCGATGTGCTGCCCTTTGTGCCGCCTCCGGCGCCCTGCCGCAGCGCTGGCGCCTCCTGGTGGCGAAGGGCGACGCGGCGCTGGCCGACCGGCTGCGCGCCCTGGCCCCGCCCGACCGCCTGCTGGTGGAGCCGGTGCGTCCCGACTTCCGCGCCCTGCTGGGCCGGGCCTCCGCCAGCGTCGGCCGCTGCGGCTACAACACCGCGCTCGATTGCCTGACGGCCGGCGTGCCCAGCGTCTTCTGTCCCTTCGAGGACGGCAAGGAGGTCGAGCAGACCATCCGCGCCACCATCCTGGCCCGCCAGCCCGGCATCGCCACCCTGCGCGAGGCCGACCTCACCCCCGACAGCCTCGCCCACGCGTTGCAGTCCGTGCTGGGCGTCCGCATCCCGCCGCTCAGCCCCGCCGCGCTGGCCGGTGCGGCACGCAGCGTCGAGATCGTCGAAGCCCTGCTGGCGGAGAAGACATCATGACGAGCTGGACCGCCGTAGACGAAGAACTCGCCCGCTGGACCGGCCTCGGCCGCCGCTGCCCGCTGTGGCTGCGCGACGACGACGCGGTCGCCGCCAGCCCGCAGCTCGACGGATTGCTGACCCGCTGCGCCCAGGCCGGCATCCCGCTCGGCCTCGCCGTCATCCCGGCCGATGCCGAACCGTCGCTCGCCGAGGCCCTTGCCGACCACGCGCACGTCACCCCGCTGGTCCATGGCTGGTCCCACACCGATCATGCCGCCCCCGGCCGGAAGAAATGCGAATTCGGCCCGGAGCGCCCGTCAGAGGTCCGGCAGGCCGAGGCCGGGCGCGGCCTCTCCACCCTGCGCGGCCTGTTCGGCGACCGCCTGCTGCCGCTGTTCGTCCCTCCCTGGAACCGCATGGCCGCCGACATGCCGGCCCGCCTGTCGGCATCCGGCTACCGCGCCGTCTCCGCCTTCGGCCCGTCGCCGGAACCCCGTGACGGCATCGCCTGGATCAACACCCACCTCGACCTGATCGACTGGCGCGGCAGCCGCTCCGCCGTGCCGGTCGACGCCCTGCTCGACCTGCTGTGCCGCGAACTGCGCGACCGCCGGGAAGGGCGCCGCATTCCCGCCGAGCCCATCGGCCTGCTGACCCACCACCGCGTCCACGACGCGGCGATCTGGGATCTGCTCGACCGCCTGCTCGACCGGCTGGCCGGCCATCCGGCGGTGGAATGGCCGGGCGTCGGCAGCTTGGGGTGAGGATATGGCAGAGGGCCGGAAAATCTTCTGGCTGATCGCACGTCCCGACCTCGCGTGAAGGCGAAAGCGTTTCAGCCCACTCTTCGTCTTTCGTTCTTCATCGCCGCAAAAGGGAGCAACCATGGCGCAGGACGAGATCTGGTTTCGCGAGACGCTGGAGTTCGCCAGGACCCTCCACCACGGTCAGGTCGACAAGGCCGGCGCCCCCTATTGGCTGCATCTGGAACGGGTGGCCCGCCGCTTGATCGAGCGGTTCCCCGACGCCACCAAGGCCCAGCTTCAGGCCGCCTTGCTCCATGACGCGATCGAGGATGCCGGCGCCACCGCGGACGATCTCCGCGACGCCGGCATCGAGGAGGAGGCCATCGCCGCCATCCGGCTCGTCAGCCGGAACCTCGATCCCGACGGAACCTATCTGGAGTGGATCGGACGGATCGCCGCCAGCGGCAACGTCACGGCGATCCGCGTCAAGCTGGCCGACAATCTGGACAACAGCGATCCCGCCCGCGTCGCCGCGATTGCCGCCGGCCCCCGGATGGTCGCGGAGAAATACGCGCCGGCACGGGCGATCCTCGAACGGGCGCTGTAGCCGGCCGGGCACCGCAGCCGGTCTGGCCGATGGACTGTGCCGGAGCGCCGCCTTACCCTGCACCCCGCCGCCGTTCCAGAGGAAGACAGCAATGACCGACCGCCAGCAGGCCCGCGCCGCCTTCGCCGACCTCCACAAGGACGGCTGCTTCGTCCTTCCCAACCCGTGGGATGTCGGCAGCGCCCTGATGCTGGAGCATCTCGGCTTTCCCGCGCTGGCCACCACCTCGGCGGGGTTCGCGTTCTCCTGCGGGCTTCCCGACACCGACTGGGCGGTGCCCTGCGCGGACATGCTGTCCCACATCGCCGGCATCGTCGGCGCGACCGGCCTGCCGGTGAATGCCGACTTCGAATCCGGCTATGCCCATGACCTCGACGGGCTGGCCCGCAACCTGCGGCTCTGCGCCGACACCGGCGTCGCCGGCCTGTCGGTGGAGGATGCCACCGGCGACCCGGCCAAGCCGCTCTACGAGTTCGATCTGGCCGTCGAGCGCATCGCCGCGGCGGCGGAGGCCCTGCGCGGAACGGGCGTCCTGCTGACCGCCCGCTGCGAAGCCGTGCTGGTCGACCATCCGGCCGCCATCGAGGAGGCGATGCGCCGGCTGCCGGCCTATGCGGCGGCGGGGGCCGACGTCCTCTATGCGCCGGGCCTGCGCACGCCGGAAACCATCCGGGCGGCGGTCGAGGCGGTGGGACCGAAGCCGCTCAACCTGCTGGTCTCGGCGCCGATCGGCCTGACGGTGGCGCAGATCGCCGATCTCGGCGTGCGGCGGATCAGCCTGGGCAGCGCGCTCAGCCGCGCCGCCTGGGGCGGCTTCCTGCGGGCGGCGCGGATGCTGGCCGACGAGGGCCGTTTCGACGCGCTGGCCGAAGCCGAGCCATTCGACGCCCTGAACGGCTTCTTCCGGACGCGGAACCGGGACGGTTGGATGAGCTGACAAACAAAAAAGCCGGCCCGCGTCAGTGACGACGCGGGCCGGCCCGATAGTGCGATGGAGGAGTGCGGTAGAAAGGCTGCGCCTTACGCCGCGTGATCGGTGATGAAGCCGGTGGCGGTGCCCAGGTTGGCGTTGTCGTGGGTCAGGTGCAGCAGGAAGTTCTCCGTGCCGTCATTGGTGTTGGTGCCGTTGATGTGGACGGAGACCGTCTTGGTGGTCTCGCCCGGCTGGAAGGTCAGGCTGCCATGGGCGGCGGTGTAGTCGGTGCCGGCCTTGGCGGTGCCGTCCTCGGTCGCATACTCGATGGTGGTGGCGGTGGTGACCGCCTTGGCCAGCTGCACGGTGAAGACCGCCTCGTCGCTGCCGGCGACGGTGCCGGAGTTGCCGGAGTTGGCGGCGAGGCCCGCCTTGATGATGTTCATCTTGGTCGGATCGACGGTCTTGTAGTCGTTCTCCAGCAGGCCGCCGACGTCGCCCGATTCCGGCGTCCAGGCCCAGTAGGTCCAGTTCATGCCCTGCTGGCCGGCCGCCAGATCGCTCTTGCCGTCCAGGTTCCAGTCGCCGTTCATGTACTTGATCAGCGTGCTGGCCCAGGTCTGCTCGGCGGCGCTGGTCATCTGGCCGCCGAACTCGCCGACCAGGATCGGGGCGATGTTGTTCTTGTAGATGTAGCCCCACATGCTGTCGTACTGGGCCGGCAGGTTGTCCGGATAGCTCGGATCCGACAGCCAGCTGAACTGCCCGACGCTCTGGCCGTAGGCGTGCGGCGAATAGACCAGCTTGTTGGGGGTGTCGAACTCGATGGGATGGGTCTTCACGCCGGCCAGCGTGCTGCTCCACTCCGTGCCCTCGACCAGCAGCAGCCAGTCCTTGTTGACGGTCTGGATCGAGTTGCCGATGCGCTCGGCCGCCGCGGCCCAGTCGGTGGCCTGATTGCCGTCACCCCAGGTGGCCGACACGCTCGGCTCGTTGTGCAGGTCGGCGCCGATCACCGCCTTGTTGCCGGCATAATGCTGGGCCAGCATCTTCCAGTCTTCGATGACCTTCGATTCCGGGTTGTTGTCGGTGTACCACAGCCCGTGCTCGTTGGTGCCGGCGCCGCCGTCGTTGCGGTGGTGGTCGAGGATCACCTTGATGCCGCTCTTGCCGGCATAGTCGATGACCTTGTCATAGACCTCCAGACGGGTCAGGCCCTTCAGGTCCGGGTTCTTCGAATAGTCGATGCCGTTGGTGACCGCGGTGCTGTCGAACATGTCGTCGGCCCAGGTCAGGCGGATGACGTTGAAGCCCAGGTCCTTCATGCTGTCGATGTGGTGCTGGTAGCTGTCGGCCCACAGGCCCGACGGCACGTAGTTGTAGCCCTCGCCGCCGAACCAGTTGACGCCGGTCAGGCGGACGTTGTTGCCGCTCTCGTCGACGATCTGGTTGCCGTTGGTGTGCAGGAAGCCGTTGATCGAGCTGCTGCTCTGCACCATGCCCGGATCGGCCACCGTGACGTTGCCGACCTTCAGCGACAGCGAGGTGTCGCCGCCCGTCGAACCGCCCGTCGTGCCGCCGGTGGACCCGCCGGTCGCGCCGCCCGTGGCGGTGCCGCCCTTGCCGGCATCGGTGGAACCGCCCGCCGAGCTGGTGGAGGCGGTGAAGTGGCTCGCATCCAGCTTGGCGGTCAGCGTGGCGTCCCAATAGAGGTCGGTGGTGGCGCCCAGATCGGCGCCGTCGGCGGTACGCTGGACCGACATGGCGGCGTCGGTGGCCGCCACGGTCTTGCCGTCGACGCTGACGCTGTGGACGTACAGGTTGCGGTCGGCGCCGTCGATCATGGCGTCGTTGTCGTACTTCACCTCGACCGCGTGGGCCGTGCCCTGCGTCAGGTCGGCGGTGAACTTGTAATCCTTGGCGTCGGTGCTGGTCGCCGTGCCTTCGCCGATGGCCTTGCCGTCGACCAGCACGGTGAAGTGCGCGCCCTCGCCGGCGGCGGCGCTGCCGGCGGCGTTCACGGTGATGACGTTCTGCGCGGTTCCGGCGGCCGGGGCGGCGGGGATGGCGGGAGCAGCCGGGGCGGCGGTCTGGGCGCCGCCATAGTAGTTGGCGGGGGTGCTGAAGGTCAGCGCGCCGTCCCACCACATGGCTTCCTGGCCGGCCTGCGTCGGCGCCGGGGCGGCATCGTCATGGCGCTCGTAGATGGCGTCGGTCGGCTTCAGTGTGTGGCCGTTGACCTCGATCGACTGGACGTAAAGGTCGCGAAAGGCGCCGGTCGCGGTGTCGTTGTCGTAAACGACCTGAATCTTGTGCGCTGTGTTGGCTGCAAGGTCGGCGGTGAAGCTGTATGCCTTCGACGAGGCGTCGGCCGCATTGGCCGAACCGACCTCCTGACCATCCACCAGCAGCTTGAAATGCGGTGCGACGCCATCCTGGGACTGGCCGTAGGCGTTGACGACAATCTTGCTCGGCGAGGTGGTCGTGCTCATGACTTCGATCCTATGTCCGTTGCGTTGAAGCCATGCTGGGGCTCCAATGGTTAACGAAACCTTTCCAAATCCGGTTAACTTTTCTCGAACCTTGTGGCAAATTTGGCCCAGATCGTCACAGGGGTGTTCAAGGGGGAGGGATCAGGTCAGCGCACTATATCCCATCATGGTCACAGGCTTCGCCATCATGACGACAGTCTTCTTTTAATAACGCCAATATCTACTTTGCCTTTGCTGATTTTGCACAGTTGATCTCAAAAGACATAGATGGAAGTATCCGATACACTTCCCACATATGCGCATCATTCTTTCAAAAATACCGCGAGATGATTGCAGATGTGATCCATAAATACTGACACATTCGGGCACTGGATTGATAGACACCTGTCAGGCGGAATTACAGCCTTGGGGGTAGGTCAAAATCGCAAACGGCCTTTTTTGCCTGCAAAAAAGTTAACATTCGTGAGGGCGCGGTGTCGCGCGACCGCGGCGTTAGACGATTTGTTAAAGGACTATATTCCTTTTTGGCCATGACGTCGTCCGGGCGGCGCAATCCGGCGTCACTCCGGGACAAGGGCGGCGGCCCGACGCTCCCGGTCGCATCCGCTCCTGGACAGTTCCGCCTTCACAGTCGCCCTGTCCGCCTCGCTGCGGTTCTGGCTCATCTTCCGCTTGGCGTCGATCCGGGCGATGGGCAGCCGCACACCGACGATGCCGCGCAGCTGCGCCCGGACGAAGTCGGGCGGAGCATCGCCGACGGCCCAGGGCTGCGGGCGCGAGGACTCGTGACGGTCGGTCAGCCGCGTGACGACATCGAGCAGCCGGTCGGCATCCTCGAAGAACTCGACCGGGCCATAGGCATGGACCGCGACATAGTTCCAGGTCGGAACGACCTTGCCGTCCCGGCTCTTGCCCTCGTACCAGGACGGGGTGACATAGGCGTCCGGCCCCATGAAGATCGCCAGGGCGTCGGCCGCCGGGGTCTCCCGCCATTGCGGATTCGCCTTCGCCACATGCCCATAGAGCGTGCCCATCCCGCCCTCGTCGGCGGCGAGGAACAGGGGCAGGGGGGTGCACAGCAGCCCGCCGGTCCCGGTCGTGACCAGATTGGCGAGCCCGGCGGCCCGCATCGTCTCATGGATGAAGGGCAGGTCGGTTTCGCGGAACGCGGCTGGGATATACATTGGGGCCTCCCTGTCGGGATAAGGTTTGTCGGGATGGAGTTTCCGCGAAAACTGGCCCACACTGAACGGCCAGTTTCCCTCTTTCTGACCGGTCCAGTCGATGCCCACGCTTCCGCAGCCGGATGGGGTCCGGACCATCGCCTCCCGGATCGTCAACGCGATCAGGGCCCAGATCGCCGACAGCGTTTATCCGCCCGGCTCGCGCCTGCCGTCGTCACGCGCGCTCGCCGCCGACCTCGGTGTGTCCCGCACGACGGTGACGGCCGTCTATGAGCAGCTCGCCGCCGAGGGCTATCTGGAGGTGAGGCAGGGCGCGAGGCCACAGGTCCCGGAAGGCCTGAGACTGGCTGGCCTGAGGCCCGATGGCTTGAAACGGGGTGACCTGAAGACGGTGTCGCCGGACACCGGCGCGCCTCCGCCCCGGCTCTCGCAGTTCGGGCGTCGGCTGGCCGGCCTGCCCATGCCCGATCCACCCGGAACCGGCGCCCCCATCATCGATTTCCGCTATGGCGAACTCGCCGCGTCGGACTTCCCGGTCCTTCCCTGGAAGCGGGCCGTCGATGCCGCCATCCTGTGCCGTCCCACCCGCCTGCGCTATGGCGATCCGTCCGGCTCGCCCGAACTCCGCTCGGCCTTGCAGGCCTATCTCTGGCGGGCGCGGGGGCTGCGCTGCGATCCCGACCAGATCGTCGTGGTGAACGGGTCGCAGCAGGGTCTCGACCTGTGCGTGCGGCTGCTGCTCGATCCCGGAGAGCCGGCGGTCGTCGAGGACCCGTGCTATGCGGCGGCGCGGGACATCCTCGCCGCCACCGGCGCCCGGCTGATCCCGCGGACGGTGGACCGGGAAGGCATGCGCACGGAACGGCTGCCGCCCGCCCGTCTGGCCTATGTGACGCCGTCCCACCAGTTCCCGCTCGGCAGCGTCATGTCCGTCAGCCGCCGCCGGGATCTGCTGGCCTGGGCGCAGTCCTGCGGGGCCATTGTCATCGAGGACGACTATGACGGCGAATACCGTTTCGACGTCGCCCCCATCCCCACCCTGCAAACGCTGGACAGGGCCCTGGATGGCGCAGGACGCGTCATCTATCTCGGCACGGTGTCGAAAACGCTCTCGCCGGCCTTGCGGCTCGGCTATCTCGTGGTTCCCCGGCCGTTGATCCAGCCCTTCCGCGCGGCGAAGCGGCTGGCGGACCGCCACACGCCGGCCCTGGAACAGAGCGCCCTGGCGAACCTGCTCGCCAGCGGCGCCTATGAACGGCACGTCCGCCGGGTGCGGCGGCGCAACGGCGAACGGCGCGCCGCTCTGCTGGCCGCCTTGCGGACAAGGTTCGGCGACGGGGTCAGGGTGGACGGCGCCGAGGCCGGACTGCATGTCGTCGCCTGGCTCACCCGCTTCCCGCTGGAGCGGGAGGCCATGATCGTGTCGGCGGCACGGGCGGCGGGTGTGGGCGTCTACCCCATCACCCCGCTCTACGACCCGTCATCCCTGTCCGGCCGCCCGGATTCCGACCGACCGGACCATCCCGGTCTGGTGATCGGCTATGCCGGCCTGGAGGACCATGAGATCGCCCAGGGGATCGAACGGCTGGGCGCCGCTCTCGACTCCCTGGCCTGATCCTCGGCCCGATCCCCGGCTTGATCTCTGCCCGATGAGGGCGCGCCGCTCAGCGCGCCTCGACCATGCCGATGAACTGCGCCAGTTCCGGCGTGGACGGCCGGTCGAACAGCTCGGCCGGCGGTCCCTGTTCGGCGATGCGGCCGCCATGCATGAAGACCAGCCGGTCGCAGACCTCGCGGGCGAAGCGCATCTCGTGCGTCACCAGGATCAGCGTCATGCCCTCTTCGGCCAGCTTGCGCACCACCCCCAGCACCTCGGCCACCAGCTCGGGGTCGAGCGCCGAGGTGATCTCGTCGCACAGCAGAACCTTGGGCGCCATCGCCAGAGACCGCGCGATGGCGACGCGCTGCTGCTGGCCGCCCGACAACTGCGACGGATAGGCATCGAACTTGTGGCCCAGCCCGACCTTGGCCAGCGCCGCTTCCGCGGCGGCGCGGGTGGCGGCCTTGTCCTGCTTCTTCACCACCTTCAGCGCCAGCATCACATTCTCGCCGGCGGTCAGATGGGGGAACAGGTTGAACTGCTGGAACACCATGCCGACCTTCTGGCGCAGCGCCCGCAGGTCGATCTGGCCGGGATCGACGCATTCGCCGTCCACCTCGATCACGCCGCCGTCGATGCGCTCCAGCCCGTTGATGCTGCGCAAGAGCGTGCTCTTGCCCGATCCGCTGCGGCCGATCATGGCGACGACCTGTCCCTCCTCCACCGCCATGTCGACGCCCTTCAGCACCTCCACCGGGCCGAAGGATTTGCGGATGGCCGACAGCTTCACCAGGGGCCTTCCGGTGGCCAGCCTGCCGGTGGGGGACGTCTTAACGGGCGACATTGAGCTTCCTTTCCAGCGCCTTGGCCGACAGCGACAGCGGGTAGCACAGGGCGAAATAGATCAGCCCGACCAGCCCATAGACCAGGAAGGGCTGGAAGGTGGCGTTGGTGATCATGGTCCCGGCCTTCGTCACCTCGACGAAGCCGATGATGGAGGTCACCGCCGTGCCCTTCACCACCTGCACCGAGAAGCCGACGGTCGGCGGCACGGCGATGCGCAGGGCCTGCGGCAGGATGACGTGGCGCATCTGCTCGGGAAAATTCAGGGCGAGGCTGGCCGAGGCCTCCCACTGGCCCTTCGGCACCGCCTCGACGCAGCCGCGCCAGATCTCGGCGAGATAGGCGGCGGTGAACAGCGTCAGCGCGACGGCGGCCGAGGTCCAGGCGGTCGTCTCGATGCCGATCAGCGGCAATGCGAAGAAGACGATGAACAGCTGCATCAGCAGCGGCGTGCCCTGGAACACCTCGATGAACAGCTTTGCCGCGATGCGCAGCGGCGGCACCGGCGACACGCGGGCGACCAGCAGCAGGAGCCCGGCGATCCCGCCGGAGACGAAGGCGATCAGCGACAGCAGCACCGTCCAGCGCGCCGCCAGCAGCAGGTTGGACAGGATGTCCCACAGGGTGAACTCAAGCACGCGACACCCCCTTGGCGAACATCCGCTGCCCCATCAGGCTGAAGATCCAGCGCAGGGCCACCGCCAGCGCCAGATACAGCGCGGTCGCCAGGAAATAGACCTCGAAGGGCCGGAAATTGCGGGACTGGATGAAGTTGGCGGCGAAGCTCAGCTCCTCCGCCGCGATCTGCGAGCAGACCGACGAGCCCAGCATGACGATGACGATCTGGCTGGTCAGCGCCGGCCAGATCTTCGCCATCGCGGGCCCCAGCACGACATAGCGGAAGATCTGCGGCCCGGTCATGCCCAGGCTGGCCCCGGCCTCGATCTGGCCCTTCGGCGTCGCCTCGATGCCGGCGCGGATGATCTCGGTCGAATAGGCGCCGAGATTGATCACCATCGCCAGCACCGCCGCCTGCCATTCCGCCAGCCTTATGCCCAGCGACGGCAGCCCGAAGAAGATGAAGAACAGCTGGACCAGGAAGGGCGTGTTGCGGATCAGCTCGACATAGGCGCCGACGACGACCGCCAGCAGCTTGACGGTCGAGGTCCGCGCCGCCGCCCCGCCGATGCCGAGTGCCACCCCCAGCACCGTGCTGACCGCGGTCAGCGCCACGGTGGTCGCCACCCCGTCCACCAGCACGGGCGTATAGTCCAGCAGGGACGAGAAATCGAAACTGTAGGCCATCCGAAGGTCCGTCGCGGAGAATCTCCCTCTCCCGCCCCGGGAGAGGGAAGGGGCCCAAGCGCAGCTTGGGAAGGGTGAGGGGTGCTCCAAGGATAAGGGGATCCATGTCCGGATCGCCCCTCACCCTCCCCACGCCTTCGGCGCGGGTCCCCTCCCTCTCCCGGGGCGGGAGAGGGCAGCCTTACGTCACAGATCCTTCGGCAGCGGCGCGTGCAGCCACTTCTTGGCGATGTCGTTCAGCGAGCCATCGTCCTTCACCTTGGCGATGATGGCGTTGACCTTCTCCAGCAGCGGACCCTCGTTCTTGTTCAGCCCGACGAAGCAGGGGGAGTTCTTGACCAGGAACTTCAGGATCGGCTGGCGCGGCGGGTTGCGCTCGAAGATGGCGGCGGCGACCACGTTGCCGGTGGCGACCAGCTGCACCTGACCTGACAGGAAGGCGGAGATGGTGCCGTTGTTGTCCTCGTAACGGCGGACGGTGACCTTGTCCGACACGATCTTCGACAGCTCGATGTCCTCGACCGAGCCGCGGGTGACGCCGACGGTCTTGCCGTCCAGATCCTCGACCTTCTCGGCCTTGATGTCGTCGGGACCGAAGACGCCGTTGTAGAAGGGGGCGTAGGCGGTGGAGAAGTCGATGACCTTCTCGCGCTCCGCATTCTTGCCCAGGCTGGAGATCACCAGATCGACCTTGCCGGTGGTCAGGTAGGGGATGCGGTTGGTGCTGGTCACCGGCACCAGCTCCACCTTGGCGCCCATTTCCTTGGCGATCAGGGTGGCGGCGTCGATGTCGTAGCCGACCGGCTTCAGGTCGGTGCCGACCGAGCCGAAGGGCGGGAAATCCTGCGGGACGGCGACGCGCAGCACCTTCTCCTTGGCGATGCGCTCAAGCGCGTCGGCTTTTGCATATGTCGGGGCGGTGGCGGTGAGACCGCCGGCCAGAACCGCCGTGGCAAGGCCGAGAGCACCCAGAATCTTCGCGAACCGCATGGCACCTGATCTCCGAACCGAAAGACGATGGACCCTCCTTTTCAAACCATGTGCCACTTTCGTCCTACGAATTCAGGTGTGCCGCAAAGGCGCGGGAATGTTACGATTATCCCGCCAACGCAAGGAACCGTTACAGATGTAACACCGCTTTGGTTGCATCCCGGAATTCCATTTTTTGTGCAAATGCCGAAGCCCAGAGGCGATCAGCCCATGAAACAGGCAATTCACGCCGCACAGGCCCCGGATGGACCGGAGGCAGGCGAACCGTCGCTGACCGCCCGCATCCGCAACCGCTATGGCGACCTCAGCCCTATGGAGCGACAGCTCGCCGATGTGATCCTCGCCTGTCCGGGCGAGCTGTCGGGCTATTCGGCGACCGAGCTGGCCGGCCGGGCCGGCGTGTCGAAGATGACGGTGTCGCGTCTGGTCCGCCGGCTCGGTTATGCCGGCTTCGAGGCGGCGCGTCTGGCCGCCCGGCGCGGCGGCGACTGGGGCTCGCCGCTGTTCCTGCTGCCGCCCGGCGGGCCGGGTCCCGCGTCGGCAGCGGTTTCCGACGGCGATCCCGCGCCGCTCGATGCGCATTTCCAGCGCAGTGCGGAGGCGCTCGCCGCCACCGCCCGCCAGACCGACCCGGCGATGCTGGCGCGGGCGGCCCGCGCGCTCGCCGACGCCCGGCGCATCTGGGTCTGCGGCGCCCGCAACAGCGCCTTCCTGGCCGGCTATGCCCGCTGGCAGTTCATCCAGGTCCGCGGCGAGGTCCACCAGCTGGCGGCCTCCGGCGAGACGATGGCGGAAACGCTGGCCGACCTCGCTGCCGGCAATCTGGATTCGGGCGATCTGGAGTCGGGCGACCTGCTGTTCCTGGTCGGCATCCGCCGCCGCCCGCCAGCCATCGTCCGCCTGCTGCGCATCGCGGGGGAGCGCGGCATCCCCACCATCCTGATCGCCGACAGCCATTCCGCGCTGGAGGCCCCGCCGCCGCCGCTGACCTTCCGCTGCGAGACGCGCAGCCTCGCCGCGCTGGACACCCATGTCGCCGCCCTGGCGGTGATCCACGCGCTCGCCGCCGAGCTGATCCCGCTGACCGGCGAGGCCGGCCGCGCCCGCATCCGCGCCATCGAGGATCTGCATGAGCGGTTGGGGGAGCTGTGAGGGATGCCAAAACCACCCTCGCCTTTTCAACCGCGTCAGGACGCCCCCTTCTCGCTGCCGATCCAAAACGCTGACGAATGAGCGGACAACCATTCACCGCATTGTTCTTGCGACCATCCCACCGTTGGATCCGTTCGATCCCGTTGCCATCAGACTCGCCCCATTCTGCGAAAAATCCGCAATTCTTTCCCAATTATCGGTAGAGGTCATGTAGTACACATTAGATCATACATGAGTATGACAACGCCTTGCTGGTGAATTCTTCTTTGAATCCCACGAAATTCGTCATATAATTCTAAAGTTTAGGCTTTAAAGGTTTTCATGAAAATGAAAATGAAGTACTGGTGCAAACAGGCCATTGAAGATCAAAATGAACACCTTAACAGCCATATTTATGCCAATTATCGACATACTCTTACATCAGGATTGATATCATCAGATGGCCGTAATTCTCTGACAATATCTTTGGAGAATTTGACCCCTCGCTTGTTGGGGACAGGCGGGATGGTCGAGGGTGGGCTTGCAGGGCATTACATCGACCTTGCACAACACCTCCACTACAGAGACAATCTCAAAGAAGACTTAGGAATCGATGTAGATTTTCGCCTTGCAAGTCCCAATAATTTCGGCAAAAAAGGTCAGATATTCGCAAATCTGCGCATGGAACCAGTTAAACCTCGGCCCAGCGCAACTGTGGGTCAATTGACTCCCAACTCGAATGGGGCGGCAAATGCCAATTCGGGGAAGGCTCTGATCTCGGCAGAAATGGCACCGCGGCCGCAGGTCAATGCACCAGCCATTCGCTGGCTAACGGCCCGGGATGTGCTTCTGAAAGAGTTGAGCAAGGCACATGAGATCGAAACCTCACTGGATCCGCTGAAATTTTTCCGAACTCTTGTTGCATTACTGGGCCTCAAATCCCGCACAAGGCCGCCTGAGACCGAAACGGTCTATACTCTCAACCTGTTTCGCCTGCTTGAGGACAGTGTTTTGCATCGCCCGCACGCTGCCAGCACTGGCTATCCAGACCGGCATTGCGGCGACACACCCTTCCACGATTTCGGCGCTACCGTCGACAATCGTAACGGCCAAGCCGCTCTGCCGGAGGCGATTGCTTTCGCAACGGACATCGAACAAGTTGTCCCGCCCGATGCGGAATATCAGAGATTTTCGAAGGATATCGCACCCTATGCTTCCTGGATATCAGGTCTGGGGGACGGCGCGATCACGGCGACGCTCAAGACCGCCGAAGTGCATGCCGGAGAGATGGCATACGTTGATATGCAGCCAAAAATTATCGAGCGTCTGGGAGGATATTCCGAATTATGCGATGCTGTTGCGGCAGGCCTTTGCTCGGGGTGTAAAGGAGAGGAATCCATGGGGGATGCGGCATGAATCACCCTGCTGATACGGAACGGACCCCGGAGAAGCGCTGCTATACGCGACGAGGCGCCCTATTCGCCGATCATGTGCTTGCACTTGGAGCGGAGGGCTTCTCCAAATGGCTGACCGACTCGTTTGGTGGTGAGCCCCCGGCACCGCGCGCAGGGTGGTTCCATTATGACGACGATGCCCTGTTTTCCGACGCGTTCGCCGAGGTGGCCCCGGAGTTCGGCCAAGACGTTCTAGCTATTGCCGGCGACGGAGTTCGCAGGGCGATCAAGGAGTTCGATCACCAGCAGGGAACCTATATAGGGCTTTACATTCTCACCGCTCTTGCCGAAACACTTGAAATCACGGAAGCCCTTCCAGACCTTGCGAAAAATTTCGAAGCATGGCTCCCGTCCAGCAATGATGCTTCCAGAAAGCCGGAAACGGTTGGGCAAATCGTCGCCTTCCGCGAAACACTGGAATGCTGCTTTCGGTTACTTCTTAACTCTGTCAATGGCGCCAGAAGATCGAGGCCAACTGTCAGCTGGGCGAATCTCGCGGATTTCAAAGCTCTTTGCTCATGGTCGCATGATGTCCTTCTGAACCACTCCGATTCGCGGGATCTCACGCCTGCACATGCGCCCCTCTACTTTTTAGCACTGACATCAGCCGCTCTAAGTAACGACTCCGGTGCAATCACGACATTCGGCATACGTCTCAAAAACGGTGACTGCACCAAAAGGACCCCTTTCGATATATTGTATACCTTCGAATCCCCGACTGATCTAAAAGCCCGATACCCTTACAATCTTGACGAAATACTGAGGCTCAAGGATCCGTTCTTACAAAGCCTGAAGGGCGACATTTTGCAGTCTGAGCGTAGAAAATTAATCCGCAAAGATATGCCGGGACACTATTTTACTGCGTCTGCTACGCAAGGAAACATACCCAGCGCCACAGAAGCGACCCAATACCTGAAAGCATTGCAGGATTGGGACAAATGCGGCTTCGATCAACTGGCGGCATAAGGATTACCCCATGATTACCTCTCTGTTCCGGTCTGACCAAATCGAAGACACGATTAAGCGGTTCGCCATTGCTACGCAAAGGCGCATTAATATCGCATTTCGGTTCCGCAATGCTCTTCACGCTTTTCTGCGCGATGTGGAGCGGGCGCAATGGGAAGATCCACCCGTCAAGATCCTGGCTGTCGATACATCGGAAATCATTTCAGCCGTTAATTATGGTAGCTCTAATTTTTCAGCATTCACCTTCGGTGGCCTTCTGTCGGATGCGCCACAACGGAACAACCCCGGCACTGCGGACGGCGACCGAAGCCGTCTTGCTGAAGAAATCGAACTAAAGACACTCGATCGCCTTATCCTTCAGCATCTGCTTGAAGGGAGAACTGACCGCTTCCTGCTTCTCGACGACCATGCGGATGAGGTAATGATCATCCGCAATGCTCTGATGCGGGATCATCAAAAGCATCGAGAAATGGTCGAAAGCGCTCTTCTTGAGAATTTCGGCGGTTTTACTATCGAGCATCTGGAACGCGTTCGTTCTTGGATTCAAGGCAACCGTGAAGACGCGTTACGAGAAGAATGGCACCGTTTTCGCAGACACTTCTTGCCGAATTGGCGGGACAGCATGCGTGATACGTTAAACAAAAATACAAAATCTCTGAATTCGATTGATGATCTTATCAGTAATGCAAAATACGTCTTCACACGCCCTCAATCCGCTGGCGATCATTCTCTGGTGTCTGCCTTGGCAAGGCAGCACCGTATTGATTTCGATTGGACCAGATACGAATCCTATACGGAACGCCAAGATGTCCAAAAACATTACGGCGACATCTGTGATATTGTCGATCAAGTTGCTGTGTCCATTCGCAAGAAAAGACCTCAAGACTTGGTTGATCAGGCAGCGCGAAGAGATGCACATGCCTTTGCCCAGATGCATCTACTGAACTGCTTCTTTCATGAAGAGCGTATCAACGCCCGCGTCGAATTGGTTACACGTAGCCCGACCTTGCATGACATTATTGCGGCGCTCCCGCCGGGACATATTCGTGTAACTTTACGCCATCCGCTGCTGATGCCCGACATCTATCGCTTCGACGCCGAAGCACTGGCGGCGATCGGGGGCGTGCTGCAACGGGTGGATGGCCTTATCAGGCCCTATATGGACGATGTGGCGATAGACGCTGGTGAAAATGCCAAGTTCAAACAGAACTTGAGCAGTATCGAGGATGAGAAAGACCTTCTCAAGCAGGTTGCCACCGCCGCACGCCAAGCCATTCCCTTGCTGCGTGACGTCTTGACGGTTCAGCAGGGCCTGGAACAGAGTCAATCCTCTTTTAAAACGATCATTCGTGAGACTGTCACAATTGATGCCGACCCCTCGGCGGAGGAGGAAAATCTTATTCAAGAAAAAATCAAAGATATTTTTGAAATTCTTTCGCGCGGCTTACGAGAGCGAAGCGATCCATTCTCGAGCAGTGCTATTCGCGATTTGGCTGATCAGAACAAGAAACTCATCGCGTTCGAGCGTCGCCGAACATTCGCCCAAGATGACACTTTCTCTGTCCGACTGTTATATTTTAGTAGCAACGTCGACAGCCAAAAGAGCGACTCCGACGTTTCCTCTAAAAAGCCAGTTGAAAACTGTCGGCCAATCCCGGAATTGCGCTATGCTGTGCGGCCCGTCGGCCCTGCATTCGGCCGCCTCTTCCATCTCTACTCCGAAAGTATTGCTAAATTCTTGGAGGAGAAGCGCAGGGAGATTCCGGATAACGATACGATTTTGAACGGTTATTCACCAACAGAAGTGCCGCTTCGTGTAGATTTTGTTCTCGACCAGCTCGACATATCCATTGATAAACTTAGAGAAAAAGAAAAAGGGTCCAACGCCGAAAAGTCAAAAGCTGACGCCGACGAGATTGTTTACCATCTTGGGGCAACATTACTGGCTTGCCTGGCATTTGCCAGCCGCAGAAAATTTGAGACTGCGATAAATATAGCATCAACAATTCTGCATCATATCATTGAACAGATGCGACGTGGATCTCTACCATATGATGCTGGAAACCTACGGCGTTACCTTGCCTATCGCGAACTTTTTCTTTTCAGACATTACTGCGAACGCTGCGTCGCCATGGACGAATATTTCTCAACCCGGCGCAGCTTTAACGACAGTAAGGGTGCTGTGCCGAAGAATTTTGCCCGTGCTCAGCGGGATCTCGACTTCGCGGCGTTCATGTCCGAGGCGGCTGAACGCTGCCATAGTGGCTATTCTAAATTCGTTGACGTGCCGCCGGCTGGAGCGAGTCATTTCAAGGATTTCAGACTACGCCTGACGCATACGGCGAGCATGATCGATCAGTATCTGATTCTGGCCATGGCGACAAAGGAGATTCCGCCGGAAAGTGATTGGCTCAAGCTTGAGTTCGAAGCAATGCGAAGCCGACTCGATATCTGGACGGCGGCCGGACTGGTCAAGGAATCGGTCACCGATGCCTTCTATGCGCGAGAACAGGTCAAGCTCCTTAAGTCAGGAGAAAGCGCGGCTCATAACAGCATAACGCGACGTTACTTTGCCCACATCGAAGCGCGGGCACTTCAAAATGCACTGACAATATTTATGATTTTCATGACATTTCGGATTGCACCTGAGATGCACCGGCTTTGGCATGTACGCCGCACGCCTTCTCCCGAGCGCATCTTGGTATTCCGAGACTGGAAAGAATGGTGGGAACGTTATAAAGAGTTGCGGAAAGATTATGGATTTTCTATGCGGATTGCCGATATCACCGATAGGTTTTTAAAATGCCTGGAAGAAATAGAAACCATGAGAAATCAAAGAAATTCAATGGAAAAGACCAATTCAGAACACAAGTATTTCCTTGGAAAACTTTATGATGATTTAGGAAAATACACCAAAGAAGGTGGTGGAGAGGAAACTTTTGTAAAGATAATGGCAACGCAAATCAGGAAAAGAACGCAAGAGCTTATAGAACCCATTTAACGACAACGACGTTACACGAGACGTTCGGCGGTAGGCGTTGGCGACGATGGAACATCGCATGGTGTTTCACCCCGGTCCACCCCCCATCCCCTGCCTGCCGCCTTGCTTTCCGGCGGCAATCGCGACACCCTGGTATGGCACGCGAACGGTAGACGGGCTTCCCCCGTCGTCGCCGCTCGCGCCGCTGACCAGTCACCACGCCGTCCTCCCATGGTGGCCGCCCCGGCGGCGCACCGGACGGCCCAGCCAAAAGAGGACGGCCCCCGCGGCCGGAACCATATGCGCCGTCATCGCCGCGCCAAGATCGTCGCCACCGTCGGACCGGCCAGCAACTCGCCCGAGATGCTGAAGACCCTGTTCCTGGCCGGTGTCGACACCTTCCGGCTGAACTTCAGCCACGGCACCCACGACGACCACGCCAAGGTCCACCGCGCCATCCGCGAGCTGGAGGCCGAGGTCGGCCGCCCCATCGGCATCCTTCAGGATCTCCAGGGTCCGAAGATCCGCGTCGGCACCATCCGCGACGGCAAGATCGCGGTATCCACCGGCGAGCAGATCCGCTTCGTGCTCCAGGGGACCGACGGCGACAAGCGGTCCATCCCGCTGCCGCACCCGGAAATCTTCGCCGCCATCATGCCGGGCCACCATCTGCTGATCGACGACGGCCGCGTCCGCGTCGAGGTGACCGAGCTGGGCGACGACTGGATCGAGGCGAAGGTCGTCGTCGGCGGCATCATCTCCAACCGCAAGGGCGTCAACCTGCCGGGCACCGTGCTCGACCTGTCGCCGCTCACATCCAAGGACCGCACCGACCTCGCCTTCGGGCTGGAGCTGGGCGTCGACTGGGTCGCCATGTCCTTCGTGCAGAAGCCGGGCGACATCCTGGAAGGCCGCGGCCTGATCGGCGACCGCGCCGGCATCATGGCGAAGATCGAGAAGCCGCAGGCGCTGGAGAAGATCGACGACATCATCCGCCTGTCCGATGCGGTGATGGTGGCGCGCGGCGACCTCGGCGTCGAAATCCCGCACGAGGACGTGCCCGGCCGCCAGAAGGAGCTGGTGCGCGCCTGCCGCCTCGCGGTGAAGCCGGTGATCGTCGCCACCCAGATGCTCGATTCGATGGTGTCCGCCCCGACCCCGACGCGGGCCGAGGCGTCGGACGTGGCGACCGCCATCTATGACGGCGCCGACGCGGTGATGCTGTCGGCCGAATCGGCCTCGGGCCAGTATCCGGTCGAGGCGGTCACCATGATGGACCGCATCATCCGCTCCACCGAGCAGCACAAGCTCTACCGCTCGCTGATCCAGGCGACCCATCCGGGCGAGGAGCACACGCCGCCGCACGCGGTGGCCGCCGCCGCCGCCGATCTGGCCGACACCCTGCATTCCTCGGCCATCGTCGCCTTCACCTCCAGCGGCACCACCGCGGCCCGCATCGCCCGCAAGCGGCCGGAGGTGCCGATCCTGGCGATCACCCCCGACACCGCGGTGTCGCGCCGGCTCTGCCTGCTGTGGGGCGCCCACAGCGTGCTGTCCGACGACATCCGCACCTACGAGGAGATGGTCGACCGCGCCATCGCCATCGGGCGCTCGGAGGAGCTGGCCGGCAAGACCGGCACCCTGGTGGTCGTCGCCGGCATCCCCTTCGCCCAGGCCGGCACCACCAACAACCTGCGCGTCATCCACATGGACGGCAAGGCCTGAGGCCGCAGCGGAGCGGCGGCACTCCCGCCGCTCCGCCGCATCTCACCGTTCCATCTTCGTCGACAGCACGATGGACGACATCGTCCGCTCCACCCCCGGCAGCCGGCCGATGGCGTCCAGTGCGGCGTCCATCGCGTCATGGGTTTCGGTGCCGACGGTGGCGCACAGATCGTACTGCCCGCTGATGCTGTGCAGCCGGAGAACCTCCGGCATCTTGCGCAGGGCATGGACGGCGCGGTCGGCCAGCCGGGCATTCACGCTGATCATCACCAGCGCCGACACGCCGCGCCGCGGCGCCGGGTCGCCCAGCTTCACGGTATAGCCGGAAATCACGCCCTGCCGCTCCAGCCGGGCGATGCGGTCCTGCACGGTCGAACGCGACAGCCCCAGCGCCCGGCCCAGCGCCGCCGTGCTGGTGCGGGCATTCACCGTCAACAGATCGATCAGCCGGCGGTCGAAATCGTCCATGATGGTCCGTCACAGCAGGGCAGGGCGCAGCATAATCCCCTCTCCCGTTGCGGGAGAGGGGATTATGCCCCCCTTACCCCTCGCAGCCCGCCTGATAGCGCTTCATGGCCGCCCGGATGTCGTCCGGGATCGGCACGGCGGCGAAATCGTCCAGCGAGGTGGTGACCACCGTCAGGCTGCCCGACAGCCGGACCTGCCCCTCATGCTCGCCGTTGATGCGCAGCTGGAGCGAGCTGCGGCCCAGCCGCTCCAGGAGGACGCCCAGCGTCAGCGTGTCGCCCATCCGGCTGGGAATGACGAAGTCGCATTCGGCATGCACGATGGGCAGGCCCAGGCGGCGCTGCAGGATCATCGTCGCATAGTCGATGTCCAGCCCCTGGGTGAACCAGTCCTCCACCGCCCCGTTGAACATGTCGAAATAGACCGGGAAATAGACGATGCCGGCCGGGTCGCAGTGGGAAAAGCGAATGGGCCGCTGCACCCGGAAACAGCCCGCCGGCAGGGGCCGGTGGCTGGCGTGGTCTTCGGCATGGCGCGTCCGCTCGCTGTACTCAGGCATCTCTCGGTCAATCCTTGTTCCGCTCCGGTCGCCTGACATATGGGGATGCCCGGTGCCTTGCGGTCGCCGCGTCTCGTTCCGGCGGCAAACAGTTGTAGCTATTCCAAACAATCCGGGAAAAGCACCTTTCGTTCAACGGCTTCCTTCATCAATAAGGGAAATCCGCAAGTTTCGTAGCCTGCGCTGTTGCGGAAATGCTGCACTGCAATCACGACAACGGCCGCAACAGGGCCCCAGCCCCGATGTCCGCAATTTGTCGCGGATTCCGCTCTTTTTAGGGCAAACATCACACAAAGATCCCGCAGCACCCCGCCATCCTGCGTCCCGCATCCGGGTTCAGGCCCAAAACGGACATCAGGCCCCGAAAGCCGGCCCCCAAGCAACGGCCAAGGCAGACGGGCACATCAGGCGAGGACACCGAACCGATGGCCACTTCCGCTACCAAGATCGTCGTGAACGCGCTCGGCAAGGCCGCAGGCGGCGTGAACGCCCATTTCACCCTGCTGGTCGACGGCCAGAAGGTGGGTGAGGGCGCCGCCGGCACGACGGCGAAGGATTTCGTCTTCACGCCCGTGCTGACCAGCGACGTCGCGCACAAGGTGCAGATCCAGTACGACAACGACGCCGTCATCAACGGCCAGGACCGCAGCCTGACCGTCAACAGCATCAGCATCGGCGGCAAGACGATCGCGCCGACCGCCGGCATCGTCAGCTACGACAAGGGCGCGCTGGACGGCAAGGACGTCGTCGCCGGCCAGTCGAACCTGTGGTGGAACGGCACGCTGGTCGTCAACGCCGACAAGAGCTATTTCCCCACCGCCGTCACCGCGACGCCCGCAGCGGGCACGACGGCCAAGGACACCATCGTGGTGAACGCCTCCGGCACCCCGGCGGGCGGCGTCAACGCCCACTTCAAGGTGCTGGTCGACGGCAAGCAGATCGGCGAGGGCACCGCCGGCACCGCCGCCAAGGATTTCAGCTTCACCGCCGACGTCGCCGACCGCGTCGCGCACAAGGTGCAGATCCAGTACGACAACGATGCCGTCATCAACGGCCAGGACCGCAGCCTGACCGTCAACAGCATCTCGATCAACGGCCACAAATACGCCGCGACCGACAGCGCCGTCAGCTATGACAAGGGCGCGCTCGACGGCAAGGACGTGATCGCCGGCCAGAAGGGCATGTGGTGGAACGGCACGCTGGTGGTGAACGCCCCGGCCTCCGATTTCCCGGCCGGCACCACGACGACCCCGACCACCCCCACCACGCCGACGACGCCCACCACCCCGACCAATCCCACCCCGACCGGCCCGGCCTTCTACGTCGCCACCAACGGCAAGGACAGCTGGTCGGGCAAGCTGGCGGCGCCGAATGCCGACGGCACCGACGGTCCCTTCGCCTCGCTGCAGAAGGCCCAGTTGGCGATGCGCGCCGACCCGAACATCGACACCACCTACATCCGCGGCGGCGACTACCGCCAGAACGGGCTGTGGCTGGACGGCCAGGACAGCGGCGTGCATTTCGTCGGCTACGGCAGCGAAAAGGCGGTGATCCACGGCGGCTCCAACGCCACGGTGTCCTTCGGCCTCGGCGGCGCCAAGAACGTCACCATCGAGGGGCTCAACTTCGCCGACGGCGTCGTCGGCGGCCACTATGTCTACGCCGACAATGCGGCTGGCCTGACCTTCTCCAACAATGTGGTCAAGGGCGGCGGCTACGGCATCACGGTGCAGAACAGCGCCAACAGCAAGGTCACCGGCAACCAGTTCGACAACACCGGCGCCGAGTCGATCTTCGTCAAGGCCGGCTCCAACGCCACGCTGGTGTCCGACAACCTGATCCGGCATCCGAACGCCGCCGACCGCGGCGACGCCGGCATCTGGATCAACGGCAGCTCGGACGTCAAGGTCACCCACAACCAGATCGAGAACTCGCCGGAGAAGGCCATCGCCGTCGGCTCGGTCCAGACGGACGGCAGCGACGCCGCCTACCGCGTGACCATCTCCTACAACAAGGTGATCAACGCCAACCTCGAGTCCAACGACGGCGGCGGCATCTACCTGATCAACCGCCAGCAGGATCTGGCCAACCACACCGTCATCAACAACGACGTGTCCGGCACCACCGCGACCAACCCGTCGAGCAGCGTGGCGAGCTGGGGCATCTATCTCGACGACTGGACCAGCGGCACCACGGTGAAGGGCAACGTCGTCCACGACAACATCGGCGGCGTCTTCCTGCATGGCGGCTGGAACAACACGGTCACCGAGAACGTCATCGCCGGCAACAGCGGCGCCCAGATCGGCCTCCAGCAGGATGTCGCCTGGAGCGGCTGGAAGGGCCACACGATGACCAGCAACGACATCTCGGGCAACGTCATCGACGTGCGCGAGGGCACGGCCGTCCACATCTACGGCCCGGCCAATGTCGGCAACCTCCACAACAACTTCTACAGCAGCCTGAACACCGCCGAGAAGGAGTTCGACGCCTGGCCGCAGGTGATGTCGAGCGGCGCCTGGGGCACGCTGTCGAACTGGCAGGCCGCCGGCTACGACAAGGGCTCGGTGATCCTGAACCCGGCCTTCGTCAATCCGGGTGCGGACGATTTCAGCCTGGCCTCGAACTCGCCGGTCTACGGCCTGGGCTTCGACCACATCGCCTACAGCGACATCGGCCTGTTGCACGCCTGATCCTGCCGTCTCACGACAAGATCCCCTCTCCCACGACTGGGACATATCCCCTCTCCCCCCCGGGGAGAGGGTTAGGGTGAGGGGGTCGCGCGGCGAGGATCCTCAAGCGTCGCGCAGTCCCCATTCTCCACCAAATCCTCCCCGTGCATCCCCCTCACCCCGACCCTCTCCCCGCTTTCGGCGGACCGAAGGTCCGCCTGTCGCGTCAGCGCAAACGAAGTTTGCGCGTGAGCGGGGGAGAGGGGGGAACCGCCTCATAAGCGAAATTCTCCCCCCAGACCTATCACCTGCGGCCGATAAGCCCCCGGCTGGAACCTTGGGTTGGGCGGGGCGTTATGGCTTTCGAAAAGTCGCCCGATCCGACACCGGGCGTATCTTGAAGTGAAGACCGACCGCCCCAACCTGTCAGTCGTCATGCCGCTCCCGCCTTCCAAAAGGAACGCTGGCGTCATCCTGATAAAAACGACGGATGACCCGCCCGCGATGCAGATCTCTGCAAGGGCGGCACGCCGCAGGTCTGTCCGGCATCCGGCCGGCGGCCAGCCAATATAAGAGGAAACCATGGATCGCCGCGAAATCTGGATGAACGACCCGGAGCTGAAGGCCGCCTACGAGGCGCTCGGCCCCAATTTCCGCCGCGAGGTCGAGCAGGCGCAGAAGCGCCGCAGCCAGCAGACCCTGCAAGGCGCCGCCATCGCCTCGCGCAGCAACCGTTCCGCTTCGAGGTCCCAGCCGGTCACCGTCGTCCGCCGCTGATGCCCGATTTTCACGCGTGAGAGGGCCTGCCCCCGGACCCGCGTGACCCCAGATCTGCATGACTGCCGCTGGTTCTGCGGAGAAAGACGGACCTAAATTCGGCCTCCCGCCGTTTCACCCGTCTGTTCCCCCCGCGTCCGGCCCGTCCAATGCCTTCCAACCGTCCGCTCCACCCGCTGCCTCCCCGGCTAACCCAGGGGCTGCGCCGCCCCCGCCATGTCTGGATGTCGCCCAGGAACTGGCGTCGGCGCCTGCTGTTCTGGTCCGGTGCCGGCGTGGTCGGTCTGGTCGCCGTGCTGTTCGCCCGCGCCGCCGATTACGCCCAGCAGCTGTTCCGGCTGGCGGAGGCGGCATCGCCCTGGCTGCCCTTCCTGCTGACGCCGCTGGGTCTGGCCGTCTCGGCCTGGGTGGCGCTGCGGGTCGTGCCGGGATCGCAGGGCAGCGGCATTCCCCAGGCCATCGCCGCCCGCCATGTCCAGGATCCGGCGGTCAAGCGCCGGCTGCTGTCGCCGCGCATCGCCGTGGGCAAGATCCTGCTGACCCTGGTCGGGCTGGCCTGCGGCGCCTCCATCGGACGGGAGGGGCCGACGGTGCAGGTCGGCGCCTCGATCATGCTGATGGCCGGCTCCCTCGCCGGGCTGGGGCGGGAACCGGGGCTGATCCTGGCCGGCGGGGCGGCCGGCGTCGCCGCGGCCTTCAACACGCCGCTGGCCGGCATCGTCTTCGCCATCGAGGAAATGGCCCGCAGCTTCGAGCGGCGGACCAGCGGCCTCGTGCTGGTCGCGGTGGTGGCGGCCGGTCTGGTCGCCGTGGCCTTGCTCGGAAACTACGCCTATTTCGGCCACACCGCCGCCTCGGCAAGCTGGCAGGACTGGAAGGCGGTGCTGGCGACCGGCCTCGTCGGCGGTCTGGCCGGCGGCGGCTTCAGCAGCCTGCTGCTGTGGCTGTCGCGCTGGATCCGCTGCGGCCTGGGCGGGCGGATTGGCCGCCATCCGGTGTTCGTCGCGCTCGGCTGCGGCCTCGCCCTGGCCGTCATCGGCACCGCCACCGGCGGCCTGACCTTCGGCACCGGCTACGAGCAGGCCCGCGCCGTGCTCGACGGGGTGGAGACCCTGCCCTGGTACTACGCCCCGGCCAAGCTGCTGGCGACCGCCCTGTCGGGCATCTGCGGCATTCCCGGCGGCATCTTCTCCCCCTCGCTGTCGGTGGGGGCGGGCATCGGCTCGATCATCGGCGGGCTGCTGCCGGGCACCTCGCTGGAGGCGGTGGTGCTGCTGTCGATGGTCTCCTATTTCGCCGGCGTCGTTCAGGCGCCGCTGACCGCCGTCGTCATCGTGACGGAGATGAGCGCGTCGCCCGACATGCTGCTGCCGCTGATGCTGAGCGCCGCGCTTGCCACCACGCTGTCGCGTCTGGTCTGCCCGCACTCGGTCTACCACGCCATGGCCGACGCCCTCCTGGCGGTGCTGCGGACCGACGAGGCCGGCAAGCCGGCCCCGCCCAAGGCGGCGGCGATCCCCTCGCCCTGACCTGACGCCCCGGTAAGCGCCCTCAGTAAGCGCTGGCCCGGTCCAGCTGCGCGATGTCGTCGGCATCCAACCGCAGCCGGGCGGCGGCGATCAGGTCGCCCATCTGCTCCGGCTTCGACGCGCTGGCAATGGGGGCGGTCAGGCCGGGCCGCGCGATCAGCCAGGCAATCGCCACCTGTCCCGGCGTCGCCCCATGCCGGCCGGCGACCTCGTCCAGCGCCGCCAGGATCGCCCGGCCGCGCTCGTTCAGGTATTTCGACACCACCCCGTTGCCGCGCGCACTCTTGCCGACATCCTCCGCCGAGCGGTACTTGCCGGTCAGGAAGCCGGCGGCCAGCGAATAGTAGTTGATGACGCCCAGCCCATTCTCCCGGCAAATCCCCTCAAGCTCCGCCTCGTAGCCTTCGCGGCTGTAGAGGTTGTATTCCGGCTGCAGGGTCTCATAGCGGGGCAGGCCGGTGCGGGCGCTGACCTCCAGCGCCTCGCGCAGCCGGGCCGCGGTCAGGTTGGAGGCGCCGATGGCCCGGACCTTGCCCTGGTCGATCAGCTCCTTGTAGGCGCCGAGCGTGTCCTCGAACGGGGTTTCGGGATCGTCCCAGTGCGACTGGTAGAGGTCGATGCGGTCGGTCTGGAGCCGCTTCAGCGAGTCTTCCACCGCCGTCCGGATCCAGGCGGGCGACAGCCCCTTCTTCCCCGGCCCCATCTCCGACCCGACCTTGGTCGCCAGCACGATGCGGTCGCGGTTGCCGCGGCTCTTCATCCATTTGCCGATGATGGTCTCGGACTCGCCGCCCGTGTTGCCGGGGGCCCAGGCCGAATAGACGTCGGCGGTGTCGACGAAGTTGAAGCCGGCATCGACGAAGGCGTCGAGCAGCCGGAAGGAGGTGGCCTCGTCGGCGGTCCAGCCGAACACGTTGCCGCCGAAGCAGAGCGGGGACACAGTCAGGCCACTACGACCAAGCGGGCGTCGATCCATTGCATCGTCTCCTTTGAAGATCACAGGTCAGGCGGCGGGCCGCCCGCGGAATTCGGTCAGGTAGAACAGCAGGCCGATGGCGGGAAAGGCGAAGCCGATCCAGGTCACCGGCGCCCAGCCGCCGACGGCGAAGGCATAGCCGGCGAGCGCCGAGCCGGCGGCCCCGCCCAGGAAGAAGATCGCCATATAGATGGCGTTCATCCGGCTGCGAGTCTCCGCCCCCAGCGAATAGATGGCGCGCTGCCCCAGCACCATGTTCATCTGCACGCCCATGTCGAGCAGCAGCCCGGCCAGCACCAGCAGCGCGATGGAGCCCTCGCCGGCACGCGCCACGAAGAAGGACAGCGCCGCCATCGCCAGGGCGAAGCCGGTCGCCGGCCGGGTCCAGCCGCGGTCGGCGATCCGCCCGGCAATCGGCGCGACCAGCGCGCCCGCCGCCCCCGACAGGGCGAACAGCGCGATGCCGCGCTGGCTGAGATGGAAGGGCGCCCCCGCCAGCAGCAGCGGCACCGAGGTCCAGTAGAGGCTGAAGGCGGCGAACATCATGGTCTGGTAGACGGTCCGCCGTTGCAGCACCGGCGTCCGCACCAGCAGCCGCCCCAGCGAGCCGAGCAGCGCGCCGTAGCTCGACCGGCTCGTCGGCCGGCGCTGCGGCAGCACCCGCCACAGCAGGACGGCGAAGCCGACCATCGCCACCGCCGACAGGACGAAGACCGCCCGCCAGCCCAGGCTGTCGGCGATCAGGCTCGACACCGGGCGGGCCAGCAGGATGCCGAGCAGCAGCCCGCTCATCACATTGCCGACCACCTGCCCGCGCGAGGCCTCCGGCGCCATGTGTGCGGCCAGCGGCACCAGCATCTGCACGGCGACCGAGGTGACGCCGATCAGGAAGGACGCCGCCAGGAACAGGGACGCGGTGGGGGCGACCGCCGCCACCAGCAGGGCCAGGACCGTGCTGGACAGGGTGACCACCACCAGCCGGCGGTTCTCCAGCAAATCGCCCAGCGGCACCAGCAGGATCAGCCCGGCGCCGTAGCCGACCTGGGTCAGGGTGACGACGAGGCTGGCGGTCTCCGGCGACAGCCCGACCGCCGGGCCGATCAGCCCGACCAGCGGCTGGGCATAATAGATGTTGGCGACCACCACGCCGCAGGCCAGCGCCATCAGCAGGACGAGCGAGCGCGACAGCGCCGGGTGGGCGGAGTCTTCGGTAGAGAGAGGGGCGGCGGTGGGCGGCATCGCGCGGTCCTGTGCGGTCATGACGGGTCGAAACTGAGACAGAACAGCGCACAGCCTATGTCGGCACCCGCGGCCGGCGCATCGGTCAATTGCGCCGCCCGGCCATGCGCCTCCTCACGCGATCTCCTCAGGCGATCTCGGCGCGCAGCCGGTAGAGCCAGTCGCGGAAGGCGCCGAAGCCGCCATCCTCGCGGCGCGAGGCGCGATAGACCAGATACCAGGAATGGACCATCGGCACCGCCAGCGCGAAGGGCGCGGCGAGGCGCCCGGCGGCGATGTCGTCCGCACTGTAGAGCCGCGGCGCCAGCGCCACCCCGACGCCGTCGATGGCCGCCTGCAAGGTCATGGCATAGCTGCCGAAGGACAGCCCCCGCGTTCCCGAGGCCAGCATAGGATCGGCCACCCCGGCGGCATCCAGCCAGCGCGGCCAGTCCTCCCCCCAATGCGAGACGTGCAGCAGCGTGGCGCCGGCCAGATCCGCCGGCTTGCACAGCGCCGCCGCCAGCCGCGGCGCGCAGACCGGCTCCAGGCTGGAGGAGAACAGCCGCTCCGCCTCATAGCCGGGCCACTGGCCGTCGCCGAGCAGGACGGCGCAGGTCCAGTCGTCGTTCATCGGCGCCCCGGCCCCGCCGGTGGCGATCCGCACCTCGATCTCCGGATGGTCGAGGTGGAAGCCCGACAGGCGCGGGATCAGCCAGCGCACCGCCACCGTCGCCCCCATGCCGACCGTCAGCACCGGCCCGGCCCGCATCGCCGACACCTGCTCGACCCGCCGGGCGATGCCGTCGAACGCGTCGGTCAGCGCCGGCTGGAGCGCCCGGCCGCGCTCGGTCAGTTCCAGCGCGTTGGCCCGGCGGTCGAACAGGGCGAAGCCCAGCCGGTCCTCCAGCAGCCTCACCATCCGGCTGACCGCCGCCTGCGAAACGTGCAGTTCCGCCGCCGCCGCGGTGAAGCTGCGATGGCGGGCCGCCGCCTCGAAGGCGCGCAGCCCGTTCAGCGAGGGCAGGCGGCGCATGCGTCCATCCCCAAGGTCATTCCGATCCCACCCCAACTTTTCCTGGGGCTGAGCATCGAACAATGCCGTTTGCGGCGCAACCGCGCGCGTGAGAGTTTCCGGGCATCCTCTCTGGCATTCCCTCTCTTGCATTCAGGCGATTCATGCTGACGCTTCCGCTGATGGTGGGGCTTGGCCTCACCGTTCTCGTGACCTCGTTTCTGTCGGGCCTGTTCGGCATGGCCGGCGGCATGGTGCTGATGGGCCTGCTGCTGATCCTGCTGCCGGTGCCGTCGGCGATGCTTCTGCATGGCGTGACGCAGTTCGCCTCCAACGGCTGGCGGGCATGGCTGTGGCGGAACCATGTCGTCTGGCCGGTCATCCTGCGCTTCGCGCTGGGCGGCTCCGTCGCCGGCCTGCTGTTCGCCCTGGCCGGCGCCGTGCCGGACCGGGCGGTGTCGCTGCTGATCCTGGGGCTGACGCCCTTCCTGGCGCTGGCCATCCCCGCCCGCTGGGCGCTGAACGCGCAGAAGCCGCTGCATGGCGTTCTGGGCGGCTTCCTCTGCATGGGCATCCAGCTGCTCGCCGGCATCTCCGGCCCCTTGCTCGACACCTTCTTCATCCGCAGCGCCATGACCCGGCAGAGCGTGGTCGCCACCAAGGCTGCCATCCAGTCGGTCGGCCATCTGGTCAAGATCGTCTACTTCGCCCCGCTGGTGGCCGGCAGCGGCGACGAGACGGTGGAATCGACGGTGATCCTGATGTCGATCGCCATGGCGCTGATCGGCACGAATCTCTCCCGCCGCGTCCTCGACCGCATGAGCGACGCCCAGTTCCGCCTGTGGAGCCGCTATCTGGTGATGGGAACCGCCAGCGTCTATCTCGGCCAGGGGCTTCTCCTGCTCGCGGCCCATTAAGAAAAAACATTATATAACAAAGTTTTATCCCGTTCCTTCTTCCCTATCCTTACTCCCTGGGGGCCACACTCCGGCCCGATGCGCACGACAGGCCCGCTCCCCGATCCTTACGGCTTGGGGGCGGGCTTCCTTACATCCTGGGGGCGTTTAAGGGCCTGTGACTCCTGGCATGGCTCAGAATCGGACGATGCGCTCCCTTGAATGCCTCGATCCTTACCCCTTGGGGGCCTGGATCCGTCTTTGAGCGCCCCCAAGCCGTAAGGATTGCGCTTGCCCACAGAGCCCCGGACAGCAAAACTGGGGTCACTCCCCCACGGAGTAAGGATGGAGCGCATCCCCTGAAGGCGCTTTTGGCGAATCGAGTCGGACCGATTCGAGAGGGGTAAGGATGCGGAAGGGCAGTTTCGGGCGAGATTCGCACGTTAGAAGCCGTTGCGGATCTGGCACTTGGCAAGCCTTTGCGACTCCCTTTCCCTTTTAAGAGGATTCGTCGGCGCGAATCTCCAGGCGAGTCCGCGAGTCGCTGCGAATCTTCCTTACAGCCTGGGGGAAACAGCCTTACCGGGTGGGGGCGATTCGCACACCCCCCGGGGCGTAAGGGTTCCGCCCCCAGGGCGTAAGGATGAAAAGGATTCTGCGGCGCGACCCTTTCCTTACTTGTTTTTCTGGTAAGGATTGATTTAGCCTCCCCCGATTCTGGCGGAGGACGGCTATGGCGGGGACGGGGCGCAGGAAGGCGCGCAGCACGGTGGCGGAGGAGTCCGTCCCGTCGGACGCGGCTGCGCCCATGGCGGCCCCGATGACTGCCGACAGGATTGCGGAACCGGCGAAGGGCGGACCGGGGCTGGTGGTGCTAGGCCCGCAGGATCTGGCCGGCGGCGCGGTGATCGACGGCGACGGCAGTGCGGCGACGCTGCCGGCCGTCAGTGCCGACTCCGCGGCTCCGGTCGCCGGCCTGACCGCCCGCGTCGCCAGCGCCACCTTCGAGCGCGACGGCTACAAGCATCTGATCAAGGCGGCGGAGGCGGTCTACAGCTATCCCGCCAACGGCACGCGCCTGTCGCTGCCGGCGCAGAAGATGCTGAACTTCATGATCCATCTCGCCGGCAGCCAGAATTTCGCCAACAAGCTCTACCGGATGCCCAAGCGCGTGGTGCGCGGCAACCACAAGGGCAACGAGCGCATCTTCGACGCGCTGAAGGAAATCTTCGATTCCAGCCTCGTGGTCATCGGCCCCTTCCGCGGCCGGCGGTCGCGCGCGGAACTGCGCATCCTCTCCAGCTATGTCCGGCCGGAGGAGGAGGAGGACAGCGACGCCGCCGACATCCATTTCCAGTTCACCGACGCCTTCCTGGAAATCCAGCGCTCGTCGCAGCTGTGGGCCAAGCTGTCCGGTCCGGCGATGGTCAAGGTCACCAGCACCTACGCGCTGAAGCTGTACGAGATCGGCATGCAGCGCTACCAGATGGACTATCCGTCGCTGGAGCTGGACATCGACACGCTGCGCAAGCTGATGAACGTGCCGGAGGGCGCCTACAAGGATTTCGGCATCCTGCGCACCCGCACCATCGACCGCGCGATTGCCGAGGTGAACCAGCTCGCCCCCTTCCGCGTCAGCATGCCGGAAGACAAGATGAAGCGGAAAGGCCGCAAGATCGAGGCGGTGACCCTCGAATTCCTCGCCAAGGATGAGGAGGAAGCGGCCGAGACCTATCTGGAGCGCGAACGCCACAGCGCCGGCCGCCGGGCGCGCCGCATCGGCAAGGTCGACACCGTGGCTCCCGCCGATCCGGTGGAGGCCGGCCTCGCCGACCTTGGCCCGCTGCCCGACGCCGACGACGTGACCGCCCTGTGGGCCGCCGTGCTGCATGCTTTGAAGGGCAAGGTTCCCGCCCCGCTGCTGGCCGAGCTGGAGCCGGACCGGGTGGAGGAAGCCCCCCAGGGCGGCCGCCGCCTCGTCCTGATGGCCAGGAACGCCGCCGTCGCCGACACCGCCCGCATGAATCACTGGCCGAGCCTGAAGTCGGCCCTGTCCTCGCTGACCGGCGGGCTGATCGAGGACGTCGCGTTCGAAGTGGCGGCGCGCAAGGCGAAGACGGCGAAGGCGGCCTCCCCCGAGACGTAAGGATCGGGGGCCGCGCTTCGCCTCCCATCGAATCGCGTCACGCGCCTCTCTCAGCCGTCATTCCCATGCGACGGAGCGGTCAGCCTGTCGCGTTATGCGGGAAACCCAGAGCATTTTGGGGTGGAGCCTCCAACTCTGCGAGGCGGTTTGCGACGGTTGACCGCTTCAACTGCGGGTAAGGCCTGAAGAATCAGACTATTTCTTTCGGCATAGTGTTTGCGTGGGCCTCCTGCAGTCAGCGTCCGTCGCAACGGAGTTTCCATGCAGAGACACTTCAGCCCCCTGCTTGCCGCTGCGTTGGCCTTGGCTGCTGTCGTTATGATGACGACCCACCTTGTCTGGCAGGACCGGCAGCGAACCTCCGCACGGATGGAGGCGCTTGCCGCCGACATGGCCAAAGTCGTCGAAGCTCACGTTCTGCACACGACAAAAGGCGCCGACATCGCCCTGCGTCAGGCGGCAACCCTGGTCGACGAGGCCGGCAGTCTGGGGGCCGTACAGAACCCCATCTATTGGCGTCGGCTGCGCGATGCGCTCGCCAATGTGGACGGTGGGGAAACCCTCTGGCTGTTCGACACCAAAGGCAATGGCGTTGCCGGCACCGGCCGTCAGATGGACGGGCCGCTCAACATCGCCGACCGCCCCCATTTCCAGGCGGTGCTGGCGGGGGCCGATCTCGTGGTCAGCCCGGCGCTGCGCAGCCGGTTGGACAACCGCATCGTCTTCACCATCTCGCGGCCGATCCGCGACTGGACCGGCGACATCATCGGCGTCGCGAGCGCCGGGATGAAAACTGAATGGCTGGTCAACTTCTACGCCATGATGTCGTTCGGGCTTGATACCACCGTCACAGTCTTCCGCACCGATGGCGAGATCGTTGCCCGGCAACCGGATCTCGCCGCCAATCTCGGCAAGAACAACCGGAATGGGCAGCTCTTTCGGGAGCAGCTCCCGCAGGCACCGGTCGGCACCTACTGGTCGCAATCCGTGTTGGACGGAAAGGAACGGCTCGCCGCCTACAGGCTCATTCCGGATCTGAACCTCGTCGTCTATGCCGGGATCGAGGGGGAGTCGGCCTTCGCCGCATGGCGGGTCCGGTCGCTGTGGTTCGTTGCCGAAGTGACCATGACCACGACGCTTGTGCTTCTGCTGCTTGTGGCGAGTGCCCGGATGATCCGCAGCGGTCACCGGAATCAGATGCGCGCACTGGAAGCCGAAAGCGTCGCGCTGCAATTGGGCGCCGAGCTTCATCAGGCGCGGCGCGATCCTCTGACCGGGCTACCCGCCCGCGGGCTGTTCCTGGAGTTGGCGGAGGGAATGCGCCAGAGCGCCGGCCAAAGGGGGCTGGTTCTCGCCTTCCTCTACATCGACCTGGATGGCTTCAAGGCGGTGAACGATCGGCAAGGCCACGATCAGGGCGACAAGGTTCTGACGATGGTGGCCGAGATCATGCGCCGGACGACCCGGGATGGCGACCTGCTTGGCCGGCTTGGCGGCGACGAGTTCGTCGTCTGCCTGTCCGGGCATGTTCCCGATATCAAGACCGTAGCCACCAGCGTGGCCACCCGCATCATCACTGAAGTCCGCGATCTGGATATGGGGGTCGGGTGCAGCATTGGAATTTCGCTCACCGCCGGCTCCTGCAACGATCTGCCCTGTTCCCTCCGTCAGGCGGACGCAGCGATGTACCGTGCCAAGCAGATGGGAAAGGGGGCCTGGTTCATTCATGAATCGGCGCAGGAGCCCTGTCCGTCCTGCGATGACAGGGCCATAGCCTGATCTGGACCAGATCAGGCTTGTCGCTGTCAGCGATGCCGGGCGCCCGTGTGCCGAATCGGTGGTCCCGCTTCTGGCTGGTCTGTTGGACGGCGGGCGGGAGAGGATTGCCGCCCTGCTACGACGTCTGGAAGGAACGCTCAATCGTTGGCGCGCCGCGCGTTTTGCACAAAAACGCCCCATGAAAGGATATATTTCCTATAACCTCTCCGCACATGTCCTTTCAGCTTGCGGAGCGACGCCATGGCCCTCGACAGCCGTACCTTCCAGAACGATAATTTCCCCCTCTGGGCCCAAGAGCCGCCGGTGCCGTCGGCAGGCTCTCTGGTCCCCGGTTCGCAGTTCCATGAGGAGCAGTGGATCATGGCCGCCGGCATGCTGGCGCGCGGCAGCAGCTTCCTCTATGTCGCCCGCGCCATGGGATGCAGCCGCACCACCCTGTGGCGGGCCTATTACGGCTCCAAGGATTTCCGTCACAGGGTGTGGTGGGAACGTCAGGCCCTGAACCGCGAGGCCGACCTGCGCCTCTCGTCGCTGCGCAGTCTGGTGGTCGAGCAGATCGAGCGGCTGGTCTCCTCCGGCGATCCCTCCACCGTGCGCTGGCTGGCTGACCGGCTCGGCATCCTCGACGGGCTCGCCGCACACCCGGCACAACAGCCGCAACCCCCGCAGCCGTCGCAAGACCTGTCTGCCGTGTCTGCCACCGACCTTGCCACCGGGATCGTCTCCGATCTCGACGACGACAGCATCCCCGGCGCCTTCCGCGAACGTACTCCCCCGGACCCGCGCGCCGTCGCCGCCATCCTCGCCCGCCCGGAAGCGGTGGGGCCGAAGGGCGTCTATCCCTACACCCTCAACCCCGACGATCCCTATCCCACCCTCGGCTCGGCGCTGGAGCGCAAGGGTGGACAGGCCGCCTTCGACCGTCTGTGAGGCGACCGTTTGTAAGGCGGCCGTTTGCGAGGTGGGCGGGGCGGTGACGATGGAACAGCAGCCGGAAACCGTTCCATGCTGTTCCATCCCCCAGGAGGTAAGGATCGGCGGAGTCTTCCCCCCGCCGATCCCTCGAATCCTCAGCCCTGCTTGGCCTTCAGCGCCGCCAGACGGTCGGACAGGCTGGTCGGGGCGGTCTTGCCCGACGCGGCGGCCAGCGCGGCGGCGATGTTGGGGTCTTCCTTTTCCGGGGCCGACGGGCGCAGCAGCTTGGCCTTGGCGTTCGCGGCCTCCGCTGCGGCCAGATCCTTGGCTGCCGTGTCCTGCATCGCCTTCAGCGCGACGGTCAGCCCACTGGTGGCCCCGGCGAGGCCGGCGGCCTGACGGGCGGCTTCGGCCTGACGCTCGGCCATGGCGCGCTGCTGGTCGGCGCGGCCCATGTCGCGCTGGGCACGGTTCAGGTCGGCGCGCGCGGCCTTCAGCTTGGCGCCGGCCTCGGCGTAGTTCTTCTCCAGCATCTCCAGGAACTCGCGCGCTTCGACCGCGTCGCGGACCTCGCGCTCGATGTCGGGGGCCATCTCCTCCAGCATGGCGACGACGGTCTCCAGGCTCTTTTCCAGGCCGGCCTTGCGCGACGGGTCGGTCTCGCCGTCGATCTGGCGCTGCAGATGCTCGGCCGCCGCCATGCGCTGGGCGGACAGCGCCTTGATCTCGTCGGCCTCGCGCTGCTCGCGGTCATGGATGGCGCGGGCTTCTGCCACCTGCCGGCCCAGCCCGTCGAGATGCTGCTCCATGGTCCGCAGCTCCGCCTCGGTCGCGGACTTCGGATCCCAGCGCACCAGCGCCTCCATGGCGCCCTGGACGGCCTGGTCGGTCTTGACACCCATAAGGTTGCGGATGAAGGCAAGCATGGCTGATTCCTGTCGAAGGAGGGTTGTTGGAGGCGCCCCGGACCAAGGCCGCGGACGCTTCGCCTGCACAGATGGGGTGGGAGCGATCCGGGAACCAGACCCCCATCCTTACCTCTCGGGGGCGATTCTCTTTATCCGGCCCCGTTCATTTGACCCCGATCATCCGGCCATGGCGGCGGCGTTGATCACCGCCACCCCGAGCTGGACGCCGACCAGCGTCGCCGCCGACGCGACGTTGCCCGATTCGATCTGGCCGCGCAGGTCGCGGATCAGCAGGGTCGCCACGGCGAAGGCGACCAGCTGGAGGATCACCGCCACCACGCCCCACAGCACGATGTCGAGCAGGAAGCTGCTGGTCGCCAGCGTCGCCGCCAGCGGAATGGCGAGCGCCACGATGGACCCGGCCAGCGTCAGGCCGCCGGCGGCATTGCCTTCCGCCACCAGCCGGCGCTCGTCGAAGGGGGTGATGCGGGTATAGACGGCGACGCCGGCCGCCAGCAGCGCCAGCGTGACGGCGAGCTGGACCAGCAGCACCGGAAGGCCGGTGCCGAGCGCGGTCAGGATGGAACCGAAGGTGCTTTCCATGGGGCCGGCACTCTTGTCGTGTGGGGGTTAGGACAGGGAGAGGGAGGCGGGGTTCACGTCGATGCCGGCGGCGATCTCGACCGACGCGCGGCCGGCGCGCTCCACCGCCTCCACCAGGATATATTCGGTGGCGGGCGCCGGATCTCCGGCGTTCGTCGGGGCGCCGTACAGCATCGACTGGCTGGTCACCGTCTCGGTCCCGCGCAGGGTCTGGCGCGCCTCGCTGAGGGTGAAGGGCTGGATGCGGCTGGCGCCCGGCTGCCAGATGCGGGGATAGAGCTTGCCGTCCTTGGTCTGGAACTCCGGCCAGCCGATCATCCCCTCCGCATCGTCCAGCCAGAAGCCCCACTCGCCCTCGTCGGACGGGGTGACGCTGTCGATGGGGGTGAAATAGCGGCACTCGTCCGGCTGCCCGTCGGGGCCGAGATGGATCTGGAAGAAACCACCTCCCGGCAGATGCAGGCGGTAGACGGTCGCCGGGCCGGAGGTGACGGTTCCCACCGCCTCGATCGACACCAGCCGGTCGGTGCCGGTGTCCGGCGCCTTGACCTTGGTGGCGCTCTCCGCCAGCAGGAAGGGGGTGGGGTCGATGGTGACCGTCATGCCCAGCCGGAACAGCGATGGGCTGTAGGCCTTGCCGCCGAGCTTCTGGTTCACATAGTTGCCGAGCGTTCCGAACAGGGGCACGTCCGATCCTCCCTTGGAGCCAGAGCCCTTGGAAACAGGGCTGTTGGCGACTGCATTCGGTTTGGATGGCGCATCCATCCGCCGCCGCGCCCGCCACAGCAGGAACAGCACCGCCGCTCCCAGCAGCAGCAGGCCCCACCACCAGAAGCCGTGCCCGGAGCTGCGCGACGCCTGCGCGGCGCTGGCGCTGTCCACCGAACTGGCCGAATCGGCACGGGCCAGATCCGCCGGCACGTCGGGCGGCAGCTGACCGGCCTGGCGCGGGGTGCCGGCCTGGGCCGCCACCGACTGGTCGAGCTGGTCCAGCTTGCCGCGCAGCTCCGCATTGTCGCGGGCCAGCCGGTCGGCCTCCTGGCGCCATTCGCGATAGCCCGGGTCGTCGGCGTTGTTGTGGAAGAAGGCGGCATGGCCCGGCCGGGTCAGCGTGTCGAGCATGAACCACAGGAACAGCCCATCCCAGACGCCGAAGCGGCGCGGGGCGCTGACGGTGTAGGGCGGCGGGCTCCAGCCATAGCCGCCATAGGGGTTGGCCGGCGCCGGGCGCGTCGATGGCGTGCGGTAGGAGGAGCCGCCCCAGCCCCAGCTGGACCCGCCGGAGCTGCTCGACCCGCCGGTCCGCCCCTGGGTGGAGGCGGCGGGCGGTGGCGCTCCCGGCTGGGCCGGCGGGGTGCGGTCGGCCTCCTGCTTGGTGCGGTAGCGGTTCAGCGCGTCGGCCGAGCCCTGCTGGCTGAAGGTCCGGTCCCCTGCCGAGGTCGGCGGGGCGGCGACCGACGGGGCGCTGTTGCCCGGCCGGGCATAGCCGCCGCTCGAACTCGAAGACCCGCCGGAGAACCAGCCGCCGCTTCCGGTGGAGGGCGTGCGCGAGGTGGAGGGGCGGGAGTATCCGCCGCTGCCGCCGCTGCTGCTGCCGACGGACGGGGTGCGCGACGGACGCGAATAGCCGCCGGACGACCTGCTGCTGGACCCGGCGCGGGCCTCGGCCTCGCCCGGCGCCAGCGTGACGGCTGCTGCGGTGACAGCGATTGCAAGCGGGGCGGGGGCCGCGGGAGCGGTCAGGATGGTGCCGACGGGGGCCGCCAGCGGCTGCACCATCATCAGCAGGGCGACGGCGGCTGCGCGCCATCGCTCTGTCCAGCGATCCTGATACCGGGTAGGCCTGGGGGGCTTCGCGGTCTGCGTCATCCGTCCTCTCGCGCGTCATCCGGAGCCGGTTCAACCGGCCCTCCCGGCGATTCGTTGCGCGAGGGTAGGCAGATACGCGGCGGCGCTCAAGGGATTAACCGTCGCGACCGGCCCCTATGCCTTTCGTCAGGAGACGGCGGTCGCCGTCCGCTTGCTCTGTGCCGGTTCCGGTGGCGGCGGGCGCAGGGTGGGTGGACCGCCGGCTGCGGTGACGAGGCGGTCGCTCGCGGCCTCCAGCCGCTCCTCCAGGTCGCGCATCGCTTCGGCGCGCGGCTGTCCGGGCATGATCGGCGGCAGGAACTCCACCACCACCGTGCCGGGGTACTTCAGGAAGCTGTGGCGCGGCCAATAGAGGCCGGCATTCAGCGCCATCGGCACGATGGGAATGCCGAGGCTGTCATAGAGCATGCCGACGCCGATGCGGTAGGGCCGGTAGGTGCCCGGCGCCACGCGGGTGCCCTGGGGGAAGATCACGATGGGGCGGCCCTCGTCCCGCACCGGGCGGGAGTTGCGGATCAGCGACTTGATCGCCGCCCCGCCGGCACCGCGGTCGACCGGGATCATCTTCGCCTTGGCGGCATACCAGCCCCAGATCGGGATCCACATCAGCTCGCGCTTCAGGATGATCGCGGGGTCCTTCACCAGCAGGTGAAGCTTCATGGTTTCCCACGCCGACTGGTGCTTGGCCGCCAGCAGAAAGGGACCGTCGGGCAGGTTCTCCCGCCCGCGCACCTCGTAGCGGATGCCGACGAGCGTGCGCTCCAGCCAGCCGACGGTGCTGAGATACCATTTCACCACCGCGACCATCTGCGGACGCGGCAGCAGCAGCATCCACAGCAGGGCGAAGCACATCAGCGCGGTCCAGAGGTGGAACGCGATGTTGAAGGCGAGGGACCGAATCCAGATCATGGCCGGCAACTTGTCAGGTCTTCACCGACTTCTCAAGTATTCCGCGCAGTGCGGGAGAGGACGGCCGGCGGATGGCGGCCGTTTGCCGGGCAGGGTGGACTCCGCTCCCCACCGGGTGCATTGTCCCGGCGTGGAGGGATGGCGAGCTGTGGTGGAACCGTGATCCGTTTCGAGAATGTCGGCCTGCGCTACGGCACCGAGGCGGAGGTGCTGCGGGACATCAATTTCACCCTTCAGCCGGGATCCTTCCATTTCCTGACCGGTGCCAGCGGGGCGGGCAAATCGTCGCTGCTGAAGCTGATGTACCTGGCCCACCGGCCGTCGCGCGGGCTGGTCACCCTGTTCGGCCGCGACATGGCGATGGTGACCCGCCGCGACCTGCCGGAACTGCGCCGCCAGATCGGCGTGGTGTTCCAGGATTTCGCCCTGCTCAACCATTTGTCGGCGCTGGACAATGTGGCGCTGCCGCTGCGCATGGCCGGCACGCCGGAGGCCGACGTGGTCGCCCATTGCAGCGAGATCCTGCGCTGGGTCGGGCTGGGCAACCATCTGCACGCCACGCCCTCGACCCTGTCGGGCGGGCAGAAGCAGCGGGTCGCCATCGCGCGGTCGGTGATCAACCGGCCGCGGCTGCTTCTGGCCGACGAGCCGACCGGCAACGTCGACGACGGCATCGGCATGCGGCTGCTCTACCTGTTCGAGGAACTCTACAAGCTGGGGACCACCGTGGTGATCGCCACCCACAACGAGGCGCTGATCCGCCGGTTCGACCATCCGCGCCTTCATCTCGACAATGGCCGGCTGATGGTGCTGCCGGCGCGCGGCCGTGCTCAAGAGGCCCGTGCGAAGGACGTACGGGCCAGTGACCCTGGCCCTATCGACCCAAGGTGGGAGTAGCGGCATGGCGCTTCGTCCGGTGCGGCCCCGTTCCGACCTGCCGCTGGCGGTCGATCCCTCCTCGCGCTTTCTCGGCTGGATCGCCGCGCTGATGGCGTTCCTGGCGGCGCTGGCGCTGGCCGGCGCCATGCTGGTGACGGACATGGCCCAGCGCTGGGACAGCGGGCTGGCCGGCGGCCTGACCGTGCAGGTCGCGCCGATGCCGGGCGCTCCCGTCGCCCCGCTGGACGAGCGGGCGGAGGCGGCGCTGACCGTCCTGCGCTCCGTCCCCGGCATCCGGTCGGCGACCCTGCTGGGCGGGGGGGAGATCGCCCGGCTGCTGGAGCCCTGGCTGGGGGCGGGGGCGGCGGACCCGCTGCTGCCGATGCCGCGGCTGATCGACGTCGTCGCCGACGGGCCGGTCGATGTCGGTGCGCTCCGCCTGCGCCTGACCTCCGCCGCGCCGGGGGCGACGCTGGACGACCATGCGGTGTGGCTGGCCGATCTGCGCTCCTTCGCCGGGGCGATCCGGCTGGCGGCGCTGGGCGTGGTGGTGCTGATCGGGGCGGCGGCGGTGATGACCGTTGTCTTCGCCGTGCGCACCGGCCTTGCCATCCACCGGCCGATGGTGGAACTGCTGCATCTGATGGGCGCCACCGACCGCTATGTCTCGCGCCAGTTCGAGCGGCATGTGGTGGGCCGCAGCCTGCGCGGCGGCGGGATCGGGCTGCTGCTGGCCGGCGGCACGCTGTATGGGCTGCACCGCGCCTCCCAGGGGCTGCGGGCCAGCCTGCTGCCCGACCTGTCGTTGCAGCCCTGGCAATGGGGGGCTCTGCTGCTGGTGCCGGCGGGGCTGGCCCTTCTAGCGCTGGTCACTGCGCGCTGGACCGTGCTGCGCACGCTGGAGTCCATGCCATGAGTCGGGCCATGAGTGGAGCCATGTCTGGGATCGGGGGTTGGGCGGCACCATGATGAGCCACGGTCACCGGCGGCGCGGCGGCGGAATGATGGCGCGGGCGATTGCGCATGTGATCGCCGGCATGCTGGTGCTGGCGGCCGTCTGGCTGGGTGGGCTGTTCTGGTATGCGGCCGACGTGCCGCGCTCGTCCCCCAGCGGCGACGATGCCGACCGTCCGACCGACGCCATCGTCGTGCTGACCGGCGGCAGCCACCGGCTGGGCACCGGGCTTGAACTGCTCGCCGCCGGCCGCGCGAGGAAGCTGTTCGTCTCCGGCGTCTATGACGGGGTGGATGTGCAGGAACTGCTGAAGCTGTCCCGCCACTCCCCGACCGAAATGGAGTGCTGCATCACGCTGGGCTATTCCGCCGACAGCACCATCGGCAACGCCTATGAGACGGCCGACTGGATGCGCGACCAGGGATTCCGGTCGCTGCGGCTGGTGACGGCCAACTATCACATGCGCCGCAGCCTGCTGGAGCTGTCGATGGCGATGCCCGACGTCGAACTGGTTCCCCATCCCGTCGTCGCCCCCACCGTCCATCTCGACGACTGGTGGATGTGGCCCGGCACCGCCAACCTGCTGGTCAACGAATACAACAAGCTGCTGGTGGTGGGGCTGCGCTGGGCGGTCCGCCGCGCGGTTCGGGACTGATCCTGGGACAAGGATGCCAATTTTCAAAAGCGAATGAGAATGACTTGCAATTGGTAGCGGGCAGGGTTAGGGTCCTGTCCAGGGTTCACGCCCGGACATCGCCAACCGCAACGTCCGTCCAGCAAGAAAGACTCGCCATGCACGACAGCGCCGTCTCCGTTCCCGCTTCCTTCGCCGCATCCCTGCCGGTGGTCGAATCCGGCCGCCTGATGTCGGGCAGCCGCGAGATCGTGATCCAGCACGCCGGGCAGAGCTACCGCCTGCGTGTGACCCGCGCCAACAAGCTGATCCTGACCAAATAAAACGACCTTCAAAGAACCTTCCGGGAAAAACGTCACCGAGAATGGGCGTCGGCCACAATGGTCCGGCGCCCATTTTCTTTTTTGTGATGACCTTTCACGCCCGGCCTTGTACCTCATAGCCGGCATCCTCGATGGCTTGGCGGATGGCGGATTCGTCAGCGCTGCCTTCGACGGTGACCTCGCCGGCCTTCAGGTCGACCAGGGCGCGTTCCACGGTGGGGAGGGCCTCCACGGCCTTGGTCACGGTCTGGGCGCAATGGCCGCAGGTCATTCCGGAAACCTTCAACGTCAGCATGAATCTTCTCCCTTGGGGGTTGAGGGGCACAGGTGATTTGGAAAGGCTGCACCTTCCAGCAACGGGAAGGTCAAGCGGCATTCCGCAGGTCCGCTCAACCACCTGCCGCCCTGATCGTCACGCCTCGAAGCGTCGTCTCAAAAAGAAGACTAAATCTTGAAAATGAGACAATTCTTCGACTGATAATCTCGGAAAAGAGAAATTTTGGTCTTTGGCGATTTTAGTGTGCACTGCAAAAAGTCCGCTATTCCAAAGGTTTCGCCTGCGACAACCTGTCAAGGCCGTCCTGGCATAACCCTTGCTGATACGGATGCATGCACCCGTCTCGGGATTTCCAGGCCTAGGATTTTCCAGGAAAGAGCGCCGCGATGCCGCTTGTCACCGCAACAACCCTTCTGCCTGTCCCGGCGCGCCGCGTGTGGCCGCTGGTGCGGTGGGATGGCGCTGTCGGTGAATGGTATCCCGGCGCGGTTTCCATGACCGTGGACGGGACGGAGAAGGGCGCGCTCAGGCGCCTGCGGCTTTACGACGGCTCGCCGGTCGTCCACCGGCTGGAACATGTCAGCCGGGTCGACGACGCCTACACCTATGCGGTGATCGAGGGGCCGTATCCGGTCGCCGACCTGCTGGCGCAAATCCGCCTGCGGGCCGATGGGGAGGGGCAAGCGGTGCTTCACTGGACCGCCACCTTCCATCCCTCCGCCTCCCACCTGCAAGAGGGGACGGAGGCGGAGGCCGAACGGTTCGTCCGCGACCTCTACGACGCCGGCATGGCCCGGCTCCGCACTCTGCTTCATCCGTGAATCGCGAAAACGACACTCCAGACGCCAAGCGTCGGAAAAGAATAACCGAGGGAGCATCGTCCAAATGAGTTTCCTGATCTGCCTGGGAGCGCTCGCGTTCCTCATGCTGGTCGCCTACCGGGGCTTCAGCGTCATCCTCTTCGCGCCGGTGGCGGCGCTGGGGGCCGTGCTGCTGACCGACCCGTCCGCGGTGCCGCCGATCTTCACCGGCCTGTTCATGGACAAGATGGTCGGCTTCGTGAAGCTGTACTTCCCGGTCTTCCTGCTGGGCGCGGTGTTCGGCAAGGTGATCGAGCTGTCCGGCTTCTCCAAGTCGATCGTCTCGGCCGTGATCAAGCTGGTCGGGCGCGAGCGTGCGGTGACCTCCATCGTCCTGGTCTGCCTGCTGCTGACCTACGGCGGCGTGTCGCTGTTCGTCGTGGTCTTCGCCGTCTATCCCTTCGCGGCCGAGATGTTCCGGCAGGGCGACATCCCCAAGCGCCTGATTCCCGGCGTGATCGCGCTCGGCGCCTTCACCGTCACCATGGACGCGCTGCCGGGCACGCCGCAGATCCAGAACATCATCCCCACCACCTTCTTCAAGACCGACGCCTATGCCGCTCCCTGGCTGGGCCTGATCGGTTCGGTCTTCATCCTGACGCTGGGCCTGCTGTATCTGGAATGGCGCGTCCGTTCGGCCATCGCGCGCGGCGAGGGCTATGGCAGCGGCCACACCAACGAGCCGGAAGCCGTGGCGTCCGAGGCGCTGCCGAACCCGATCCTGGCGCTGTCGCCGCTGGTCGCCGTCGGCGTGCTGAACAAGCTGTTCACCATGGCGATCCCCAGCGTCTACGGCGCCACGAATGAGGTGGCCCTGACCCCCGGTGCCAAGCCGCTGGTGACGCAGGTCTCCGCCGTCGCCGGCATCTGGGCGGTGGAAGGGGCGCTGCTCTGCGGTATCCTGCTGGTGCTGGCCTTCGCCTGGAAGCCGGTATCCCAGCGCTTCGCCGAAGGCACCAAGGCCGCCATCGGCGGTTCGTTGCTGGCCTCGATGAACACGGCGTCGGAATACGGCTTCGGTGCGGTGATCGCGGCGCTCCCGGGCTTCCTGGTGATCCGTGACGCTCTGGCCGCCATTCCCAACCCGCTGGTGAACGAGGCGGTGACCGTCACCGCGCTGGCCGGCATCACCGGATCGGCGTCGGGCGGCATGAGCATCGCGCTGGCGGCCATGGCCGACCAGTTCATCACCGCCGCCAATGCCGCCGGCATCCCGATGGAGGTCCTGCACCGCGTCGCCTCGATGGCCAGCGGCGGCATGGACACCTTGCCGCACAATGGCGCCGTCATCACCCTGCTGGGCGTCACCGGCTTGACGCACCGGCAATCCTACGGCGACATCTTCGCCGTCACCTGCATCAAGACGCTGGCGGTCTTCTTCGTGATCGCCGTCTACTACCTGACCGGGATCGTCTGATCATGAAGAACAAGCTCATTTCCCTGGAGGACGCCGTCGCGCGCATTCCCGATGGGGCGTCCCTGCTGATCGGCGGCTTCATGGCCGTCGGCGGCCCCAACCGGCTGGTGGACGAGTTGATCCGCCAGGGCAAGCGCGACCTGACCATCATCGCCAACGACACCGCCCGGCCCAACAACGGCCTGGGCAAGCTGGTGGTGGAGAAGCTGGTGCGCCGGGTCGTCACCAGCCACATCGGCCTGAACCCCGAAACGCAGAAGCAGATGATCGCCGGCGACATCGAGGTGGAGCTGGTGCCGCAGGGCACGCTGGCCGAGCGCATCCGCGCCGGCGGCGTCGGGCTGGGCGGCGTTCTGACCGCCACCGGCGTCGGCACCATTGTGGAGGAGGGCAAGCGCACGGTCGAGATCGACGGTGTCACCTATCTGCTGGAAATGCCGATCAAGGCCGATTTCGCGCTGGTCGCCGCCAAGCAGTCCGACCTGTACGGCAACCTCACCTACGCGCTGACCGCCCGCAATTTCAACCCGCTGATGGCGATGGCCGGCGCCACCGTGATCGCCGAGGCCGAAGACATCCTGCCCGTCGGCTGCATCCCGCCCGACGCGGTGATGACGCCGTCGGTGCTGGTCGATTACATCGTCGCCGCAACGCCGCGCTGATCGGGGAGTAGAAAGCCATGGATGAAAAGACCCTGATCGCCAAGCGCGTCGCGCTGGAGCTGATGGACGGCGACCTCGTCAACCTGGGCATCGGCCTGCCGACCCTGGTCGCCCGCTATGTCCCCCCCGGCCGCCATGTGTTCTTCCAGTCCGAGAACGGCATCGTCGGCATGTCCGGCCCGATCACCGGGGCGGAAAACCACGACCTGACCGACGCCGGCGGCTCGCCCATCTCGGCCCTGCCGGGGGCGGCGTCCTTCGACAGCGCCTTCTCCTTCGGGCTGATCCGCGGCGGCCATCTCGACGTCACCGTGCTGGGCGGCCTGCAGGTGGACCGCGAAGGGCGGCTGGCCAACTGGATGGTGCCGGGCAAGATGGTGCCGGGCATGGGCGGCGCGATGGACCTCGTCACCGGCGCCCGCCGGGTGATCGTCGCCATGCAGCACAGCGCCAAGGGCGAGGCGAAGATCGTCGAACGCTGCGCCCTGCCGCTGACGTCGGTCCGCCGGGTCGATCTGGTGGTGACCGACCTTGCCGTCATCGAGCCGACCGACGCCGGCCTCGTCTTGAAGGAAACCGCCCCCGGTGTCACGGTGGAGCAGGTGATCGCCAACACCGGGTGCGAACTGATCATCGCCCCGGACCTCCGTTCCATGCCGATCGAAGGATAAAGAAGAATGACCAATCTGAAGGGGAAGGCTGCGCTCGTCACTGGGTCCACCAGCGGGATCGGCCTTGGGATCGCACGGCAGTTGGCGGGCCAGGGTGCCGACCTGATGCTGAACGGCTTCGGCGATGCCGGCTACATCGCCGAACTGTGCCAGTCGCTGTCCAAGGAGTTCGGCGTGCGCGTCGCCCACAACGGCGCCGACATGTCGAAGCCCGAGGAGATCGAGGCGATGGTCGCCGCCACCGAGGCGGCCTATGGCCGGCTGGACGTGCTGGTCAACAATGCCGGCATCCAGCATGTGTCGCCCGTCGATGCCTTCCCGGTGGAGCGCTGGGACGCGGTGATCGCCATCAACCTGTCGGCCGTCTTCCACGGTACCCGCGCCGCTCTGCCGGGCATGAAGGCGCGCGGCTGGGGCCGGGTCATCAACATCGCCTCGGTCCATGGGCTGGTGGCTTCGGTCAACAAGTCGGCCTATGTCGCCGCCAAGCATGGCGTGATCGGCCTGACCAAGGTGACGGCGCTGGAGCTGGCGGAGACCAACATCACCTGCAACGCCATCTGCCCGGGCTGGGTGCTGACGCCTCTGGTGCAGAAACAGATCGACGCGCTGGCCGCCACGCGCGGCCTGTCGGTGGAGGAGGCCGGCCGCGAACTGCTCAGCGAGAAGCAGCCGTCCAAATCCTTCGTCACGCCGGAACAGCTGGGCGAGCTGGCGGTGTTCCTGTGCTCCGAGGCCGCCGGCAACATGCGCGGCGCGGCTCTGACCATGGATGGCGGCTGGACCGCCCAGTAAACGGAGCGTCGGCCCAAGCAGTTCTAGAGTCCGTCTGATGCTCATTGAAACACCAGACGGACTCTAAGCTTTTGGTTTTCCGTGTGATTCACGCTTCAAGCGATTCCGCTTGAACCGATCACACTCTAAAGCGGCTTGGGCTGGACGGGCACCGAAGCGTCCTGGGAGCGGATCGAAAGGTCCGTTTCCGGGGCTGCTTCTTTCCGGTTTCAGGTGTCGCTGGTGGCCGGAACCGTGTCGAAGGGCGTCGCGATGAACGGGCGGCCCTGTCCATGGCCGGCGCGGGCATGACCGCGTTCGGTCGCCGCCTGCCGGAAATAGCCGACAACGAACACGCGCAGGGCATTCGCAAGGGAAACGCCCGACCGCGATGAATGGCGGGCCTGCTGTTCCATGCGGTTACGGACATCGTCGCACAACTCGTCCACCGTCATAACTTCCCGCCGGCAGATCTCCTCCAGCCCCTCCCAGTAGGAAGGCTCAAGCCGGATCGAAACGTCACGTCCAGACAATTTCAGCGTGCGAGAGGCCAGAGAAGCGGCACCTGTAGATTGATCGACGCGAGATTTGCTGTCCCCAACGCTCGACATGTTCGTATGCCCTCGTGCTACCCGTGCGATTGCCCCCAACGCATGAACACTATAACGCGACCACAACGGGTTTTGGGAACAAAACTTTAGGCATGTAAGGATTCCCCCTAGGGGGTGCGTTCCGGATCCCCGGCCATGTCCTTGAGCAAAGCCAGATCGTTGATGACGATAAAACCTTTGGCATATGTCACTGTTCCGGTTCTGCGCAGGGCGCCAAGACACTTGTTCACCATTTCACGGGTGACGCCCAGCATGTTCGCCAATGCTTCCTGGGACAGGGGCAAAGTCAGCCGTCGGCCGGCGGAAGTATCCTGCCCGTAACTGTCCGACAGCAGCAGCAGCCGGCGCGCGAGCCTGCGTGGAACATCGTGGAACACGGCGTCCTCGATGTTCTCCGACACCCAGCGCAGCCGGTCGCAAAGGACGATCATCATGCGGGTGCAGAGGCGCGGGTGGCGCTCCAGGAACGGGATGAAGTCGGCGCGGTCGATCCGGAACAGCTCGACCGGCCGCAGGGCGACCGCGGCGGCGGTCCGCTCCCGGCCGTCGATCAGCCCGATCTCACCCAGGACATCGCCGGCTTCCAGGATGTTCAGCAGCATGGTCTTGCCATCCGCCGAGGAGGTGCGGATGGCGATCTGGCCCTTCAGCACGGCGAACAGGCTGTCGCCGGGGTCGCCCTTGTCGAAGATGATTTGGTCGGCATCGAAGCGTGCCATGCGGCCCAGAGTCACCATCTCGGCCATCTGCTCGGGATCGAGTTCCCCGAGCAGCCGGTTGCGCCTCAGAACCGATGCGACATCCACAGGCGCGTTCATCCGTCCGTCCAGACACAGTTTCGCGCCGGGCTGGCGGTCATCGCCACCCCGGCGCGATCAGTCTAGCCAAAACGCGCTTACATCGCGAGCGGTGCCGCATCGCGCAGGGCACGCTCCCACAGGACGGTGTGTTCGAAATGGAAACGGGCTTCGGTCGTCGCGTCATCGCTCGTCGCGCGGCCCAGCCGGCGTGCCATGCTGCGCAGCATCGCCTTGGCGTCCTCGCGCTTCTGGTCGAAGCGACCCTGAGGCAGCCAGCCGCGAAAAGCCGCCAGTTCGGAAGCCGGCAGAGCGATGTCGCCGCCCAGCCGCAGCATCCGGCCATAGCCGCGCTCGCGGTAGGGCAGCTCCTTGGCGATGGACTCCAGGCGCAGGGCCGTCCCGGCGGTCAGCACCCGGTCGGCGACCGCGTCGGACAGGGTGCGGCGGATGTTGACCATCGCCTCCGACAGGGAGGTGTAGCCCAGCTCGGCCGGGCCGTGAATCACCGCCACCTCGTCGTCGTCCTCCAGCCGGCCGTCGCGGAAGGCCTCGAAGATGGCGCCGACTCCGATCATGCCGAAGGGATACAGTTCCGCCGCGCGCAGGGCGCCCATGCTGGAGGCGCCGAACACCGGAATACCGGCGTGGATGGCGTAGAGGATTTCCTTGTGCCAGACCGACGGCACGCTTTCGAAAAAGCCGTCGATGATGCCGATGGCCGCCGGCTTTTCAGCGCAAAGCCGCAGAACGTCGCCCTGGGCGACCGGCGGCAGATAGGTGGCGTCCAGCTCCAGCGCCGCATCCTCGCGCGGCAGGGTGGGGCCCAGAAAGACATAGACGCCGCTCATGCCGCCTTCTCCATGGCTTTGCTGCCGAGAGCGCGCAGGCCGCGTTCACCCAGCAGGTAATCGGGGGATTCGTCGGCACCCTCCAGTCCGGGCACGACGACACGGACGACCGGGATGCCGAATTCCGGCTTGGTCAGGTCCACCGCCACCGCCTCCTCGATGCTGGCGGCGCGCAGCCTGTCGAGCTGATGGGCGAGATCGGCCTCGATGGTGGGGGCGGCGCCGGTCGGGCAGTGGCAGAAGGGCCGCCTGCCGGCGCCCTCCACGATCATCGCCTTCCAGCGGGCATAGTGGGCGGGGTCGAGGTGGCGCTCATACTCGGCACGGGGCATGTCGTCGCGGGCGCCGGCGATGAAGGTCAGGCGGCTCTGCGCCGCCTCGGTCAAGGCGCGGGACAGGGCGATCTCGCGTGCCACGTGGCAGCCCATGCCGGTGGCCGGGCGGATGGAATGCTGGGGCAGCTCCTCCCGCTCGACGATGCGGCAGAGGAAGGCGGGCAGGCCGACGTCGCTTGTGGTCTCCCACACACCGACGGCGACGCCAGCCGCCTCGAAGCGGTCTATGAGCGAGCGGCAGACCGGATCGTCGATGCTGTCCAGGTCGATGCGGGTCGCGGCCTGGGCTGCGGGATCCTGCAGGCGCCACAGGGTGGTCGCGTCGCGCTCCACCAGTTCGGTGACGGCGTGGCTGATCGCCTCGACCTTGTGGTTGCCGGATGCCAGGCCGTTGGAGCCGGCCAGGAAGGCGCCGTGGCCGGGGGCCATCGGCACGGTGAAATTCAGGTGGACCATTTCGAACGGCACCCATTTCGGGCCGCCGTTCAGCAAGTCCTGACCCTCGATCCACAGGATGGGGCTGTGGGGATTGAAACTTCCGGTCGACAGCCGGGGCAGGCGGTCGACGTCCACCACCGGATGGGTCCAGCGCAGCTCTTCGAAGCTGGCGAACTTCAGCGGCAGGGTGATGCGTTCGGCGTGGTAGCTCTCGATCGACTCCATGACCCCCGACGCCTTGGCTGCGGCGAGCGTCACCCCCTTGCCCTGCGACACCGAGATGGAGCGCGAATTCGGCCGCGTCACCATCACCACCGGAATGCCGACGGCATCCAGCCCGGTGACATTTGCGACCCGGGTGATCCCCATGATCGGCAGGAACGGGGCGACCCGCGCCAGGGTCTGTTCGGGTGCCACGACCCGGTGGGTGCCGACCGTATGGGCCTTCACCGCATCCGAAACGGAGGCTTTGATATCGAGCAGATCGAAGGGCATCGCGGCTGATCCGGGGCGGAGTGAAATCGAAGAGGCACCCTGTTTCCGGGTCCGTGGCCGGTCAGCACCTCATCGGTGCTGGTGGCCACGGTCCAAAAACCGGAACCGGGATCCCGATCAGGCGCCCGGGGTGATGCTGAAGCGGCCAGCCTCGTGATCGGCGGCATCGAAGGTGCTGCGGTCACCCGAGCGGACCAGATTCCGGGCGGTCGAGGCCTGGATCTCAGCAATTTCCGTGACGCCCTGAGCGGACACGGCATACAGGCGACCGTCGGCGCCACGGATCATCGACGACTGGGAGATGGAGAGCGACATTTCGAATGAACTCCTATCTGGCTTGCTGATGCCGCCAATTCTTAGGATTCGAACGGGTTCGGTCTGTGAAGTTTTTCACTTCATGACTGGGGCGGGCGGGGTATCAGGTGTGTCGAGCGGTGACGGATTGAGTGGAGAAACGAACATGCTGCGAGCCACCAACAAGAAGCGCGGTAGTATCGCATCCGGTCACGGCTCCGCCGACCTCGAAGACCTGATGGTTTGGCCTCAGCTCTCCGACCGTGTCGTTTTCATGAACGGAGCAAGATCCAGATTGCGCCTTGAAAAAGCGGTCTGGGAAGGGCTGGATGCTATTGCTAGAATGGAAGGAAAGCCGACACAGCAGTTATGTGCTGAGCTGGAGGAAAAGCGCCTGAAGACAGCCGCACTCAGCTCTACAATCCGCACTTTTGTGCTGGAATATTTTCGTGGAATCGAAGCCGCTTAAGTGGACTTCAAAAAAAAATTTCCTCGTTAATTTGGGAGGATATTTTCCTTCCATTCAGGCGGCCCAGCAATTCCCTAGCACGTGCTTGGCTTGAGATTTGGGTCGTCAGCAGCGCGGTTTCCAAGGCCGCATGCGCCATTTTGAGCGCTTCCACGCGCTTTCCTACAGATTCCAGGGCGTCCGCATACCAGATCTGGACATGAGGCAACCATCCTAGCGGATGCGGCTTGCCCCGAATCGCCCCCTGCTGGTGGAAAAGCGCGAAGCTGCGATCGAACATCGCGAAACCGGCCTCCCGGTTTCCTGTCAGGACCGACGCATATCCGATGCCGCCCATAACCAGCGGCAGCAGCAGCGGAGCGTGTATGGCGTGCCCGATGGACAATGCGGTTTCGAATGCAGGGACGCTGTCTTTCAAATGCCCGCAGATGATCTGCGTCCATCCCAGATGCGTCAGGGCAAACAGTCTCGAGAAAAGGTGATTGCTTTCCTCGGCGATCTCGACCGACCGGCGACCGGCCTCCACCGCCTCTTCGGCCCGTCCCAGTTGGGCAAGACAGCGTGCCGCGATGCTGCCCATATGCACCTGTGCGACGGTTGCCAGTCCGTAGCGGTCGTGCGGGCGGGATGTGGTGAGCATGGCGGCGCCAAGCTCGAACGTTTCCAGGGCGTCGACGAAAAGCCCCTTGTCCGTTTGCAGGCCGCCCAGCCGGAACAGAAGCTGGACGCGGGTGCGGCGGTCGTCCCGCTCGTCCAGCGCGGACAAGCCGTCCCGGCAAAGTGCCAGCCCCTGATCCAGATCGCCGAAGGTCCACAGGAACGACGCCAGCATCGAGCAGGCGCGGGCATAGCGGATGCGGTCGTCCGACTCCCGCGCCATGGCGATGGCCCGTTGCAGGTGGTCGTCCACACCCATCGACCCACGCGGCAGCAGCGACCGCGGGAGTGCGATCAGCAGATCGATCTGACGCGCCGTGTTCCTTGGATGATCCGGCAGATGCCGCACCGCGGCCAGGGCGTTGGCGTAATGCCGGCTGGAGTCCTCAAGTTTGGAGCGGCCCTCGGCCCTTTCGCCCGCCCGCCGGCCAAACAGGTGCGCGGCCGGCCAGTTCTCCGCCATGAAGGCATGGTGGGCCAGCAGGTCCAGGCGGTTCGGAAGGTCGTGGTCGCGGCGATGGCGCAACGCCTCCAGCACGCGGGCATGCAGCGCCCGGCGGTCGGACTTGGTCAGGGTGGCGTAGGCGACTTCCTGGATCAGTGCATGCTTGAAGGAATATTCCAGGTTGGGCAGCAGACGGGTGCGCAGCACGAAGCCGGCGCGCTCCAGATAGGCCAGGGAGTCGGACAGGACCGGCGTGGACAATCCAGTCAGCGCCTGGAGCAGCCCGACGTCGAAGGTGGTGCCGATCACGGCGGCATTCATCAGCAGCCGGCGCCGCTCCAGCGTCATCATGTCCATGCGCTCGGCCAGCAGGGCGTGAAGCGTGCGCGGCAGCTTGTGGACCACCAGCGGATCGATCAGCCGGTAGGCGCCCGGCGTGCCCTCGATGGCGTTCGACGCCTCAAGCGTGCGCAGAACCTCTTCCAGATAGAGCGGAACGCCCTGGCAGCGGCTGGCGACCTGGGCTTTCAGTTCCACCAGCGACCAGTCGGGGCCGAGCCAGTGGGCCAGGAAACTCTGCACCTGATCCGGCGACAGCATGCCCAGATCGATGCGGCGCCCGCCCGGACGGCCGCTCCAGCCCCGCTCCTCCGACTCCGGTCCCAGCGGGGGGGGCCGCCGGGTGGCGAGCAGCAGCAGCCGGGCCCTCGACCCCGGCAGCGCTTGGGCCAGCCGGTCCAGCAGCCGTACCATCACCGGTCGGGCCCAATGGGCGTCCTCCACCAGCACCAGCAGCGGTCGGCCCACTGCCCCACTCGCCGACCCATCCCCCGAGTCGCTTTCACCGCCGGTTCCGAGCGGTGCCGCCAGTTCCAGCGTCGCCCCCACCAGACCTTCGATGCCCAAGGACAGGCGCTGCGCCGCGTCCAGGCCGCTCCACAGCGGATCCAGCCCGGGTCGGCCGAACAGCGCGCGAACGGCATCGCCGGCCAGCGAACCGGACCGGCGGCGTGCCGCCTCGCAGACCCAGCCGATGCCTTCCTCGCTGGCGCAGCCGGCCACCTGTTCGGCCAGGCTCAGCGCCACGGCCTCAAGGTCGTCGGGATCTGCCAGCCGGCGGATCGGCATCTGCGGCCATTGCAGCAGGGTCCAGCGCCGGCTGCGCGGGTCGCGCAGGAACTCGCCGACGAGGCGGGATTTGCCGATTCCGGCCTCTCCCTGCAGCAGAAGCTGGGCGGGTGCCCCGGCCTCCACCGAATCGGCGATGGCGAACAGGGTCGCCACCTCCTCCTCCCGGCCGACATGCGGGGCGTCGGTGGCGGACAGCAGGTCGGTGGCGGTGCGGCGGACGGCACGCGCCCCGTCGAGCAGGAAGGCCGGCATCGGCTCCACCTCGTCGGACAGGCGCAGGCTTCCCATCGGGCGCGCCGCCACCCCAACCGGGATCAGGTCCAGCGTGTCCCGGCTGAGCTGCGCGGTGTCGGAAGCCGCGCGCTGCTGCAGCTTGGCGGCCATATGCACGCACTCGCCGACCGCGCGATAGTCGGTCCACAGGCCATTGGTCACCACATGGGCGACGACGTCACCCGAACTGATGCCGATGCGGATGTGGAAGAGAGGCCGCCCCTGTTCGTCGCGGGTGGCACTGAGGATGTCCTGGGCGGCAAGGCAGGCGCGCAGCGCATGGTCCTCCTTGGCGCCGGGGGCGCCGAAGGTCGCCAGGAAGCCGTCACCCAACATCTGGGTCACCGTGCCTTCGAAGCGCGGCACAGCCTCCGTCACACGGTTCAGGATCGAAAGGAGTAGATCGTCCGCATCCTCGGGATCGCGGCCTGCCACCATGGCGGAGGAACGGACGATGTCGACGAACATCGCCGTGACGACCTTGCGTTCGCGCGGCTTATCGCCCGGCAGGCGAGATGCCTCCTGCCAGGGACGGCCTTCGTCCGTCGCTGCGCCCAACATGGTGTCCGCCACGTCCGCCCCCCTCGCGGAATTCGCGTTGGCATATTAGAGCATGCATTTCGAATTTTGCGAACATCCGAGCGATGCGACACCCGAAGATTTTCCCGCCAACGGAAAGTAACATATCTGTGTATGTAATTCCTGGCAAAAAGAAAGCGCCGCGACTTGCGCGGCGCTTTGATTGTTACTTGTGATGAATGTTCATTGTGCCTGATTGCGGCGCTGTCGGCGCCCGTCGCCTAAGCCATGTCAGCGGCGGACGGCGATGTTCTCCACCTGGGTCACGTCACGCACGGCGCCGCGGTCGGCGCTGGTGGTCAGGGCGGCATAGGCGCGGAGCGCCGGGGAAACCAGACGGTCGCGGTTGACCGGCTTCCAGGCATCCATGCCCTTGGCGTTCATCGCGTCGCGGCGGCGCTGCATCTCCTGCTCGTCGACGGCGAGACGGATGATGCGGTTGGGAATGTCGATCTCGATGCGGTCGCCGTCCTGCACCAGCCCGATGGCGCCACCCTGGGCCGCTTCCGGAGAGACGTGGCCGATCGACAGGCCGGATGTGCCGCCGGAGAAGCGGCCGTCGGTCACCAGCGCGCAGGCCTTGCCCAGCCCCTTCGACTTCAGATAGCTGGTCGGGTACAGCATTTCCTGCATGCCGGGACCGCCGCGGGGCCCCTCGTAGCGGATGACCACCACCTCGCCAGCCTTGACCACGTCGCCCAGGATGCCGGCGACGGCGTCGTCCTGGCTTTCGAAGACGCGGGCCGGGCCGGCGAAGACGAGGTTGGAGGCGTCGACGCCCGCCGTCTTCACGATGCAGCCGTTCTCCGCGATGTTGCCGTAAAGCACGGCGAGGCCGCCGTCCTGGCTGAAGGCGTTCTCGGCCTTGCGGATCACGCCCTTCTCGCGGTCGAGGTCCAGTTCCGGCCAGCGGCGTTCCTGGCTGAAGGGCACGACGGTCGGGATGCCGCCGGGGGCGGCCCGATACAGGGTGTGGACGGACTGGTCCTGGGTGCGCATCACGTCCCAGCGGTCCAGCGCCTCGCCCAGCGTCGGGGCATGGACGGTGGGGGCCTCGCGGTTCAGCAGGCCGGCGCGGTCCAGCTCGCCAAGGATGCCGAAGATGCCGCCGGCGCGGTGGACGTCCTCGATGTGGACGTCGGCCACGGCGGGAGCGACCTTGCAGACGTTGGGGACGCGGCGCGACAGCCGGTCGATGTCTTCCATGGTGAAATCGATGTCGCCCTCCTGCGCCGCCGCCAGGATGTGCAGGACGGTGTTGGTCGAACCGCCCATGGCGATGTCGAGCGTCATCGCGTTCTCGAACGCTTCCTTGGTGGCGATGCCGCGCGGCAGGGCGGTGGCGTCTTCCTCCTGGTACCAGCGGCGGCAGAGATCGACCGCCATCCGGCCGGCGGCGAGGAACAGCTCCTTGCGGTCGGCGTGGGTCGCCAGGATGGTGCCGTTGCCGGGCAGCGACAGGCCCAGCGCCTCGGTCAGGCAGTTCATCGAGTTGGCGGTGAACATGCCGGAGCAGGAGCCGCAGGTCGGGCAGGAGCCGCGCTCCATCTCCGCCGCCTCTTCATCCGAGACGGTCGGGTCGGCGGCGGCGACCATGGCGTCGATCAGGTCGACCGACTTGATCTTGCCGCGCCACTTGACCTTGCCGGCCTCCATCGGGCCGCCTGAGACGAAGACCGCCGGGATGTTCAGGCGCATCGCGGCCATCAGCATGCCGGGCGTGATCTTGTCGCAGTTGGAGATGCAGACCAGCGCGTCGGCGCAATGGGCGTTCGCCATGTATTCCACCGCGTCGGCGATCAGCTCGCGCGAGGGCAGGCTGTACAGCATGCCGCCATGGCCCATGGCGATGCCGTCGTCCACGGCGATGGTGTTGAACTCCTTCGCCACGCCGCCGGCCTTCTCGATCTCGCGCGCCACCAGCTGGCCCAGATCCTTCAGATGGACATGGCCGGGGACGAACTGGGTGAAGGAGTTGGCGATGGCGATGATCGGCTTGCCGAAATCGCCGTCCTTCATGCCGGTTGCCCGCCACAGGCCGCGCGCGCCCGCCATGTTGCGGCCGTGGGTGGAGGTGCGGGAACGGTAGTGCGGCATGGATCGGTCCTCAGCTGGTCGATTTTGGCGAATTGGCGAAAGGAATGGAACGAAACGGGTGGGCACCTTAGCAATCTCCTGTCGCGCGCGCCAGAGGCGCGATCCCGTCCAGGGCGCCGGAGGCGCGACGCGGGCGTGGCCCTGCCATGCACGCCGCGAGGATTGCCGATGATAAGCATGCTTATTAGTTTTGAGGAACCGATAAGCAAGCTTACGATCTGCCGATGCCCTCCCCTGTCGATCCCCGCTCCGCAAATGCCCATTCGACGAGTCTGGGCGCCGTTTTGACCGACACGGCGCGCCTGATGCGCGTCCGTTTCGACCAGCGCGCCCGCCATCTCGGCCTGACCCGCGCGCAATGGTCGGTGATCGCCACGCTGGCGCGGAACGAGGGGATCAAGCAGGCGGCGCTGGCCGACCTGCTCGAGATCGAGCCGATCACCCTCTGCCGGCAGATCGACCGCATGGAGGAAGGCGGCTGGATCGAACGCCGCACCGATCCGACCGACCGGCGCGCCCGGCTGCCGCACCTGACGCCGAAGGCGCATGCGGTGCTGGAGCAGGGCCGGGCGCTCGCCACCGGGCTCTATGCGGAGGCGCTCGCCGGCCTGCCGCCCGATGCCGAAGCCATGCTGGTCGAGATGCTGGCCCACATGCGCGCCAACCTCTCCGACCGCCGGGCCGAACCGCCCGCGAAGACCTCAGCTCAAAAGATCGCCGCCAAAGCCTGACGACCCCGCTTTTTTCTTCGGGACCCGACCGCCATGACCGCCGTGACCGACCGCGATACCGATACCCGCCCGGATGCCCAGAATCCGGCCGCCAAGCCTGTCCGACGGACGCGCTGGCGCCGCTGGCTGCTGATGGCCGCCCTGCCGCTGCTGGTGGCGGTCGGCGGCGGCTATGAATATGTCGTGGGCGGACGCTATGTCTCGACCGACAACGCCTATGTCCAGCAGGACAAGGTGACGATCAGCCCGGACATCTCCGGCCGCATCGTCGAGGTGGCGGTGCATGAGAACCAGCCGGTCCATCGTGGCGACCTGCTGTTCCGCATCGACGACGAACCCTACCGGCTGGCCTTGCAGCAGGCGGACGCCGCGCTGGCCTCGGCGCGGCTGAAGGTGGAGCAGCTGCGCGCCGACCTGGGCGAGGCGCAGGCCAAGCAGGCCGCGGCTGAAGAGAAGGTCTCCTTCGAGCAGCGCGAGTTCCAGCGCCAGCAGGATCTGCTGAAGACCGGTGTCGCGGCGCGGGCCACCTACGATTCGGTGCGCCATGACCTGATGGCGGCGCAGCAGGACCTGAACACGGAGAAACAGGCGGTGATCAGCGCCCGCGCTGCCCTTGGCGGCGATCCCGACATCCCCACCGACCGCCATCCGACGGTGCTGGAGGCGCTGGCGAAGAAGGCATCGACGCAGCGCGACCTCGACCACACGGTGGTGGCGGCGCCGGCCGACGGCGTGGTCAGCCAGACCGACCGGCTTCTGGTCGGGCAATACGCCTCGGTCGGGCTGTCGGCGGTCAGCCTGGTGATGAGCGGGTCGAGCTGGGTCGAGGCCAATTTCAAGGAAACTGACCTGACCCATATGGCGGTCGGCCAGACCGCGACGGTGGTGCTGGACGCCTATTCCGCCCGCACCCTGACCGCCCATGTCGAGAGCATCGGCGCCGGCACCGGATCGGAATTCTCGGTCCTGCCCGCCCAGAACGCTACCGGCAACTGGGTGAAGGTGGTGCAGCGGGTGCCGGTCCGCCTCCGCATCGACCGGACGGAGGGCGAGCCCGTGCCGTTGCGCACCGGCCTCAGCGCCGAGGTGGAGGTCGACACCCACTACAGCCGGCCCTTGCCGGGCGCCATCGGCAACGCGGTCGCGGCGATCCGCTAAGGCAACCACGCATCCCATCATCGGCAGGCATTCCATGGCCGTTCCCCAATCCCCGGCAGCCCCGCATGAGGTGAAGCATCGCGGCATGATCACCGTGTCGATCATGCTCGCCACCATCATGCAGGTGCTGGACACCACCATCGCCAACGTCGCGCTTCCCAGCATGCAGGGCAGCCTGGGGGCGGCGCAGGACACCATCACCTGGGTGCTGACCTCCTACATCGTCGCGGCGGCCATCGCGACGCCGGCCACCGGCTGGATGGCGGACCGGTTCGGGCGCAAGCGCCTGTTTCTGATCGCGGTGGCGGGCTTCACCGCGGCGTCGGTGCTGTGCGGGCTGGCCGGCAGCCTGACGCAGATGGTGGCCTTCCGGCTGGTGCAGGGCATCTTCGGCGCGGCGCTGGTACCGCTGTCGCAGTCGGTGCTGCTGGACATCAACCCGAAGGAGCGGCACGGGCAGGCGATGGCGCTGTGGGGCGCCGGCATCATGGTCGGCCCGATTGCCGGGCCGACGCTGGGCGGCTGGCTGACCGACAGCTTCAGCTGGCGCTGGGTCTTCTACATCAATTTGCCGGTCGGGCTGCTGGCCTTTGCTGGCATGGCGGTCTTCCTGCACGAGACCAAGGGACGCATCCGCAGCTTCGATTTCTTCGGCTTCGCCATGCTGGGTCTGGCGGTCGGCGCCTTCCAGATGCTGCTGGACCGCGGCGAGCAGCTGGACTGGTTCGGTGCGACCGAGATCTGGATTGAGACGGCGCTGGCCGCCTGCGCCTTCTGGGTCTTCGCCATCCACATCGCCACCGCCCATGGCAACACGAAGACGGAGCCCTTCATCGACCCGGCGCTGCTGCGCGACCGCAATTTCGTCACCGGGCTGGTCCTGATCTTCGTGATCGGCGTGATCCTGCTGGCGACCATGGCGCTGCTGCCGCCGATGCTGCAGAACCTGCTCGGCTACCCGACGGTCACCACCGGGCTGGTGCTGGCGCCGCGCGGCGTCGGCACGATGATCTCGATGCTGATGGTCGGCCGGCTGGTGCGCAGGGTGGATGCGCGGCTGCTGATCCTGGCCGGCGTGCTGCTGACCAGCTGGTCGCTGTGGTACATGACCGGCTTCACCATCGTGATGGACCGCGAGCCGATCATCATCAGCGGCGTGGTGCAGGGGCTGGGCCTGGGGCTGGTGTTCGTGCCGCTCAGCACCATCGCCTTCGCCACGCTGGAGCCGCGGCTGCGCACCGACGCCGCCAGCCTGTTCAGCTTGGTCCGCAACCTGGGAAGCAGCGTCGGCATCTCGGTGGTGATGACCCTGCTGTCGCAGAACACCCAGATCAACCACGCCAGCCTGGCCGCGCATTTGACGCCTTTTTCCCAGGCGATGACCGAGCAGGTCACCGCCGCGCCCGAGGCGCTGGCGATGCTGAACGCCCAGGTCACGCAGCAGGCGGCGATGATCGCCTACATCGACGACTTCAAGCTGATGATGTATGTCGCCCTGCTGGTCATCCCGATGCTGCTGCTGCTCCGGCGGCCGAAGGCAGGGGCCCCGGCGCCGGAAGAAGCGGCGGTGATGGAGTAGGGGTGCACGCCCAATCGGAGTTTCCGGTCAGGCGGCCATGCTCGACATCGCCCGGCAGCTTTCGGCGCAGCGTCGGCACATCTCGGCGCACCGCTTCATCATGGCGTCGTCGGCCATGCGGTCGCATTGGTCGGCGCAGGCCGCACAGATCTCGGCGCAGGCGCCGCAGGTCAGATGGTGGAAGCGGGAGCCGCGGATCATGAAATCCGCGCTGGTGCGGCAGATGTCGACGCAATCCAGCATCAGGCGGACATGCCCGGCCTCCGCATGCGCACCGCCCTTGGTCAGGCAGTGCGATACGGTTTCCAGGCAGATCGTGTGGCAGTCGGTGCAGTTGCGGATGCAGTCGTCCATCGACGGCGTGCCGGCCATGGCGGGTCCTCCGGAGAAGAGTGCAGGGATGACCCGACAACCGGCTCCGGGGCCGCTGAGTTCCGACGCTGAGTTCCGGCAAGGAAGGTTAAGTCAGCCGGCCGTGGCGCTCTTGCCGCCGTCCTTCTTCGAGCTGCGCGGGGGCTTTGCAGCCGGAGTTTTGGTGGCTGTGGATTTGGCTGCCGTAGACTTGGTGGGTGCTGCCTTGGCGGTGGTTTTCGCCGGAGCCTTGACGGAGGCGGCCTGCTCGGCCGGAGCGGCATCGGCCTTCGGCTTGGAGGCAGGCGCCTTGGAGGCGGCCGGCTTGGCCTTCGCAGGCTTGGCCGCTTCGGATTTGGCGCTCTCCGCCGGGGTGCTCGCGACCTCCGACAGGGATTCGGCGGCGGCCCGGGTGCTCTTGCCGGCGGTCTTGGAGGTGGCCTTGGAAATGGGGGGCTTCTTGCGCGAGCCGGCGACCTTGCCGGTCGGCTCCAGCGCACCGGCGCCGCGGACTTCCGCCTCGGCCTGGGTCCAATGGTCGGAGTCGCGGCCGTGCGGACGGCCCTCGCTCTCCCACAACTCGTGGGCGCGGCGTCGGATACGCTCCTGGATATCGTCGGTATCGGCCATCGAGTTCCCCATGTGTCTGTGCGGCAATTGTCTGCCCGGCGGGTCTGCCATACCGTATTTTGTGGCAGCGCCCCGCCAACGTTGCAAAGCCACTCGTGGGAGGCACCACGAAAGAGACGGAGACTCCCGACTCCGCCGTTCCATGAGGGCAACACCGGAGCAGGCGTCTGGTTCCCGAAGGGAATGGGAGATGCTTCCCGAGGGGAACGGGAGATGGTTCCCAACCGGCCTGTTCCGTGCCACAAGGCGGCCAACCCGACCCTTGAGCCGTGCCAATCATGATGCCTGCACCCTCCGCCGCCCGTCCCTCCCTGTTCGACCGCGTCGCGGCGGCGCCCTGGTGGCTGCTGTGCGCCGGGCTGGCGGCGGCGATGGCGCTGTCGGTCCTGCTGGTCGGGTTCCGGCTGCCCTACTGGGTGCATTCCGATCAGGATCTGGTGATGGCCTATCACGGGCTGCTGTTCGGCGACGGGCTGCCGCAGGAGTATTTCGACCATCCCGGCTACGGCTATTTCCTGGTGATCGACCTCTGGTACCGGCTGCTGCATGCGGTTGGGCTGCTGCCGGCCGCCAGCCTGTCGGCCCTGCCGCCGGGCAGCGACGTCGCCGCGACCGAAGCGGTGTGGCAGTCGCTGGTCCAGGCCGGGCGGGCGCTGTCGATCCTGCTGACCGCCGCCTTCGCCGTCAGCTATGCCACGCTGCTGCGCGGGCTGGTGGAGGACCGGCGGGTGGCGCTGCTGGCCGGCATCCTGCTGGCCTTCGGCGTCGGGTTGACGGCGCAGGGACGGCAGATGCGCACCGACCTGCTGTCGGCCGGCTTCGTCGTGCTGGGGCTGCTGCTGGTCCTGCGGGCGGTGCGGCCGGCGGCCGGCAAGCTGTGTGGCGGCGCATCGCTGCTGCAACTGGCGCTGGGCGGCCTGCTGGTCGGGCTGGCGATGGTGACCAAGGTGCAGGCGGTCTTCCTGGCGATGGGGCTGCCGGTGGCGGCGATCCTGTTCGGACGGCGGGCAGAGGCCGTGCCGGAAAAGGGCTGGGGCGTTGCCGCGCTGGTCGGGCTGCTGGCGGTGGCGGCTGCGGTGCCGGCCTTCGGGCTGATCCAGGCCGGGCTGGCCGGCTGGGGGCGGGCGGTCTATCCCTACACGCCCGTCGGCAGTTGGCCCGGCGGCGGGCTGTCGGGCGGCGGCTATCAGAGCATCGTCGCCGGCTGGGTGCTGGTCGGCATCCTGGTCCATGCGGCGGTCCACCGGGTGCCGGCGGCCCGCGTGGTCGCCGGGGCGGCGGCGGTGCTGCTGGGGCTGGCGGTCGGGCTGCTGGCGCTCGACATCCGCTGGAACGAGCAGAACGCCATCGCCGTGGCGAACTTCGTCGAGCACATGTTCGTCTTCTCCTCCTGGCGGCATGGGGCGGAATTGCAGGGCCAGGGGAATGTGGTCGGGCAGGGGACGCTCGGGCTGCTGCTGGCCGGCATCGGCCGGACGCTGGCGATCCGCACCATCGTCCTGCACCCCGACAACATTCCGCAGACCATCGTGGTGGAGTGGTTCGCGCTGGCGGGCGCCGTGGTGCTGTGGCGGCGGGGGGAAAGACTGGCCGCGGTGCAGGCGCTGTTCCTGCTGCTGGTTGCCTGGGGGCTGGAGTCCCTGTTCTCGCTGCGCGGCTTCCAGCGCGCCTATGCCGCCTACACCGACCCGCTGGCGATCCTGTCCGCGGCCTGGGTGCTGGCGCGGATGCCGGGGCTGCTGGAGGGCAAGAAGCCGCGGCGCTGGATCCTGGGCGGCGTGGCGCTGGTCGTCGTCGCGGCCCATGCCTGGCCGGTCATCGAAACCCGCAAACTGCCGAACCCGGCGACCCATTGCGAGTGGATCCCGATCTACATGCCCAAGGTGGCGCCGTTTCCCTTCTGCCGTTAGGAACCTCCCAGGGTCCGCGCGCGGTCGAGCGCCTCGACCACGCCGGCGCTGTCGATGTCGTTGAAGTCAGGGCGGTGGTGGATCAGCACGCGCGGGCCGGTGCTGTGGATCGGGTTGGAGGCGTCGGAGAACACCACGACGGTGGGGCAGCCGACGGCGGCGATCAGGTGGGTCGGGCCGGTGTCGTTGCCGACCGCCCCCCAGGCCCGGCGCGCCAGCCCGCCCAGCTCCGGCACGCTGGTGCGGTCGGTCAGGTCGACCGCCTGCGGGCAGGTTTGGGCGATCACGCGGGCGAGGTCGCGTTCGATGCCGGTGCCGATCACCGCCGGCACGATGCCGCGCTCCGTCAGCGCCGCCGCCACCTCGGCATAGCGGCGGGCCGGCCAGCGCTTGTCCGGCCGTCCGGGGGAGGAGCCGGGAACCAGCAGGGCGAAGCGCTCCGGCAGACCGAATTTGGCGATGTCGGCGTCGAGCCAGGACAAATCCGGCGTCTGGTCCGGGACGATGCCGAAGGGGGCGAGCTGGCGGACATAGCGGTCGCGCACCGGCACTTTGCGCCGGCCTTCGTAGCGGTCGGGATGCGAGGCGCCGCGGGCGGTGCCCGACCATTCCGGCCAGGGGCCGGGGAACAGCAGGCGGTGATAGAGGTCGGTGCGCGTCTGCGCCTGGAGATCGTAGACGCGGTCGAAGCGGTGGGCGCGCAAGGCCCGGCGGATCGCCAGATAGGCTGACAGCGAGCGGTCGCGCGGGTCCTCCAGCACCTCGTCGAACAGGCCGCTCATCCGGGCGAGCGGGGCGAGCGAGGGAAGGGTCAGCAGGGTCAGCCGGTCGCCGGCATGGTGGCGGCGGATGGCGGCGAAGGCGGTCTGGGCCAGGAAGAAGTCGCCGAAGGCGCCCAGCTTGATGACCAGGATGCGGAGCGGACGCTTGCTCATCGTGTCTTGTTCCCGGTACGGGCCCCGATACGGGTTGCCAGCCGCAGCATCAGTGCGGCGGAAAGGAAGCCTGCCATCCACCAGGGCTGCCAGATGCCGTAGGCGGTGCTGCCCATCGCCATCGCCGTGGCGAACAGCGCCAGCGCGAAGGGTTGGTCGCGGCGCTCCAGCCGGGCGGTGGCGGCCAGCAGCAGCAGCATCGCCGCCAGCGCCAGCGCCGCCCCGACCGCCCCGGTCTCCAGCCAGACCTGGAGGAAGGCGTTGTGCGGATGCAGCGGCAGCAGGCTGTCGCCGATCGGCGAGAATTCCGACACGGCACCTTCCGGCGGCAGGGAGCGCGAGGCGTCGATGCCCTGGCCGAACACCGGCGTGCGCAGCGCGCGCTCCGCCGCATGGCCCCAGATCTCCACCCGGTGCTGGGCGGAGCGGAACAGCAGGCCGGAATGGTCGAGGTCAAGCGGGCCGGAGAACAGCAGGGCGGCGGGCAGCACCAGCAGGAAGGCGGCGGTCACTGCGGCGCTGAACAGCCGGCGGGTCCAGGTGGCGGACAGGCGGGCGGCGGCCAGCGTGACCAGTCCGGCGGCGATGCCGAGCATGGCCGACCGGCTGGTCAGCGGCAGGCAGGCCAGCGCATAGCCGACCGGCACCAGCAGGGCCAGCGCCTTGCGCCCGAAGCGGTCCACCGCCAGGGCGGCGGGCCAGACCAGCAGGCAGAGCAGCGCCGCCGTCCGTTTCGGCACATTGCCGTTCAGCAGGTTGGGCAGCTGGTCGTCGGGCACGCTGTTCCACCAGCGGTTCAGCGGGAAGTCCAGCGCCGCCTCCACCGCGAACAGCAGCCCGCCGGCCAGCCCGCCGGCCAGGAACAACCCGGCCAGCCGGCGCGCGTCGGCTGCCGGCAGTCCGGCGATCCAGGCGCCGCCGGCCAGCGCGCCGAGCGCGATGTAGCCGATCTCCAGCACCGTCGCGAGCGCGCGGTCCGACGGACTCCACAGGGTGGAAGCCAGGGCCAGAAGAAGGAAGCCGCCAACGGCGACGACCGGCGGCGTCGGCCGCAGGATGCGCCCGAAGGCGCCGCGCCGGGCGAGCCCGACGAGCGACAGCACCAGCACGAGGATGGCCCAGACCGGCAGTCCGCGCGGGGCGAGTGCGGCCAGCGGCCCCAGCACCAGGGCGGCGGCCCCGGCCACGCCATGCAACGCGGCATCGACCCCGCGGCCGGCGGGAGACGGGCGGGTGGCTGTGGGAGCGGGGCGCGACGCGGTGGCGTCCAGGGACTTGACGGGCATGACCTTGACGCGGATCAGCGGAAACCGGCGGCGACTTAACCGCACTCCCGCCCCGAAAGCAACGGCGCGCGGTCGGGGCATGCGGCCAGTGGGGTCGGACGCCGGAGCGAAGGCTTGGAACAGCGTGGAACAGGATTGCGGAGGCTGTTCCAGTGTTTCATGGGTGCTGGGGAGGTGCCGGGGGCGGGCCGGAATGAAGACTTGGAACAGCGTGAAACAGGATTGTGGGGGTTGTTCCAGTGTTTCACCCGGCGTCTGAGCGGTGCCGGGACGCGCTGAAGGTTTGGAACAGCATGGAACAGAAATCCGGGTGTGTTCCACTATCTCATCAAGGGTGAAGCCGTTGGCGGGAAATGCAGATCTGGTGAACGGCTTCCGGCGGCGCATGGCGGCTCCTGACCGGCAGTGGCGAGGACGATAGTCCTATCACGGTTGTCGCGGCTTGGGGAAAGGGTGGATGAAAATTGCGGGTGTAACTCCCTCTCCCGTCCCGGGAGAGGGAAGGGGCCCGCCGCGAAGCGGTGGGAAGGGTGAGGGGTGATCCAAGGATAAGGAGTCCATGTCCGGATAGCCCCTCACCCTCCCCACGCCAATGGCGTGGGTCCCCTCCCTCTCCCGGGACGGGAGAGGGCGGTGGTAACGGTCGCAGTTCCCATCGCGCCCCGGATTGCGTTGCAGCGATGCTGACGGTTAGGCTCTCAGTCGCAGCGGATCGTTCGAAGGGGGCGGAGATGGAACGCAGCGAGGGGCAGGGGACCGGCGGCTATCGGGTCCGCGTGATGAGCCGGGCCGAACTGGATTTGGCCGTCGACTGGGCGCGGCTGGAAGGGTGGAACCCCGGCCTGCACGATGCCGGCGCCTTCCATGCCGTCGATCCGTCCGGCTTCCTGGTCGGGCTGCTGGACGGGCAGCCGGTGGCCTCGCTGTCGGTGGTCCGCTATCCGGGGAATTTCGGCTTCCTCGGCTTCTACATCGTGCGGCCGGAGGCGCGCGGGCGCGGCTATGGCTGGACGCTGTGGCAGGCGGGGCTGCGCCATCTGGCGGGCTGCACCGTCGGTCTCGACGGCGTGGTCGCGCAGCAGGACAATTACCGCAAATCCGGCTTCGCCCTGTCCCACCGCAACATCCGCTTCGGCGGCAGCCTGCCGGAGGGTGGGGCCGGCGGGACGAGGCTGGTGGACGCCCGCACCGTGCCCTTCGACCGGCTGACGGCCTTGGACGCCGCGCTGTTCCCGGCGCCCCGCCCCGGCTTCCTCGCCAACTGGACCGCCCTTCCCGGTGCGACGGCGCTGGCGGCGGTGGGAAACGGCAATGTGACGGGCTTCGGGGTGATCCGGCCCTCCCACGATGGCTGGAAGATCGGCCCGCTCTATGCCGCCGACGCGGCGGTTGCGCGGGATCTGCTGCTGGCACTGGGCCGGACGGCCGGGGACGGGGCCAAGGGCGGAGTCGGTCCGGTGTTCCTCGACGTGCCGGAGCCGAACGCGGCGGGGGTGCGGCTGGCGGAGGAGGTGGGGCTGTCGCCGCAGTTCGAGACGGCACGCATGTATCTGGGGCCGGCTCCGGCGGCCGAGCCGGGGCGGGTGTTCGGGATCACGAGCTTCGAGTTGGGGTGAGGGGACGCGGCCGGCGCGACCGCTCCGTCGCTTTGGCTGGGCCGGGCAGGTCTACAGCGTCGGCAGGCCTATAGTTTCAGCAGGTCGAGTGCCGCACGCACGCGGGGACGGATGTCCCAGCCCGGCTGCGGCTCCGCGATCCCGATGGCGATCTGCCGCAACGGCTCGGCGACGACCATGGACAGGATGAGATCGGCGGCCAGGACCGGATCGGCCAGGGTGAGGACGCCGCGTGAGCGGTGGCGCGCGAGCCAGTCGGCCAGCATGCGGCGCGACCGCTCGATGCCGTTGCGGCCATAGATCGCCAGAACCTCGTCGCGGGCCGGCAGGTCGTTGACGAGGACCCGGAAGAGCCCGACGGCCTCCACGGTAAGAACCCGCTCCGCAATCAGCACCAGAATGGTTTCGAGCAGGCGGATCGCCTCGGCGGGATCCGCGGCTTCAGCCTCGAAGACCGGGGGCAGGCTGTCGGTCCAGTTGCCGACGATGAGCCCGACCAGCTCCTCGCGGTTCGCGGCGAACCGGTACACCGTTTTCTTGGCGACCCCGGCCTGCTGCGCCACCGCCTCCATCGTCATGGCCGAATATCCCTGGCTCAGGATCAGCCGGGTGGCGGCCCCGGCCACCTTCCCGCGCAGCAGCTCCTCCGACAGCGGCGGCCGGCCGCGGGGCTTCTGCGGTTTGGGCGTGGCGTCCGGCACCGAAATCTCCGTTTGACAAAGCTGCCTGCCTGACATACCCGGTATTTAGGAAACGATCAACGTTTCCTAAATAGCCCAGCCATTGTGAGGACACCATCATGACCGGATATGCGGAGCGTTCCCCGGATGCCGCCCGAGCGGGCATCGCCTACATCGACGATTTGCTGAACCCGGCGCCGGTCCGCCTGGAAACCGGCATCAGCCGCCTGGAAAGCGGCGCGCTGGTCGTCGCCGTGCGGACCGACCTTCCCGGCTGCAAGGGGCGGATGCTCGACTGGTGGTTCAAGCAGTTCGACACCACCCGGCACCTGCACTGGTGGCATCCGCTCGACCATGTCGAGCATCGCGGCTGGGACCGGCACTGGCGGAAGGGGGAAAGCTACATCGGCGCGACCATCCGTGCGGTGGAGTCGCTGGGCGACATTCCACCTGTTTCCGCCGTCATCAAATTCCACGATCCGGCCGAGCTGTTCGCTCCGGATGCCTACCGTAGGGCGATGGCAGGCGGGCAGGTGTCCGCCGCGGTCTATGCCCGGATCGGCTTCGGCGACGATGTGGCGCTCGACGCCAACGGCGACCCGATGGACGGCCAGATGGTCCATGTGGCGCGCGACACCAGCTATGGGGCCGTGCTGAGAAGCCGCTTCATTCTCGGCCAGACCGCGAAGGCGGCCGGGCACGAGCTTCCCGACGCCATCGGCTTCGGGCTGCTCCAGCACTGCTACACCGAGTTCAGCTATCTGGCGAAGCTGCTGCCGTCGCTGTACTGGGGCGACCGGGCGAACCGCGGGGAGGTGCCCTTGCTGTGGTGAGAAACGCGCCTCACCCCGCAACCGTTCTGTCCGCCGTTCTTTCCAGCGAGCGGACGATGTGCTCGGCCAGCAAATCCACCGCCTTGGGCAGCGGGCCGGGCTGGCGGTAGAGGGCGGTTTCGATGTCGGGCAGGTCGGGCAGGCCGTGTTCGGCGTTCACGATGTGGAAGCCGGGCGCCAGCATGTCCTTCGGCAGGATGGTCACGCCGAGCCCGGCGGTCACCGCGGCCTTGATGCCGGCGAGGCTGGGGCTGGTGTAGGCCATGCGCCAGGGACGGCCGTGGGCGTCCAGCGCGTCGATGGCGCGCCTGCGGTGGATGTCCGGCGCCGGGGCGAGGACCAGCGGGACCGGGGCGCCCGCGTCGAGGATCAGCCGGTCCGACGCCACCCAGAACAGCGGCTCGCGCCAGACCCGGACGCCGCCGGCCGGTCCCTGCGGCTCCCGCTTGCACAGCACGAGGTCGTATTCGCCGCGGGCGAAACGGTCGAGCAGGTTGACGGTGAAGTCGCACTGCACCTCCAGCGCCACCTGGGGATGGGCGCGGGAGAAGCGCCACAGCACGTCGGGCAGATGGGCGGTGGCGAAATCCTCCGGCGTGCCGAGCCGCACCACGCCGCCCACCTCCGGCTCCATCAGCAGGGCGCAGGCCTCGCCCGCCATGCCCAGCAGGCGGCGGGCGTAGGTCAGAAGAACCTCGCCGTCGGGGGTCAGGTCGAGGCCGCGGCCCTCGCGCAGGAACAGCCGCTTGCCCAGCCCGTCCTCCAGCCGCTTGATCTGCAGGCTGATGGTGGACTGGGTGCGGCCCAGCCGTTCCGCCGCCCGGGTGAAGCCGCCGCTGTCCACGATGGTCACGAAGCTGCGCAGCAGGTCGAGGTCGAAGGGCGGCAGCGGAGCGGGCATGGCGGGCGGAGGGGCGGGCGGGGATGGCATGGCGGTGGTTCCGGCTCGGCCGGTCAGGTCAGCACCGCCCGGCTCACTGCGAGGTAGAGTGGAATACCGACGAGGATGTTGAAAGGAAATGTGATGCCGAGCGATAGCGGAAGCGAGAGGCCTGGTTCCGCCGCCGGCAGGGCGTGGCGCAGCGCCGCCGGCACCGCGATGTAGGAGGCGCTGGCGCACAGCGTCACCAGCAGGGCGGCGTCGCCGAGGCCGAGCCCCAGCGAGGCGGCGGCGGCCAGACCGATGACCGCGCCGGCCAGCGGCATGACGATGCCGAAGGCGATCAGCCGCGGGCTGAGCGACACCGCTTCCCGCAGGCGGGAGGTGGCGAGATAGCCCATCTCCAGCAGGAACAGGCAGAGCACGCCGTCCCAGGGCGCGATGAACAGGCCGTGCAGGCTTTGCAGTCCGGGCTTGCCGATGACCAGCCCGACCAGCAGCGACCCGGCCAGCAGCAGGACCGAGCCGTTGAAGGCGGCCTCGCGGATGGCGCCCTTGATCGAGCCGCCGTTCCCGGTGCCGCCGAGAGGAACCGACAGGCTGCCGCCACCGCCCGCCGCCACGCCGGACATCATGCCGGCGGCGCCCGCCAGCAGCAGGCCGCTGACGATGGCCGGGCCTTCCATGATCGCCAGCGCCGCGACCATGTGGCCGCCGACGGTGACGCCCTGGCTTTCCAGCAGCCTGGTGGCGGTGACGAAGGTGACGAGGCTGACCGAGCCGTAATGAGCGGCAATGGCCGCCGCATTGACCTGATCCAGCCCGACCGCCGAGCGCAGCAGCCCGAAGCCGAGGACCGGCATCAGCAGGCTGAGCAGTCCGGCGGTCAGCAGCAGCGGCAGCACCGCGCCGACATCGGCGCCCGCCAGCGCCACGCCGCCCTTCAGGCCGATGGCGACCAGCAGGTAGGCGGCGAGCGCCTTGCCGAAGCCGTCCGGGAACGGAATGCGCGCGCGAGTGAGCGCGATGGCGGCGCCGAGGCCGAAGAACAGAATCGGTGCCGACAGCAGCGTGTCCATGATGGATCGTCCCTCGTTTCGATCGTCTGCACGGGTTTTTCCGCATTGCGGCAAACCATGGGGCGGACGCTAACGGGGTATCTTCCTCATGGAAAATTGATAGTTTTCAGCGCTTCCATTGATTTTCTCAATGGAAGGTGGCCGGCTTCAGGCCAGCAGGTCGTCCTGGCGGTTGCGTCGCATCCACAGGGCGGCGTAGCTGCACAGCGGGAGGATCTTCAGCCCCTCGGTGCGGGCGGTCGCCACCACGCCTTCCATCAGGCGGCCGGCGGCGCCGGTGCCGCGCAGCGAGGGCGGGGCCTCGACATAGGAAATCACCAGGGTCTGGCCGTTGCGGCGGTAGTTGGCGAACACCGTCTGGGTGCCGACCGCCAGTTCGAACCGGTTCATCGCGCGGTTGTCTGTGACCGCCTGTGCCATGCCTTGCTCTCCGTCTGGTGTGGGACTTTCCTCCTTCAACAGATGGGAGGCGGAGAAGAGGCCGGCAGCCCCCCTTTTTTTACTCGCCTTGCCAGCCGCAGGCGGACAGCGCGTCCCGCATATGCTCCGGGGCCGGGGCGACGGCGCTGACGGGGGCGTACTCGAAGGCCATGCGGAAGGCGACGGAGCGGGCCAGCAGATGCAGGTTGCCGGGCGGCCGGCGCTCAGGCCCGTAGAAGGGCTCGCCCACCAGCGGGCAGCCGATGGCGGCGCAATGGACGCGGATCTGGTGAGTGCGGCCGGTGCGCGGGCGAAGCTCCAGCCAGGAGCGGCCGTTGCCGGTGCCGAGAACCCGGTAGTCGGTGACCGCCGGCTGTCCGGCCGGGTCGGGCAGGATCGTCCAGGAGGAGCGGCCGGCACCCGCGGCCGATTTGGGTTCGATCCGCTTCAGCAGCGGCAGGTCGATGACGCCGGTCTCGGCCTCCGGGATGCCTTCGGCCACCGCCCAGTAGGTCTTCCCGACATGGCCGGCGGCGAACATCTGGCCGAGACGCTTCAGCGCCCAAAGCGTACGGCCCAGGATCAGGCAGCCGGCGGTGTCGCGGTCGAGCCGGTGGGCGAGCTTCGGCGGCTCTTCGTCCGGCTCCGACAGGTGGGGCAGGTACAGTTCCAGATGGTCGGTGATGCGGCCGGCCTTGTGGACGGCCAGACCGGCCGGCTTGTCGATGACCAGGCACAGCTCGTCCCGGTGCAGCACGCGGGCGCGCAGCTGCTCCGCGGTGAGCGAGCCGGGAGCGGGCTGGGCTTGAGTCGGGGGAGTCGGGGTAAGCGAGTCGGGGATCATGGCCGGCACCATGACCGCGGACGCACCCTTCGTGCAAGTATTCGCAATAAAACGTCATACGGAAAGTTCGTTATTGAAGCCATGACACCCTACAGGCAGCGGCACGGTGTCGCGCCGGTGGATTCCGCCGCGTTTCCAAGCGTTCCCGCCTATGAGAAAGGTTTGGTGCCAGCTTGGACGTAACGGATAAAGATCGGCTTGATTGAGGAGTTTCAGCCGGTTTTCATTTGATTTCGGCCTCTAGGACTAGCCTTTTGCCCGGTCTCGGAAGGTTTGTTGCGCAGTGACGGAAGGCGTGGCAGAAAGCCGGAACCACGGTCGTGCTTCCGCAGGCTTCGCTTGCGGTCGGGTGCCGCCGTGGAACCATGGATTTGACTTCGCCTCAACCACAAGAGACGTCCAATGCGGAAACCCGTGCGCAAGGTGGTGTTCCCGGTCGCCGGTCTCGGCACGCGCTTCCTGCCGGCCACCAAGGCCATCCCGAAAGAGATGCTGCCCCTGGTCGACCGCCCCCTGCTGCAGCACGCCGTCGAAGAGGCGCGCGCCGCCGGCATCGAGGATTTCGTTTTCGTCACCGGCCGCTCCAAGCGCGCCATCGAAGACCATTTCGACGCCGACACCGAACTGAACCGCACGCTTGAAGAGCGCGGCAAGATGGACGCGCTGGAAGAGGTCCGCCACAGCGAGATCGCTCCCGGCCGCTGCTTCTACACCCGCCAGCAGGTTCCGCTGGGCCTCGGCCACGCCGTGTGGTGCGCCCGCGCCCTGATCGGCAACGATCCGTTCGCCATCGTGCTGCCCGACGACTTCGTGCAGGGCAAGACCCCCTGTCTGAAGCAGATGGTCGAGGCGTATGAGGAGGTCGGCGGCAACATCGTCGCCGTCGTCGACGTGCCGCGCGAAAAGACCAGCAGCTACGGCATCCTCGACGTCGAGAAGGACGACGGCCGTCTGGCCACCGTCCGCGGCCTCGTCGAGAAGCCGAAGCCGGAAGACGCGCCGTCGACCCTGTCGATCATCGGCCGCTACATCCTGCAGCCGGAAATCTTCGACCATCTGGAAAAGCAGCAGCGCGGCGCCGGCAACGAAATCCAGCTGACCGACGCCATGGCCAACCTGATCGGCAACCAGCCGTTCCACGGCCTGCGCTTCGAAGGCACCCGCTACGACTGCGGCGACAAGGTCGGCTTCATCGAGGCGACGCTCGCCCACGCGCTGAACCGGCCGGACATGGCCGACAAGGTGCGTGCCATGCTGCGTAAATATTGCTGACCGACGGGCAGCATGCCTGACGCGGTGCCCGCCCCCGTCCCCTGATCCGGACGGGGGCGGGCGCATGCGTTTGCACTGCATTTCAACAAGAGCCGGCCAGATGCACAAAGGCCGGCCGTGAGGAACGCCCCGCGGCGAAGACCCGCCAGGGCATCCCGAAGACATACAGGTTTTCCTTTTTTCAAGGACATGAGGGGGACGCGATGCGCATTGCGATGATCGGCACGGGCTATGTCGGCCTGGTCTCCGGCGCCTGCTTTTCCGAATTCGGCGTGCACGTCACCTGCGTCGATAAGGACGCCGGCAAGATCGAGCGGCTGAAGAACGGCGAGATTCCGATCTACGAGCCCGGCCTGGACGACCTCGTCGCCCGCAACGTCGCCGCCGGCCGCCTGTCCTTCACCCTGGATTTGAAGGAGGCGATGCAGGGCGTCGACGCCGTCTTCATCGCGGTCGGCACCCCGTCGCGCCGCGGCGACGGCCATGCCGACCTGTCCTACGTCTATGGCGCCGCCGAGGAGATCGCCCAGCATCTCGACCACTACACGGTGGTGGTGACGAAATCGACGGTTCCGGTTGGCACCGGCCGCGAGGTCGAGGCGATCATCCGCCGCGTCCGTCCCGAGGCCGAGTTCGACGTCGCCTCCAACCCGGAATTCCTGCGCGAAGGCTCCGCCATCGGCGACTTCATGCGGCCCGACCGCGTCGTCATCGGCGCCACGTCCGACCGCGCGGGCGAGGTGATGCGCCGGCTCTACCGGCCGCTCTACCTGATCGAGACGCCGATCGTGGTGACCTCGCTGGAGACGGCGGAGCTGACCAAATACGCCGCCAACACCTTCCTGGCCGCCAAGATCACCTTCATCAACGAGATCGCCGATCTCTGCGAGAAGGTCGGCGCCAACGTCCATGACGTGGCGCGCGGCATCGGTCTGGACGGCCGCATCGGCAAGAAGTTCCTGCACCCCGGTCCGGGCTATGGCGGGTCCTGCTTCCCGAAGGACACGCTGGCGCTGGTCCGCACCGCCCAGCAGGTCGGCAGCCCGCTGCGCATCATCGAGACGGTGGTGGACATCAACGACAAGCGCAAGAAGCAGATGGCCGAGCGCATCATCGCCGCCTGCGGCGGGTCGGTGGACGGCAAGACCGTCGCGGTGCTGGGCGTCGCCTTCAAGCCGAACACCGACGACATGCGCGACAGCCCGTCGCTCGACATCGTCCCGGCGCTCCAGGCGGCGGGGGCCCATGTGCGCGCCTTCGATCCGGCGGCGATGCACGAGGCCGGAAAGCTGCTTCCCGGCGTGGAATGGGCGAAGGACGCCTACGGCACCTTGGAAGGGGCCGATTGCGTCGCTATTCTCACGGAGTGGAACGAATTCCGTGCGCTCGACCTGCGTCGGGTCAAGTCGATGCTGAAGCGGCCGGTGATGATCGACCTGCGCAACATCTACAACCCCGAGGACATGGCGAAGGCCGGCTTCACCTATACCTCCATCGGCCGGCCGTCGCCGGCCGGCGGGATGGACCGCGGTTAAGGTCCAAAGACGGCGTCCAACAGAGGACTAACGAGACGATGAGCGAAGCCCATACCTTCCACCCCACGGTGCTGCGCGAGTACGACATCCGCGGCATCGTCGGCAAGACGCTGACCCCGGCGGACGCCCGCGCGGTCGGCCGCTCCTTCGGCACCGTGGTGGTGCGCAAGGGCGGCAAGACGGTCTGCGTCGGCTACGACGGCCGTCTGTCCTCGCCGGACCTGGAGGAAGCGCTGGTCGAGGGGCTGGTTTCCACCGGCCTGCACGTCCTGCGCATCGGGCTCGGCCCCACGCCGATGCTGTATTTCGCCACCCGCGACCGCGAGGCGGCGGCCGGCATCATGATCACCGGCTCGCACAACCCGCCGGACTACAACGGCATCAAGATGATGCTGGGCAAGGGTCCGGTCTATGGCCAGCAGATCCTGGAACTCGGCACCATGGCGGCCAAGGCCGACTGGGAGCAGGGCCAGGGTTCGTCGGAGAAGATCGACGTCCAGGACGAGTATGTCGCCCGCCTGCTGAAGGACTATGACGGCACCCGCGACCTGAAGATCGCCTGGGACTCTGGCAACGGTGCGTCGGGCGAGATCCTGCGCCGCCTGACCGCCAAGCTGCCGGGCACGCATGTCCTGCTGTTCGACGACATCGACGGCAACTTCCCCAACCACCATCCGGACCCGACGGTCGAGGCCAATCTGGTCGACCTGAAGAAGGCGGTGGCGGAGCATGGCTGCGACATCGGCATCGGCTTCGACGGCGACGGCGACCGCATCGGCGCCATCGACCACAAGGGCCGCGTGGTGTGGGGCGACCAGCTGGTGGCGCTCTATGCCGCCGACGTGCTGAAGAGCCATCCGGGCGCCACCATCATCGCCGACGTCAAGGCCAGCCAGGCCCTGTTCGACGAGATCGCCAAGCATGGCGGCACCCCGCTGATGTGGAAGACCGGCCACTCGCTGCTGAAGGCCAAGATGGCCGAGACCGGCTCGCCGCTGGCCGGCGAGATGTCGGGCCACATCTTCTTCGCCGACAAGTGGTACGGCTTCGACGACGCGCTCTATTGCGGCGTCCGCCTCGCCGGGCTGGTCAGCAAGCTGGACACCACGCTGGCGGCCCTGCGCGACGGCCTGCCGGACATGGTCAACACGCCGGAGACCCGCTTCCAGATCGACGAGGAACGCAAGTTCGCCGTGGTCGAGGAGGTCAAGGGCCGCGTCAAGGCGTCGGGCGCCAAGGTCAACGACATCGACGGCGTCCGCGTGACGACCGACGACGGCTGGTGGCTGCTGCGCGCGTCCAACACCCAGGACGTGCTGGTGGCCCGCGCCGAGTCCTACAGCCAGGAAGGGCTGGAGCGGCTGAAGGGCGCGCTGATCGAGCAGCTGGTGGCTTCGGGGCTGGCGGCACCGTCCTTCGAGGGCGGCGGGTCGCACTGAGCGTTTTGGTGGGGGGCGCCGGCCGACGGCGCCCCCATTTTATCTGAAGCTCGCCAGATGGCGCCGGAACCGGGCAAGGCTCCAGGCGAAGAACAGCGCACCGATCCCGGCCGTCGCGGCGAAGCGCGGCCACACCACGTCGAACCCCGCCCCGCGGAACAGGATCGCCTGGGCGAAGGCGACGAAATGGGTCGAGGGTGACAGCTGCATCGCCAGTTGCAGCCACTCCGGTTCGCTTTCCAGCGGGGTGAAGCCGCCGGACAGCATGTTCATCGGCAGCACGATCAGGATGAACAGCAGGCCCAATTGAGGCATGGACCGGGCCACCGTGCCGAGGAAGATGCCGAGCGCCGTCGCGAAGAACAAATAGAGCGCCGTCCCGGCCAGGAACAGCGGGACCGATCCGGCCAGCGGCACCGACAGGAGGCCGCGCAGCACGGCATAGAGCGCCACCAGCGTCAGCACGAGGATCACCGCGCCATTCGCCAGCACCTTGGCGGCCATGATCTCGGCCGGGCGCACCGGCATCACCAGCAGATGCTCCAGCGTGCCGTGTTCGCGCTCGCGGATCAGGGCGGCGCCGGCCAGCAGCACCGCCAGCATGGTGACGTTGCTGACCACCGACATGGTGCCGGTGAACCATTTCGTATCCAGCGCCTCGTTGTAGGCGACGCGGAGTTGCAGGCTGACCGGGGCGGCGCTGCCGTCGGCCTCGCGGCGGACGAAGCGGCCGACCTCGTCGTCGACGATGCCCTGGATGGTGCCGGCGCCGATGCCGGCCTGCATCATCGCGGTGGCGTCGATCAGCAGCTGGATCGCCGGGCCGCGGCCGGCCAGCACGTCGGCCTGAAAGTTGGGCGGGATGTCGAGGACGAAGGTGTAGCGGGCGGAATCCATCGCCGGATCGACCTCGGCATGGCCGATCATCGCCGGGGTCTGGAACTCCGGCCCGTGGAAGCTGGAGGCCAGCCGCTGCGACAGGGTCGAGCGGTCCTCGTCGACGATGGCGATGGCGGCGTTGCGCAGCTCGTGCGAGATGCCGGTGGCCTGGCTGTAGACGGAGAAGGTGAAGGAATAGACGACGAAGCCCAGCATGAAGACGTCGCGCAGCAGGCTGATCCACTCCTTGCGCGCCAGTGTCAGGCTGTTGCGGAGGAAGCGCGTCATCGTTCAGCGCTCCTGTTTCGGCAGGAAGGCGACGCCCAGCGCCAGGAAGACGGGCACGAAGGCGGCGGTCGCCAGGATGAAGGGGATGAGTTCGGGCAGGGCGAGGCCCTTGGTGAAGGCGCCGACCGACAGTTTCAGGAAATGGGTGGTGGGGAACAGCGTGCCGAACAGCCACGCCCCGCCTTCCAGGGTCGCCACCGGTTGCAGCATGCCGGAGAACTGGGTGGCCGGCAGCATGGTGACGATGGCGGTGCCGAACACCGCCGCCGTCTGGGTCGCGGTGAAGACCGAGATCAGCAGCCCCAAGGCCGTCGTCGCCACCACATAGACCAGCCCGCCGAGCAGCAGCCCGAACAGGCTGCCCTTCACCGGCACGCCGAACAGGGTGACGGCCATCGCCACCATCAGCAGCAGGTTGAAGGCGGCCAGCCCGATATAGGGCAACTGCTTGCCCAGCAGGAATTCCAGCCGCGTCACCGGGGTGACGTAGAGGTTGGTGATGGAGCCGAGTTCCTTTTCGCGCACCACGCCCAGCGCGGCGAGGATGGCGGGGATGAAGACCAGCAGCAGGCCGATGGTGGCGGGCACCATGGCGTCGAGACTGCGGAAGGCTTGGTTGTACCGGTAACGCATCTCCAGGGTGGCGGGGGCTGCGGGCAGGGCGATGCCGGACGCGGTGGCGGCGTCCTGGATGAAGCGCTGGTGCAGGCCGGCGACGTAACCCTGGATGGTCTCGGCGCGGAAGGGCATGGCGCCGTCGATGCGCACGGCCACCTCGGGGATGCGGCCACGGCGCAGCTCGCGGCCGAAGCCTTCGGGGATCTCGATGGTCAGCGACGCCTCACCGCGTTGCAGGCGGAGCGCGAGGTCATGCGCGTCAACGGCGGGAGGGGTGGCGCGGAAACTGCGGGAGCCGTCGAACTGCTCGATGTAGGCGCGGCTTTCGGGGGAGCGGTCGTGGTCGAGGACAGCAAAGGTCAGGTTCTCGACGTCCATGGTGATGCCGAATCCGAAGACCAGCATCAGCAGGACGGTGCCGAGCAGGGCGACGGTCAGGCGGACGGGGTCGCGGCGCAGTTCGAGGGTTTCCCGCCATGCGTAGGCGAGCAGGCGGCGGCGGGAATGTCCCCTCTCCCCCCCAACACAAGCTTCGCTTGTGTTGCTGGCAGGCGAAGCGAAGCTTCGCCGAGAGGCGGGGAGAGGGTTAGGGTGAGGGGGAGGCGCTGCGGCCCCTTTCCAAGAATCTTCGCTGTGCGGSSSCCTCACCCCGACCCTCTCCCCGGGGGGGAGAGGGGGATTCTGCGGGGTGTCGGCTTGAGCATCACCCATGAACCCGATGAAGGCGTCGTCCAGGCTGTCGGCCTGCTGCTGGCGGCGCAGCTCGTCGGGCGGGCCGGCGGCGATGACGCGGCCGGCGTTCATGAAGGCCACCCGGTCGCAGCGCGCCGCCTCGTTCATGAAGTGGGTGGAAACGAAGATCGTCACCCCCTGGTCGCGCGACAGCGCGATCAGGTCGCGCCAGAACTGGTCGCGTGCCACCGGATCGACGCCGGAGGTCGGCTCGTCGAGGATCAGCAGTTCCGGCCCGTGCAGGATGGCGACGGCCAGCGACAGCCGCTGCCGCACGCCCAAGGGCAGCCGGTCGGCCACCGCGTCGACGTAGGGCGACAGGCCGAACCGCTCGACCAGCGCCGCCAGCCGGGTTTCGGCATCCGTCAGGTCGAACAGGCGGGCGTGCAGGTCGAGGTTCTGACGCACCGTCAATTCGCCATAGAGCGAGAAGGCCTGCGCCATGTAGCCGACGCGGCGCCGGCTTTCCAGATCGGCGGCGTCCACCGGCCGGCCGAACAGCCGCGCCTCCCCGGCGCTGGCGGGCAAGAGGCCGGTCAGCATCTTCATGGTGGTGGTCTTGCCGCAGCCGTTGGATCCGAGGAAGCCGAAAATCTCGCCGCGGCCGATGCGGAAGCTGATGTCCGACACCGCGGTGAAATCGCCGAAGCGGCGGGTCAGGCCGATGGCCTCGATGGCGGGTTCGGCGCCGGCCGGCTCGGGCGGGCGGGGCGGCACGGTCAGGCGCCGGTGACCGCGTTTGGCGTCCTCCGGCAGCAGGGCGACGAAGGCCTCCTCCAGATCGGCGGCGCCAGTGCGCGCCTTCAGTGCGGCGGCGGTGTCGTGGGCGAGCAGGCGGCCGGCGTTCATCATGACGACCTGGTCGAAGCGCTCCGCCTCGTCCATGTAGGAGGTGGCGACCAGCACGGTCATGCCGGGGCGGCCGGCGCGGATGCGGGCGATCAGGTCCCAGAACTGCCGGCGGGACAGCGGATCGACGCCGGTCGTCGGCTCGTCGAGGATCAGCAGGTCGGGGTCGTGCAGCAGGGCGCAGCACAGGCCGAGCTTCTGCTTCATGCCGCCCGACAGCTTGCCGGCCGGGCGGTCGGGGAAAGGGGCGAGGCCGGTGGACTCCAGGAGGTCGGCGATGCGGCGGCGGCGCTCGGCGGCGTCGAGGCCGAAGAGACGGCCGAAGAACTGGAGATTCTCGGCGACGCTGAGGTCGGCGTAGAGGTTGCGCCCGAGCCCCTGCGGCATGTAGGCGATGCGCGGCTGGAGCGCGGCGCGGCCGTGGCGGTCGGCAACGTCGGTGCCAAGCACGCGGACGCTGCCCTGCTGGATCTTCTTCGCCGTGGAGATCAGGCCGAGCAGGGTCGACTTGCCGACGCCGTCGGGGCCGATGATCGCCACGCTGGTGCCGGGAGCGATGTCGAGCGAGGCGTCCGCCAGCGCCACCGTCCCGCCATAGCGGTGCCGCACGCCCGACAGCGAGACGGCTGGGGCGGGAGTCATGATGATGCCCTCTCCCGCCCCGGGAGAGGGAGGGGACCCGCCGCAGGCGGGGAGGGTGAGGGGTGACCCAAGGATCCCGAGCCGCATGGCCCCGAAGCGGATGGCCCCGAACTGCATGGCTTCGTGCCCAACCCCTCACCCTTCCCATGGCGATGCCATAGGCCCCTTCCCTCTCCCGGGGCGGGAGAGGGAGCCATCTCGGCGAAGTCACGCGGTGCATCCCCCTCACCCCGACCCTCTCCCCGGGGGGGAGAGGGAGTATTCCCAGGAGAAGAGGTCGCTTCGCGCGTCAGTTTCGATTCCAGCCAGTCGGGCCAGACCGCCTTGTCGTCCAGCTTCACATAGGCCATGCCGGTCAGGCCGGTCTTCACCCGCTCGATGTAGCGGGTCACCAGCGCTTCCGGGACGCGGGCCTTGACGCGGAACATCATGCGGTCGCGTTCGGACTTGGTCTCCACCTGCTTGGGCGTGAACTGGGCGCGCGGGGCGACGAAGGTGACGGCGGCGGGGATCGCGGTGTCGGGAACGGCGTCCAGCAGGATGCGGGCCTCGGCGCCCAAGGCGAGGGTCCCCGCCGTGTCGGTCGGCAGGAAGAAAGTCATGTACACGTTCGACAGGTCGAGCAGCGTCGCCGCCTTGCCGCCGGCCGCCAGCACCTCGCCGGGTTCGGACAGGCGGTAGAGCACGCGGGACCTGCGCGGCGCCTTCAGCACGCCGTCGGCGACCAGATCGGCCAGACGGTCGACATCGCCGGCCGCGGCGGCGATGGCCTCCTCGGCGCTGGCGAGGTGGCTCCTGGCGGCCTCGAGCGCCGCGTCGGCGGTGCGGCGGCTGTTGCGGGCCTGATCGACGCGCTGTTCGGCGACATGGCCCTTGCCGAACAGGATCAGCGCCCGCTCCATCTCCTTGGCGGCGAAGTCGGCCTCGCTGACGCGCTGGGCGACCAGGGCCGCCGCTTCCTCGCGGCTGCTGCGGGTCTGGCGCAGCTGGGCCTCGGCGGAGCGGAGCTGGGCTTCGAGGTCGCGGGTGTCGAGCGTGGCGATGACGGCGCCGGCCTCGACCAGATCGCCTTCCTCGACCGGGATGGTCAGGACGCGGGCGGCGTATTTGGTGGCGATGTCGATCTCGTTCGCCTCGATCCGGCCATTGCCGGAGGCGAAGCCGGCCGGCAGTCGGTTGCCCTGCATCGCCCGCCAGCCATAGGCGGCCCCGGCGCCGAGGATCGCCAGCAGGGCGACGGCGACGAGAAGGCGCTTTGCAATGGTCATGGCTGGGTTCCTTTCCCGGCGTCTTTCCCAGTGTCGAGCGCGCCCATCACGCCGGCCAGGATGCGTTCGCGCGCCGCGTCGTCGGGGGCGGCGTCCAGCGTGCGGCGGAGCGCCAGCAGCGCCTCGGCATAATGGTTGTGCCAGTCGAGGCCGGCGAGGCCGGCGGGGGCGAGGCGGGGGTGGCGGTCGGCCGGGGCCAGCGGGCGCGGGGCGGCGAGATCGACGCGGTCGTCCAGCGCCGGCTGGGCGATGCGCTCCGCCGACCAGCCCTTGTCGAGCAGGGCCTGACGGATGGAGGCGCGGGCGGCATCCTCGCCATGGACCAGGAACAGGCCGTGGCCGACGCCGTGGCGGGCATCCACCCAGTCCAGCAGGGCGGTGCGGTCGGCATGGCCGGAATAGACGTCGATGGAGCGGACCTTCGCCTTGACGGCGATCTCCTCGCCATGGATGCGGACTCGGGGCGTGCCCTCCTGCAACAGGCGGCCCAGCGTGCCGGGAGCCTGGTAGCCGACCAGCAGCACGGTGTCCTGCGGGCGCCACAGGCGGTTCTTCAGATGGTGGCGGATGCGGCCGGCGTCGCACATGCCGCTGGCCGCCATGACGATGGCGCCGCCGGCGATGCTGTTCAGGCGCTGGCTTTCCGGCACGCCGCGGACATGGTGGAAGTTGGCGCGGGTGAAGGGGTCGCCGTCGGTCTCCAGATCGGCGAGATGGCGGCGGAAGACGCCGGTCACCGCGTCGGCCAGGGGGGAGTCGAGGAAGACGTCCACCGCCGGCAGCTGGCCGCTGTCGAACAGGCAGTCGAGGTCGTAGAGCAGCTCCTGAGTCCGCTCCACCGCGAAGACCGGGATCAGCAGGACACCGCCGGCCGCGAGGGCTGTGGAGACTTCGGCGCGCAGAACCGCCTGCCGTCCCGCCTCGTCGAGGTCGGTGCGCTCGCGGTCGCCGTAGGTGGTCTCCAGCACCATCCAGTCCGGCCGCTCCGGCGCCTCGGCGTCGGCGTGGAAGCTCTTGCCGCCGGGGCCGAGGTCGCCGGAGAACAGGATGCGGGTGGGGTCGCCGGCGCCGTTTCCAAGGCCGTCGGAGACTTCGACCTCGATGGAGGCGGAACCCAGGATGTGGCCGGCCTGCCAGAAGCGGGCGCGCAGGCCCGGCAGGATCTCGGTCCAGCGGTCGTACTCGACCCGGCGGAGCCGGCGCAGGCTGCGGATGGCGTCGTCCTGGGTGTAGATCGCCTGGACCGGCGGACGGCCGCGCTGGCGGTTGCGGCGGTTGAGGCGCTCGACCTCGCCCTCCTGGATGTAGCCGCTGTCGGGCAGCATGTATTCCAGCAGATCGACCGTGCCGCCGGTGGCGTAAATCCGGCCGCGGAAGCCCAGCTTCGTCAGCTTCGGCAGCAGGCCGGAATGGTCGATGTGGGCGTGGGTCAGCAGGACGGCCTTGATCGCCGCCGGATCGAAGGGGAAGGGGCGGTAGTTCAGCTCCCGGATCGTCTTGGTGCCCTGGAACATGCCGCAATCGATCAGCACGTCGCCCGCAGGCGTGGACAGGCGGAAGCAGGAGCCGGTCACCGTTCCGGCGGCGCCATGGAAGGTCAGCGACAGGGACATGGGCGACTGGGACATGGGGTCGGCTCCTTGTTTTTCCTCTGCGGGACTATCCCCTCTCCCCCCGGGGAGAGGGTCAGGGTGAGGGGGAACCGCTTCGTGGATCTCTTCGGCTGCGCCGAACCCCCTCATCCCGACCTTCTCCCCAGGGGGGAGAAGGAGATTGGCTCTTGCTCAACTCACCCCACCACCGCCACCCCGCTGTTCTCCGCCGCGAAGGCCTGGGCGAAGGTGAAGTCGGCGTTGGTGCTGGCGTGGATGCGGTAGAGCGGCTCGCCCCGGCGCACCGGCTCGCCGACCTTGCGCAGCAGGTCGATGCCGGCGCCCTTGTCGGTGGGGGCACCGGCAAGCCGGGCGATACGGGCGAGGCGGTAGCAGTCGAGCGACGACACGATGCCGTCGGCCGGCGAGGCGACCTCCGCCACCAGCGAGCCCAGCGTCGCCACGGCGGGCGGCGGGCCCTGCAGGGCGATGATCCGCTCCATGGCGGCGAGCGCGGCCCCCGACCGCAGCAGCTCGCGCGCCCGGCGGTTGCCGCTGCCGCCGCGGACGGCGGGGTCGAACTCCAGGATGCGGCCGGCCAGCAGCAGGGCGCGTTCCCGCAGGTCGGCGGGCCCGGCGGGCTCGTTGCGCAGCACGGCCATCACGTCGCGCGCCTCCAGCACCGGGCCGATGCCGCGCCCGACCGGCTGCGAGCCGTCGGTGATCGCCACCTCCAGCGTCAGGCCGAGGCGGTCGCCGACATGCTCGAACAGCTTGCGCAGCCGCACCGCCTCGCCGGCCGTGCGGATCTTGGCGCTGGGGCCGACGGGGATGTCGATCAGCAGATGGGAGGAGCCGGCGGCCACCTTCTTCGACAGGATGGAGGCGACCAGCTGTTCGCGGGTGTCGATGGCGAGCGGCCGTTCGACCGAGATCAGGATGTCGTCGGCCGGCGACAGCCGGACATGGCCACCCCAGACCAAGCAGCCCTTGGCCTCGCGCACCAGGGCCTGCATGCGCTCCATCGGCACGTCGACGTTGGCCAGCACCTCCATGGTGTCGGCGGTGCCGGCGGGCGACGTGATGGCGCGCGACGAGGTCTTGGGGATCGGCAGGCCGTGGGCGGCGACGATGGGCACGACGATCATCGAGGTGCGGTTGCCGGGGATGCCGCCGATGCAGTGCTTGTCGGCAATCGTACCCAAATCCTGCCAGTGCAGCCGGGTGCCGGCGGCGATCATGGCGCGGGTCAGGCCCAGCACCTCCGCCGTCGTCATGAAGCTGGCGCAGGCGATCAGGAAGGCGGCGATCTCGATCTTGGAGTAACGCTGGTCGGTGATGTCGCGGATGATCGCGGACAGCTGCGCGTCGGTCAGGGCGGCACCGCCGACCTTGGCGCGCACCAGCTCGAAGCTTTCCGGCGGGGTCGGGGGCACGAGATGGACGGCGGAGCCCGCCGCCAGCCCGAGCTGGCCGAAGGCGGGGTCGGACAGGCCGATCTCGTCGGGGGCGACGATGGCGGGGTCGTCGACGACGTTCAGAACCGCCAGCAGGGAACGGCCGTCGTTCCGCACCTCCACCCGGCCCAGCCCGAGGAAATCCTCGACATGGTAGCGGGTGCAGCGGCGGTTGAGGAAGGCGACGTTCTCCCGGACGGTGTCTATCGCCAGATGTCGAAGCGTCAGCATGCGCACAGTCTACGCCCGGTCGGGCGCGTCAGCGTCGCCGAGCCTGCGCGTCAGCCATGCCGCACCTTACGCGCTGCGGTTGATCCGGATCATTGGCGGGGCGGAGGGGGTATGCTTCCTCACGTGCTTTCCCGCGCGATGAAGGTCAGGCCGAGGTCGAGCCGCCGCTGCGGCGGCTCCTTGCCGTCCATCAGGTCGAGCAGCATGGCGGCGGCGTGGCGGCCGATGGCGTAGCGCGGCGTGGCGACGGTGGTCAGGGTCGGCGTGGTCCAGGCGGACGCCGGCAGATCGTTGAAGCCGGCGACGGCAAGCTGGTCGGGCACGCGGATGCCGCGGCGCTGGCACTGGAACAGCGCGCCCTGCGCCAGGTCGTCGTTGCAGAAGAAGACGGCGTCGCAGTCGGTGTTCTCTGCCATCAGCCGGTCGATCATCGCCGCCCCCAGATGGATCGAGGACGGATCGGGCAGGCGCCAGACGCGCGCCTCGTCATACAGCCCGGCTTCCTCCAGCGCATGGCGGTAGCCGTCGAGGCGGGCCAGCGTGCGCGGGTCGAGCTGCACGGCGACGAAGCCGATGCGGCGGTAGCCGCGCTCCAGCAGGTGGGTGGTCATCAGCCGGCCGCCCTCCTCCTGCGAACAGCCGACGCTGAGGCTGTCGGGGTCGTCCAGCAGCTCCATCATGTGGACGGTCGGGCTGGCGAGCGCCGACAGGTAGGTGCGGGCGACCGCGGTGTGGTCGGTGCCGGTCAGCAGGATGCCGTCGGGCTGGAACTGGAGGTAGGTGCGGATCAGCCGCTCCTCCTCCTCCGGCGAATAGTGGGTGACGCCGATCAGGGCGCGGTAGCCGCGCGGCAGCAGCATGTCGTGGATGCCGGCCAGCGTCTCGACGAAGACCATGTTGGTCATCGACGGGATCAGCACCGCCACCGTCATCGATCGCGCCGAAGCCAGCGCGCTGGCGGCCTGATTCGGCACGTAGCCCATCGACTGCGCGGTGTCGAGGATGCGCTGGCGCAGCTCCGGCATCACCAGCTCGGGACGCTTGAAGGCACGCGACACGGTGATGGCGCTGATGCCCACCCGCTCCGCCACGTCCGCCATCGTCGCGCGGCCGGTGCGCGAGGAGCGCGGCTTGCGCGTCTTGACCGCCGGGGTTGCCGTCCCATCGCCGCCACGGGTCGTCACAGGGCTTCGTCCTTCCGTTTCCGGCCGGCGCGACGGAAGGTCGCGCGGGCTCGCTTGTCAGCGGTGTGTATCATACTCGGCAACGGCAGGGTTCCATGCGCGGGCGTCCCATTTGGGGCCCAATTCTGCAACCCGCGGCCCGCCTCCGATCCGTTTGTCCGCAACTCAAACAAAACTCTTTACGGCCGTCAAGGTTAGCGCTAACAGTATCGCCACCTCATCCCGGCGTCATCCGCGATTTCCGGCCGGCAGGCCGCAGACGTCCTTTTGACCTGATGATGATAGCGCTAACATAACTGTGTCGGTGCGAAGGCCGCCGCGATCCTGGTCAAGGGGGGCGGTGCCGCACCGGTCTTCGGGAACACGAGCCTCATGAATGGTCCCCCCATCGCGCCGTCCCCCGGCATGAACGCCATTCCCCCCGAGCTATCGGGCGGTGCGCCGCTGATCGTCGTGGTGATGGGCGTCGCCGGCTGCGGCAAGTCCAGCGTCGGCCAGAGCCTTGCCGCCAAGCTGGGCGACGAATTCATCGAGGGCGACGCCCACCATCCGCCCGCCAACATCGAGAAGATGTCGGCCGGCATCCCGCTGACCGACGCCGACCGCGACGGCTGGCTGGCGACGCTGGCCGGCTTCATCGCCGAGGCACATCGGGCGGAACGCGGGCTGGTCGTCGCCTGTTCGGCGCTGAAGCGGCGCTACCGCGACCGGTTGCGCGGCGACTGCGAGCGGGTGGTCTTCCTGCACCTGCATGGCGACAAGGCGCTGATTTCGTCCCGCATGGGGGCGCGCACCGCCCATTTCATGCCCACCGCCCTGGTCGACAGCCAGTTCGCCGACCTGGAGATGCCGACGGCCGACGAAGTCGTGCTGTCCTACGAGGTGACGCTGCCGGCCGAGGCCATCGTCGCCGATGCCTGTGCCCGCCTGACCGGCGCCCGGAAGACCGGCGACTGGAAGACCGGGGAAAAATCTGGGAGGAACGCATGAAGAGCGTTGCGGATCTGCTGGAGCGGATCACCGAATGGATCATGGCGGCGATGCTGGCGGTCATGGTCGGTCTCGTCTTCGGCAATGTCGTCCTGCGCTACATCTTCAACAGCGGCCTCGTCGCGGCGGAGGAGATCGCGCGGCTGATGTTCGTCTGGCTGGTGTTCCTGGGCGCCACCGTGGCGCTGCGCCACCAGCGGCATCTCGGGCTGGAGATCCTGCAGGCCCGCCTGCCGTTCAAGGTGCGCCGCGCCTGCGCGGTGATCGCGCACCTGTTGATGCTGTACGCGCTCTATCTGTTCGTGCAGGGCAGCTGGATCCAGCTGCTGATCGGCATGGAGACCTTCTCCACCGTCCTGCGCTTCCCGATGGCCTTCTATGCCGCGGCCGGCTTCTTCCCGGCCATCGCCATGGCGCTGATCGTGCTGGCGAACCTGTGGCGGATCGTCACCGACCAGCCCGGCGCCCGCATCCCCGGCGACCCCGACACGATGTTGGACCATCCGGACTCGCACGGCCCGGCCGTCGCGCCGCCGGCACCCGGCAGCCATCCCGGCAGCGCCCCAGGCCCGGCCGTCGCCAAGCGCTGAAGCCCAGCCCAGAAGACCTTTTGCGGACGGAGACGCCGCCATGACGCTCACCATTTTCCTGGGCTCGCTGTTCGGCTTCATGCTGCTCGGCATGCCCATCGCCTTCGCGCTGATGCTGACCGGCGTCGCGCTGATGGTCCACCTCGACTTCTTCGACGCCCAGTTGGTCGCCCAGAACATGCTGAGCGGCGCCGACAACTACCCGCTGATGGCGGTGCCCTTCTTCATCCTGGCCGGCGAGTTGATGAACGCCGGCGGCATCTCCCAGCGCATCATCAACCTGGCGGTCAGCCTGGTCGGCCACATCAAGGGCGGCCTGGGCTTCGTGACCATCGGCGCCTCGGTGATGCTGGCCAGCCTGTCCGGCTCGGCCATCGCCGACACCGCGGCGCTCGCCACGCTGCTGATCCCGATGATGCGCGACCACGGCTATCCGGTGCCGCGCTCCGCCGGCCTGATCGCGTCGGGCGGCATCATCGCCCCGATCATCCCGCCCAGCATGCCCTTCATCATCTTCGGCGTGACCACCAACACCTCGATCAGCTCGCTGTTCATGGCCGGCATCGTTCCCGGCCTGCTGATGGGGCTGGGCCTGATCGGCGCCTGGATGTTCGTCGTCCGCGACATGACGGTGAAGCTGCAGCCGAAGGCCAGCGGGCGGGAGCGGCTGAAGGCGCTGGGCGACGGCGTCTGGGCGCTGGCCCTGCCGGTCATCATCATCGGCGGCCTGCGCGGCGGCATCTTCACGCCGACCGAGGCCGCGGTGGTCGCCGCCGTCTATTCGCTGTTCGTGGCGCTGTTCATCTACCGTCAGGTGACGCTGCCGCAGCTGGTGCCGCTGCTGGTCCAGGCGGCGCGCACCACCAGCACCGTCATGTTCCTGTGCGCCGCCGCCCTGGTGTCGTCCTACATGGTGACGCTGGCCGACCTGCCGCAGCAGATGACCGAGCTGCTGGCCCCGCTGATGGGCCATCCCAAGATGCTGATGCTGGCCATCGCCGTCCTGCTGCTGGCCGTCGGCACGGTGATGGACCTGACCCCGACCATCCTGGTGCTGGGTCCGGTGCTGACCCCGCTGGCGATCAAGGCCGGCATCGACCCGACCTATTTCGGCGTGATGTTCGTCCTGATCGGCACGCTGGGCCTGATCCATCCGCCGGTCTGCACGGTGCTGAACGTGGTGTGCGGCGTCGCCCGCATCTCACTGGAAAGCGCCACCAAGGGCATCTGGCCCTTCCTTCTGACCTACATCGTGCTGGTGGGCCTGCTGATCGCCGTGCCGGAGATCGTCACCGCGCCGCTGCACATGTTCCACTGACGCCTGCCCCAAGTCCAAAAGCCCAAAACCAACCAAACACCAGACGCCAATCACCAGATGGCAAGGGAGATCGACCCCATGTTCCGCAAACTGCTGCTCGCCACCGGCATCGCCGCCGCCCTGCTCGCCCCGGTCGCCGCTTCGGCGCAGGACGTGAAGACCCGCATCATCCGCTTCGGCTACGGCCTGTCGGAAAGCAGCAACCAGGGCCGCGCGGTGAAGTATTTCGCCGAGGAGCTGTCCAAGCGCAGCGGCGGCAAGCTCAAGCTCAAGGGCTTCGGCGACGCCAGCCTGGGCAGCGACATCCAGATGCAGAACGCCCTGATCGGCGGCGCGCAGGAGATGATGGTCGGCTCCACCGCCACCCTCGTCGGCATCGTCAAGGACTTCGGCGTCTACGACCTGCCCTTCCTGTTCAACAACGAGAAGGAGGCCGACGCCGTCCTCGACGGCCCGTTCGGCGAGAAGCTGCTGAAGTCGCTGAACGACAAGGGGCTGGTCGGGCTGGTTTATTGGGAGAATGGCTTCCGCAACCTGACCAACAGCAAGCGGCCGATCACCAAGCTGGAGGACATGGGCGGCATCAAGCTGCGCGTGATGCAGAACCCGGTCTACATCGACATGTTCAACCGCTTCGGCGCCAACGCGGTGCCGCTGGCCTTCTCCGAGCTGTTCACCGCGATGGAGACCGGCACGGTCGACGGCCAGGAGAACCCGGTCACCACCATCCAGTCGTCCAAGTTCTATGAAGTGCAGAAGTACCTGACGATCTCCCGCCACGTCTACAGCCCGTGGATCATGCTGGCCAGCAAGCGCTGGTACGACGGCCTGTCGGCCGACGAGAAGAAAATCCTGAACGAGGCCGCCGTCGCCTCGCGCGAGTTCGAGCGCAAGGACAGCCGCGAGGCCTCGGCCCAGAGCATCGCCTACCTGAAGGAAAAGGGCATGCAGATCAACGAGCTGAGCCCGGCCGAGCTGGAGCGCATGCGCGAGATGGTCAAGCCGGCCTTCGACAAGTACGCCGCCGACGGCGGTGCCGATGTGCTGAAGGACCTGCAGGGCGCCATCGCCGCCTCGCGCAAGTAAGCGCGGCGGCCCCGGTTGCGGGGATGACGGGGGCGGACCGGATCGACCGGTCCGCCCTTTTTGTCATCCGGGTGTCCGGTCCGGGTTGCAGCGATTGGAACGATTCTCGGATTGGTTCCAAGGTACGGTTTGCCGATGCCGGTCCGAGGTCTTCGTGGCTTTGAGAGCAGATCGCGGCAACTGTCGGCTGAACGGATTGAAGAATAATTTACTCGAATTTAATAGAACTGCGGGACAGTTGCTCCGGGGTGTCCGTGCCCTTGTCCGGGTGTGTCGTGGGGACTGTCGATGTTCAAGAAGCTGCCTTTGGTGACCAAGCTGGTTCTGGCGATCGGACTGGTCATGACGATCGGGCTGGGGGCAGGGTCGGTCGTGATCTCCGTCAAGAGCGGGGCGGACACCGACGCGCTGTCCTTCCAGGTCGGGGAGGAGCTGGGCAAGTACCATGCGGCGACGGTCGAGCGCCGGTTGAACGATGCCCTGGACATCAGCCGCAACATGGGCACGACGCTGCTCAGCCTGAAGCGGAGCGGCGTCACCGACCGCGGTGCGCTGAACGACTGGCTGAAAAGCCTGCTGGAGGCCAACACCGGCCTGATCGGCGTCTGGATCGGCATGGAGCCGAACGCGCTGGACGGCAAGGACTCCGCCTTCGCCAACAGCCCCGGCACCGATGCCAGCGGCCGCTTCATCCCCTACTGGAACCGCGGCAGCGGCAAGGCCCAGCTGGAATCGCTGGTCGGCTATGACGATCCCGGAGCGGACGGCCTCTATTACCAGCAGGCCAAGCGCACCGGCAAGGAGGTGATCGTCGAACCCTACAGCTATGTCGTCGCCGGCAAGACCGTGCTGATGGTGTCGCTGGCGGTGCCGATCCTCGACAACGGCAAGTTCATCGGCGTCGCCGGCGTCGACATCGCCACCGACGCCATCTGGAACGAATTGAAGACGGCAAAGCCGTTCGAGACGGGGTCGGTGTTCCTGATCTCCAACGCCGGCGCCTGGGCGGCCTACAGCAACCCCGACCATCTGGGCAAGCCGATCCTGGAGACCAACGCCCGGCTGAAGGACGCGATGCCCGCCGTCCGCGAAGGCCGGCCCTTCGCCCATTTCTCGGTGTCGGCCAGCCTCGGCACCGAGGTGAAGCAGCTGTTCCGGCCGGTCGCCATCGGCAACACCGGCACGCCCTGGTCGATCCTGGTCAACCTGCCGCTCAACAAGGTCGAGGTGCCGAAGCGGGAACTGCGGACCTTCATCGCGGTGGGGGCGGTGCTGCTGACCGCCGGGCTTCTGGTTGCGCTGTGGCTGACCAGCCGGGTCGTGGTCGGTCAGCCGCTGCGCCGGATCATCGCCACCATCCAGGCGCTGACCGCCGGCCGGCGCGACGTGGAGGTCGCCGACCGCGACCGCGCCGACGAAATCGGTTCCATCAACACGGCGTTGCAGCTGTTCAAGGAGAATGCCGGCCGCGTCGCCGAGATGGAGGAGCAGCGCCGCCTGGACGAGCAGCGCGCCGCCGAGCAGCGCAAGCAGGATCTGGCCGGGCTGGCCCAGCGCTTCGAGGGGTCGGTCGGCGACGTGGTCGCCAGCGTCGCCCGGCAGGCCGAGGCGATCCGCGCCGATTCGGAAGGGCTGTCGGCCATCGCCGAGCAGACCAACGCCCAGGCTTCCGCCGTCGCCAGCGCCGCCGACGTCGCCAGCGGCAACGTGCAGACGGTGGCCGCCGCGGCGGAGGAGCTGGCGCACTCCATCGAGGAGATCAACCAGCGCATCGCCGCCTCGTCGCGCATGGCGAACGACGCGGTGGGCGAGGTCGAGAAGACCAACGGCACGGTGGCCGGTCTGGCCCAAGCCGCGCAGAAGATCGGCGACGTGGTGAATTTGATCCAGTCCATCGCCGGCCAGACCAATCTGCTGGCGCTGAACGCCACCATCGAGGCGGCGCGGGCGGGCGAGGCCGGCAAGGGCTTCGCCGTCGTGGCGCAGGAGGTGAAGAACCTCGCCAGCCAGACCGCCAAGGCGACGGAGGAGATCGCCGCGCAGATCGCCGAGATCCAGTCGGTCAGCGGCAGCGCCGTCGGCGCCATCCAGGCCATCGGCCGCACCATCCTGGGCATCAGCGAGACGGTGACCGCCGTCGCCGCCGCCGCCGAGGAGCAGGGGGCGGCGACGCGCGAGATCAGCCGCAACGTCCAGCAGGCCGCCAGCGGCACCCGCGAGGTGTCGACCAACATCGAGGGCGTGACCCGCGCCGCCAGCGAAACCGGCAGCATGGCCTCCCAGGCGCGCGCGGCGGCCGACACGCTGTCGCACCAGTCGGCGCAGCTGCGTGGCGAGGTGCAGCGCTTCGTGGCGACGATCCGCGAGGCGTGACGAGGCTGGGGGGCCGCCGGTCGACGGCTCCCTGCTTCTCAGCAGTCGCCCCTCAACAGTCGAAGAAGACCGTTTCGCCATCGCCCTGGATGCGGATGTCGAAGCGGTAGACCACCCCGCCGGGCGTCTCGGCGCGGGCCGCGATCAGGGTGTCGCGGCGGTCGGCCGGAACGCTCGCCAGCACCGGGTCGGCCGCGTTCGCCGCAGCCTCGTCGGAGAAATGCAGGCGGGTGAAGGCGTGGCTCAGCATGCCGCGGGCGAACACCGTTACCGCGATGTGCGGGGCGTGGCCGGGGTCGCAGGCGCCGGGCTTCACCGTGTCGAAGAAGTAGTGGCCGGCGTCGTCGGTGCCGCAGCGGCCGAAGCCGGCGGCGCCGGGGGCGTGCCTGCCGTCGGCGCCGGCCTGCCAGATCTCCACCACGCAGTCGCGGATCGGCGCGCCCTGGCCGTCATAGACCACGCCCTCGATGCGGATGTGCTCGCCGGCCATGTCGGGGGTGGCCAGCCGGTTGGTCGCCAGCGGGCGGCGGCCGTAGAGTTCCGGCGTCCAGGCATAGGCGAAATAGGGGCCGACGGTCTGGGACGGGGTCTGTTTCAGCATCTGGCTCATGACGGTCAGCCTTCCATCGGCGTGGCGTGGCGTCCGCGCAGGACGATGTCGAACTCGTAGCCGAGCGCCCACACCGGCTCGGTCACGTCGATGGAGAAGCGGGAAACCAGCAGCTCGCGCGCACCCTCCGGCACCCCGTTGTAGATGGGGTCGAGCGGCAGCAGCGGGTCGCCCGGAAAATACATCTGGGTGACCAGACGGGTCAGGAAGGACGGCCCGAACAGCGAGAAATGGATGTGCGCCGGCCGCCACGCATTGTGGTGGTTGCCCCAGGAATAGGCGCCGGGCTTGATCGTGGTGAAGCGGTAGCGGCCGTCGGCATCGGTGAGGCAGCGGCCGGCCCCGAAGAAGTTGGGGTCGAGCGGCGCGTCGTGCTGGTCCCAGCGGTGGACGTAGCGGCCGCAGGCGTTGGCCTGCCAGATCTCCAGCAGCGTGTGCGGCACCGGCCGGCCGCTCTCGTCCAGCACGCGGCCGGTGACGATCATGCGCTCGCCGATCGGCTCGCCGTTGACGCGGCCGTTCTTCGTCAGGTCGTGGTCGAGCGGATCGAGGCTGTCATGGCCGAACACCGGGCCGGTGCGCACCGACAGCCCCTGCTTCATCGGGATCAGCGGCTTGGACGGCGAACGCAGCACCGTCGATTTGTAGAGCGGCGACAGGTAGGGCGGGTGTTGCGCCCAGTCGCGGGGGTTGAAATCGCCTTCAGCCTCGTGAACGGCTGTGTCCATCTCGGGTGTCCTCCTTGGGGCGGTCAGTTCTGCTGACGCTGTTGGGCTCTGTGGCTGTCCAGCACGCGGTCGATGAAGTGGGAGGCGGCGCCGGTGTAGCGCAGCGGGTCGAACAGCCGGTCGAGGCCGTCCGCGCCCAGCGCCTGCACCACCTCCCCATCCTCGGCCAGCACGTCGCGCAGCGGACGGGCGTCGGCGGCGGCGCGGCGGCTGGCCTCGGCCACGCGGGAATGGGCGGCCATGCGGCCCATGCGGTCGCCCAGCGCCATCGTCACCGCCTCGGCCAGGATCAGGCCGCGGGTCAGGTCGAGGTTGGCGCGCATGCGCTCCGCATCGACGGTCAGGCCGGCGATGGTCTCGCGGGCATGGCGGGCGGCACCGGCGACGAGGCGGCAGAGGTCGGGCAGCGCCTGCCACTCGGCATGCCAGCCGCCGAGACCGCGCTCATGCTCCTGCACCTGCGCCGCCAGCAGCCCGCCGACCAGGGCCGGGGCGCGGATGGCGGTGGAGAGCAGGACGGCGCAGGACACCGGGTTGCGCTTGTGCGGCATGGTGGAGGAGCCGCCGCGGCCGGGGGCGCTGGGCTCGAAGGCTTCGCCCACCTCCATCTGCATCATCAGCGAGATGTCGCGGCCGAGCGTGCCCAGCGTGCCGGCGAGGATGCCGAGCGCGGAGGCCAGTTCGGCGATGCGGTCGCGGCTGGCGTGCCAGGGCAGGGCGGGCAGGGGGAGGTCCAGCTCCTTCGCCACCGCCTCCGCCACCGCCGGGCCGGAATCGCCGAGCGCGGCCAGCGTGCCGGCGGCGCCGCCGAATTGCAGGGCGAGGCGGGTGCGGGTGGCGGCGATGCGCTGGCGGTCGCGGCCGAGCGCGTCGAGCCAGCCGGCGGCCTTCAGCCCGAAAGTCGTCGGCAGGGCGTGCTGAAGCCAGGTGCGGGCGACCATCGGCGTGGTGCGGTGGTGCTCGGCGAGCCCGGCGAGGCCATCGGCGAGCGCCGCCAGATCGGCGTCGAGACCGTCGAGGAAGCGGCGCAGTTGCAGCATCAGGCCGCTGTCCATCGCGTCCTGGCTGGTGGCGCCCCAATGGACGTAGCGCGACGCCTCCTCGTCGGCGGCCTTCACGGTGGCGGTCAGGTGCTTGACCAGGGGGATGGCGGTGTTGCCGGCCAGCGCCGCCTCCGCCCCCAGCGCGGTCAGGTCGTAGAGACCGGCCCGGCAGGCCGCCTCGATGGCCGCGACGGCGCGGGCGGGGATGACGCCGACCGCCGCCTCCGCCCGCGCCAGCGCCGCCTCGAAATCCAGCATGCCCTGTAGCCTTGCCGAAGGGGAGAAGGCGTCGGCCGCCGCGTCGCTGGTGAAGAGCGGGTCGAGGAGGGGATCGGCGTGGATGGTCGTCATGCTGCTCACCCCTTCTTCGCGTCTTCCTCGTCCATCTCGGCATAGACGGCGCGGGCGAGCGCTATCGCGTGGTTGGCGGCGGGGACGCCGGCATAGATACCGGCCTGCATCAGGATTTCCTTCACCTCGTCGCGGGTGACGCCGGTGTTGCGGGTGGCGCGGATGTGCAGCTTCAGCTCGCCGTCCTTGCCCAGCGCCGCCAGCATGCCGATGGTCAGCATGCTGCGCGTCCGGATGTCCAGGCCCGGCCGGGTCCAGATCTGGCCCCAGGCGGTCTTGGTGATGAACTCCTGGAAATCGGCGTCGAACCCGGTGGCGCGCTCCAGCGAGCGGTCGACATGGGCGTCGCCGAGGACCGAGCGGCGCACCGCCATGCCGCGGTCGTACAGGTCCTTGTCCGTCATGTCATGGTCGGCCATCACAGGTCCCTCAGGAAGCCGTCGATCAGGGCGGCAAGCTCCGCCGGCTTCTCGACGCCGGGGATGTGGGCGGCGCCGGGCAGCAGTTCGAACCGGGCGCCGGGGATGCCGGCCGCCAGCTCGCGGGCAGCGTCGGGCGGGGTCGCCACGTCCTCCGCGCCGCAGATCACCAGGGTGGGAGCCGTGATGGCGGCGTTGGCGGCGCTGAGGTCGGCGTCGCGGATCGCCATCGAACAGCCGACATAGCCGTCCTCGGTGGTGCGGGCGACCATGGCGGTGTAGCCGCGGATCTGGTCGGGACGGCCGTCGCGGAAGGCTTGGGTGAACCAGCGCGCCATCACCCCGTCGGCAATCGCCGTCATGCCGCGGGCGCGGATGGCGGCGATGCGGTCGGTCCAGACCGAGACCGGGCCGATGACGCCGGCGGTGTCGCACAGGATCAGGCCGTGCACCCGGCCCGGCGCCTTGACGGCGAGGCGCTGCGCCATCATGCCGCCGATGGACAGGCCGCAGACATGGGCGCGTCCGATGCCGAGCGCGTCGAGCAGGCCGGCGGCATCGTCGGCCAGCAGATCCATGCTGTAGCCGGCGTCTTCCGTGACCGGCGTCACCTGGGTCAGGCCATGGCCGCGCATGTCGTAGCGCAGGATGCGGTAACGCTGCGACAGGTGCGGCACCACCGCATCCCAGATGTGGAGGCTGGTGCCGATGGAGTTGGCGAACAGCAGCACCGGCGCGTCGGCCGGGCCGGTCAGGTCGTAATGCTGGGTGATGCCGGCGGCTTCGATGAAGGGCATTGGGTCTGCCTTCGCTTGTTGTGGTGCGGGCGCAGGTGGCTCCTGACGCTACACCCGCTCGATCATCACCGCGATCCCCTGGCCGACGCCGATGCACATGGTGCAGAGCGCCGTCCGGCCGCCGGAGTGTTCGAGCTGGTGGAGCGCGGTGGTCGCCAGACGGGCGCCGCTCATGCCGAGCGGATGGCCGAGCGCGATGCCGCCGCCGTTCGGGTTCACATGGGCGGCGTCGTCCGGCAGGCCAAGCTCGCGCAGGACGGCCAGCGCCTGGGCGGCGAAGGCCTCGTTCAGCTCGATCAGGTCGATGCCGCCGATGGTGCGGCCGAGCCGCTCCAGCAGCTTGCGGGTGGCGGGGACCGGGCCGATCCCCATGACGCGGGGCGGCACGCCGGCGGTGGCGCCGCCGAGGATGCGGGCGCGCGGGGTCAGGCCATGGCGCTTCACCGCAGCTTCGGAGGCCACCAGCAGGGCGGCGGCACCGTCGTTGACGCCCGACGCGTTGCCGGCGGTGATCGTGCCGCCGGGGCGGACGATGGGCTTCAGCGCCGCCAGCGCCTCGATGGTGGTGGCGCGGGGATGCTCGTCGGTGGTCACCACCGTCTCGCCCTTGCGGGTGCGGATGGTGACGGGGACGATCTCGCGGGCCAGGCTGCCGTCGGCGATGGCGCGGGCGGCGCGCTCCTGGCTGCGCAGCGCGAAGGCGTCCTGGTCGGCACGGGCGATCTTCCAGTCGTCGGCGACATTTTCCGCCGTCTCCGGCATCGAATCGGTGCCGTAGGCCGCCTTCATCGCCGGGTTGACGAAGCGCCAGCCGATGGTGGTGTCGAAGATCTCGGCCTGCCGCGAGAAGGGGGCGTCGGACTTGCCCATCACGAAGGGGGCGCGGCTCATGCTCTCCACCCCGCCGGCGATCATCAGATCGGCCTCGCCCGCGCGGACGGCGCGGGCGGCGGTGGCGAGCGCGTCGAGGCCGGAGCCGCAGAGCCGGTTCATCGTCGTGCCCGGCACCGCGTCGGGCAATCCCGCCAGCAGCGCCGCCATGCGGGCGACGTTGCGGTTGTCCTCGCCGGCCTGATTGGCGCAGCCATAGATCACGTCGTCCACCGCGGCCCAGTCGACCGAGGGGTTGCGCTGCATCAGGGCGCGGATCGGCGCGGCGCCGAGATCGTCGGCGCGCACCGACGACAGGGCTCCGGCATAGCGGCCGATGGGGGTGCGGATGGCGTCGCAGATGTAGGCGTCACGCATTATGTCATCCTTCTCCGCCGACCTGACCATGGGCGGCGGCGGTGCGGGAGTGCAGGTCGCGCAGCGCCGCCAGGGTTGCGGCGTCCGGGATTTCGGTGGTCTTCAGGTCGGGCGAAATCTTCAGGTCCCAGCCGGTGGCCGCCTTCACCTGCTCCACCGTCACGCCGGGATGGATGCCGGTCAGGGTCAGTTCCTTGCTCACCGGGTCGGGGGTGAGGATGCCGAGGTCGGTGATGACCGCGGTCGGCCCGGCGCCGGGAATGCCGGCCCTGGCCCGCGCGTCCCCGCCGTCGAGATGGCCCGCCGAGGTGACGAAGGGCAGCTTGGCGACGAAGGCCTTGGGGCTCTGCTTCAGGACGATAAACACCTCCTTGGCCTGGGAGGCGATCTCCGGCGCGCCGCCGGCACCGGGCAGCCGCACCTTGGGCGCGTCATAGGACCCGATGACGGTGGTGTTGATGTTGGCGAAGCGGTCGACCTGGGCGGCGCCGAGGAAGCCGACGTCGATCCGCCCGCCCTGCAGCCAGTAGCGGAAGATCTCCGGCGTGCCGACCACGGTGTCGGCGGTCAGCGCGAGGTCGCCGTCGCCGATCGACAGCGGCAGAACCGTCGGCTTGGCGCCGATGGGCCCCGATTCATAGATCAGCACGACGTCCGGCGCATGGGTCAGCCGGGCGAGGTTGGCGGCGGTCGAGGGCAGGCCGATGCCGACGAAGCAGACGGTGCCGTCCTTCAGCAGGCGGCTGGCCGCCACCGTCATGATCTCGGTCGCGGTGAAGTCCAGAGTTTCGGAACCCATCACGCAACCTCATTCATGATCTGGGCCATGCTTTCGGCCAGCACCCGGCGGAAGCCGGCGAAATCGTCGGTGTCCAGCACATGGCGCTGCATCCAGGCCTGGAAGCCGTCGCGCGAGCGGGCGATGGGGTCCCAGGCCTTGTAGAAGCGGTTGTCGCGCTCCGAATAGCCCTGCGCGTAGGACGGATAGGCGCCGCCGGGAACAGGGCAGACGGCCGACAGCGCCCAGTAGGGCAGCACGCAGGCGTTGGGCGGGGCGTCCAGCTCGTCGACGATCTCCTCCACCGTGACGATGGAGCGTTTGGCGGCCAGCACGGCCTCCTTCTGGACGCCGAGGATGCCCCAGAGCAGCACATTGCCGCGGCGGTCGGCCTTCTGGGCGTGGATCACCGTCACGTCCGGCCGGACCGACGGGATGGCGGCCAGCTTCTCAGCCGTAAAGGGGCACTCGATGAAGCGGATGTTCGGGTTGACCTTCGGCAGGTCGGAGCCGGTGTAGCCGCGCAGCAGGGCGAAGGGCAGGTTGGAGGCGCCGGCGACATAGGCGTTCGCCATGCCGGCGTGGCTGTGCTCCTCGATCTCCAGCCGGCGCGGCCAGCCCTGCTCGACCGCATCGCGGAAGCGGTGGAGGGAGCCGACGCCGGGGTTGCCGCCCCAAGAGAAGATCAGCTTCGCGGCACAGCCCATGCCGATCAGCTGGTCGTAGATCAGGTCCGGCGTCATGCGCACCAGAGTCAGGTCGCGCCGGCCCTGCCGGATGATCTCATGCCCAGCGGCATGGGGGATCAGGTGGGTGAATCCTTCCAGGGCGACCGTGTCGCCGTCGTGCACGAGGCTCGCCACCGCCTCGCGCAGGGGCGTGATCTTCGCCATATGACCTCCCGGATGTGCGAAAATCGCACGAACATTCGTCGTTACGCACAGAGTGGCGAGCAGTGCGCCGCGGTGTCAAGGGCGAAAAAAGCATTGTAAGTGCGGTGATCGCCCATATTGCGACGCAACATGAGGAATGTGTGGTCTGTGGAGTAAATTTCTTGATGAAAATTGATGATTATCAATGAGTTGACTTGAGGATCAGTTTTGTGCGATTATAGAACATAATATCAAATATCGCACTTGACGGTTCGGTCATCCCTCAGTACGGTGGACGGAACAGTCAATGACCGGAATCGCGAATTCCGGCGCCGGCATATGGTCACATGTGGGAGGGACAATGACGAGGACTCTGCGCAACGCGCTGTTGGGCAACGCGCTGCTGGGTGCGGCGTTCGGTCTGGCGCTGGCGGCCGGTCCGGCCGGTGCCGCCACCATCAAGGTCGGTGTCGTGGCGCCCTTCTCCGGGCCGTTCGGCGTGGTGGGCAAGAGCTTCAAGGAAGCCATCGAGGTCTATCAGGCCGAGCACGGCAAGACCGTCGGCAACGACACGGTGGAGTTCATCTACAGGGACCTCGACCAGGCGAACCCGGCGCAGAGCAAGGCGCTGTCGCAGGAGCTGATCGTCAAGGAGAAGGTGTCCTTCCTCGCCGGCTATTTCTTCACTCCGGATGCACTGGCGGTCGCCCCGCTGATCGACGAGGCGAACATCCCCTGCGTGATCTTCAACGCCGCGACCTCCGCCATCACGGAGAAATCGCCGCGCTATGTCCGCACCTCCTTCACGCTGTGGCAGAACACGGTGCCGCTGGCCGAACACATGGCCAAGCAGGGTCTCAAGAAGGCGATCTCGGCGGTCAGCGACTACGGTCCCGGCATCGACGGCGAGGCCGCCTTCAAGTCCACCTTCGAGAAGAACGGCGGCACGGTGGTCGACACCATCCGCATGCCGCTGAAGTCCACCGACTTCGCCCCCTTCATGCAGCGGATCAAGGATTCGGGCGCCGAGGCGGTCTATGCCTTCCTGCCCGCCGGCCCGACGACGCTGGCCTTCGCCAAGGCCTTCAACGACACCGGGCTGAAGGCGGCGGGCATCAAGTTCTTCGGCCCCGGCGACCTGACCCAGGAACCGGACCTGCCGGCGCTGGGCGAGGCGGCGATGGGCATCACCACCAGCTTCAACTACAGCCGGGCGCATGACTCGGCGATGAACAAGGCCTTCGTCGCCAAGCACAAGGAGATGTTCGGCTCCTACGACAGCGTCACCTTCACCTCGGTCGGCGCCTATGACGGCACGCACGTCATCTATCAGATGATCAAGAACAGCGGCGGCAAGATCGACGGCGCCAAGGCGGTGGAGTCGGTGAAGGGCATGAGCTGGGAAAGCCCGCGCGGCCCCCTGACCATCGATCCCGACAGCCGCCACGTCACCCAGACGATCTATCTGCGTACCGTCGAGATGGTCGACGGCAAATTGGAGAATGTCGAGAAGCAGTCGTTCCCGAAGCAGCCGGACTATGGGTACAAGTTGGCGAAGTGAGGGGAAGTGCCCCTCTCCCGTCCCGGGAGAGGGAAGGGGCCCGCGAAGCGGGAAGGGTGAGGGGTGAGGCACGGAGCCATGCGGTTCTGGATTCTTGGATTGCCCCTCACCCTCCCCACGCCTGACGGCGCGGGTCCCCTCCCTCTCCCGGGGCGGGAGAGGGTGATTTGGGGCAACCACCGTTAACGGGCCGAACGGACGCACATCATGGAAACCATGTTCGGGATCGCCGTCGACGGGGTCGCCTACGGCATGATCCTCTTCATCATCTCCGTCGGGCTGTCGGTGACGCTGGGGCTGATGCGGGTGGTCAATCTGGCGCATGGCGCCTTCGCCATGGTCGGCGGCTATGTCGCCTCCTATGCCGCACAGAGCGCCGGGCTGTCCTATGGGCTGGCGCTGGTGGTGGCGGTGGCGCTGACCGTGCTGGCGACGCTGCCGCTGGAACGGCTGCTGTACCGCCGCATCTACGGCTCGGCCAACGAACTGGCGCAGGTGCTGCTGACCATCGGGCTGACCTTCGTCATCGTCGCCGGCATCAATTACCTGTTCGGCCCGACGCTGAAGCGCATTCCGCTGCCGGACCTGCTGACCGGCACGGTGCAGCTGGGGCCGAAGTCGATCCCCACCCACCGCGCCTTCGTCATCGGCGCCGGGGCGGCCACCCTGCTGGGGCTGTGGTGGCTGCTGGAGCGCACCGATTTCGGTATCCGGCTGCGCGCGGCGGTCGACGATCCCGCCATGGCGGCGGCGCTTGGCATCCGCACCGAACGGCTCTATCTGGCGACCTTCGCGCTCGGCACCGGGCTGGCGGCGCTGGGCGGCGTGCTGGGGGCGGAACTGCTGCCGCTGGAGCCCTATTACGCCATCCGCTACATCGTGCTGTTCCTGGCGGTGGTGGCGGTCGGCGGGGCGGGGAGCATCTTCGGCTCGGCGGCGGCGGCGCTGGCGCTGGGCATCGTCGACACCGCCGGCAAATACCTGATCCCGAATTTCGGCGAGTTCTTCTTCTACGCCGCCCTGATCCTGATCCTGTTCCGCTGGCCCCACGGCTTCTTCAAAGGGAGGACGGCATGACGAGCGTCGCCGAGCGCGACGGAAAGGCCGGCCAGATGATCCGGCCTGCTCCGCTTGGCAAGCGCCGCGATCTCGGCTGGATCGGCATTCCGCTGGTCGCATTGGCCGGGCTGGCCGCCTATTGGCTGCTGCCGGACGATCTGGCGCTGCTGACCCGCATCGCCGCCTCGGCGCTGTTCGTGCTGTCGCTCGACCTCGTGCTCGGCTATGGCGGGATCGCCACGCTGGGGCAGGCGGCGATGTTCGGCACCGGCGCCTATGCCGCCGGCATCGTCGCGGTCAACTGGAACAACGACCCCTTCGTCATGCTGGCGGCCGGCGGGCTGGCCGGCGGGCTGGTCGCGCTGGCGACCGGCGCCCTGATCCTGCATGCGCGCGGGCTGACCCTGCTGATGCTGACCATCGCAGTCGGGCAGATCGTGCAGGAGGTCGCCAACAAGGCGCGCGACTGGACCGGCGGCAGCGACGGGCTGTCGGGCATCGACCCGGCCCCGGTGCTGGGGCTGTTCCGCTTCGACATGTTCGGCCGCACCTCCTACCTGTTCGCGCTGGCGGTGCTGGTGGTCGGGCTGGTGGTGGCGCGGCGGATCGTGCGCTCGCCCTTCGGGCTGGCCTGCCGCGGCGTGAAGGAAGACCCCTTGCGGATCTCCGCCATCGGCGGGTCGCCGAAATCCTATCTGGTGGCGCTCTATGGCGTGGCCGGGGTGTTCGCCGGGGTGGCGGGGGCGCTGACGGCGGTGACCAGCGGCATCGTCGGGCTGGACAGCGCCGGCTTCCCCTGGTCGGCGGAAGCGCTGGTGATGCTGGTGCTGGGCGGCACCGGGCGGCTCTATGGCGCGGTGATCGGCACGGCGGCCTTCATGGGCATCCACCATATCCTGGCCGCCAGCGATCCCTTCCACTGGATGGCCTTCATCGGCCTGTTCCTGATCGGCATCGTCCTGTTCCTGCCCGGCGGCATCGCCTCCGGCGTGGAGCGGCTGGGCGGGCTGCTGCGCCGGAAGGAGGGCGGGGCATGACGAAGCTGTTGGAAGTCGAGGGGCTGGCCAAGAATTTCGGCGGCCTCCAGGTGTCGTCCGACATCACCATGGCGCTGAATGCCGGCGACCGCTGCGCCCTGATCGGGCCGAACGGGGCGGGCAAGACGACCTTCGTCAACCTCGTCACCGGGGTGATCCCGCCCAGCGCCGGCACCATCCGGCTGGACGGCCGCGACATCACGAAGCTGTCGGCGGCGGAGCGGGTGCGGCTGGGGCTGATCCGCAGTTTCCAGGTCGCGCGGCTGTTCAAGTCGATGACGGTGCGCGAGCATCTGGAATTGGCCGTCCTCCAGCGCGACCGCCGCACCTTCCGCCTGTTCGCCAGCGTCGCCAGGGTGGCCGGGCTGGCCGACGAGGTGGCGGGGCTGCTCGATGCCATGGGGCTGACCCATGCGGCGCACACGGCGGTCGGCTCGCTGGCCTATGGGCAGCAGCGGCTTCTGGAGATCGCACTGGCGCTTGCCATGAAGCCGAAGGTGCTGATCCTCGACGAGCCGGCGGCCGGCGTGCCCCATTCGGAGAGCCAGCGCATCCTCGACGCCATCGACCGGCTGCCCAAGGATCTGGCGGTGCTGATGATCGAGCACGACATGGATCTGGTGTTCCGCTTCGCGAAGACCATCGTCGTGCTGGCGCAGGGGCGGCTGCTGTGCAGCGGCACCGCCAAGGAGATCGTCGCCGACCCGCGCGTGCGCGAAGTCTATCTGGGGAGCCGTGCCCATGCCCACTGAACCGCGTGGCGCTTTCGAGGTCGCGGATCTGCGCGCCGGCTACGGCAAGACGCTGATCCTCGACGGCGTGTCGCTGGCCGTGCCGGCGGGCGGACGGCTGGCCCTGCTCGGCCGCAACGGGGTGGGCAAGACGACGACGCTGGCGACGCTGGTCGGCCAGACCACCCGCCATGGCGGCAGCATCCGGCTGGACGGGGTCGAGCTGGGCACGATGAGCAGTTCGGCGCGGGCGGCGGCGGGGCTCGGCTATGTGCCGCAGACGCGCGACATCTTCAAATCGCTGACGGTGGAGGAGAACCTCGTCGCCGGGCTGAAGGGTCGGCCGCGCTCGGCGCTGGAGGAGGCGTACGAGCTGTTCCCCCGGCTGGCCGAGCGGCGGCGCAACGGCGGCGGCGAGCTGTCGGGCGGCGAGCAGCAGATGCTGTCGGTCGCCCGCGCCCTGCTCGGCAAGCCGACGGTGCTGCTGCTGGACGAGCCGCTGGAGGGGCTGGCGCCGGTGATCTGCGACACGCTGATGGCGGCGCTGTCGAGGCTCGACATGACCATCCTGCTGGTGGAGCAGCAGGTCGACCGCGCGCTGGACTTCGCCGACCGCGTGGTCTTCCTCGACCGCGGCCGGGTGGTGCATGCCGGGCCGGCGGCGCAGGCGAAGGCGGATTTGCTGCTGCTGGAGCGGCATCTGGGCGTGGCGCTGGCGGCGTAGGGCGGGCGCATCACCTGAACGGCGGCGCGTAGAGCAGGCCGCCCTGGGTCCAGGGCTTGTTCATTCCGCGGTCCATGCCGTAGGGGGTGCCGAGGTTCCGGTCGAAGATCTCGCCGTAGTTCCCGACCTGGGCCAGCACCTGCAAGGCCCAGTCGTCGGGCAGGCCGAGCGTGCGGGAGACGCTGCCGGCGTGGCCCAGCATGCGGTGCAGCTCGGGATCGTCGGGGATGCGTCCGGCCTGAACGTCGGCGGACGTGACGCCCTTGGCATCGGCCAGAATGATGGCGTGGAGCACCCAGCGGGTGATGTCGTACCAGTTGCGGTCGCCGCGCGCGATGTAGGGCGTCAGCGGCTCGCGCGAGATCACGTCGGGGTAGATGGTGATGCCCATCCCCGCCTGGCGGTAGCCGGCCAGCGAGGTCACCAGCACCGTTCGGTCGGTGGTCAGCAGGTCGCATTCATGGGCGAGGAAGGCCTGCAACGCTTCGTCCAGCGTCTGGAAGGTGCGGATCGTCCAGGGCAGGTCCGACTTGCGGATATGGTCCTCCAGATTGCGGACCGTGGTGGTGGCGGTCTTGACGCAGACGGTGCGGACGCCCAGCCGGTCGAGCGGCGGCGGCGGTGTGCCGTCCGAGTGGATGGCGAAGCCCTGGCCGTCATGCAGCAGCGGCATCAGGAACTCGATGTCGTGCGACAGCTCGCGGCTGAAGGTCCAGGTCGTGGTGGTCAGCGCCACGTCGACCTCGTGCTTCTCCACCGCCTGGAATTCCTGCGGCTTTTCCGGCAGGCGGACGACGCGGACCGCCTGGGCGTTGCCGAGCGTCGCCGCGGCGAAGACCCGGCAGACATCGACCAGGAAGCCGTCGAGATGCCCCTGCGGGTCGGAGAAGGAGATGCCGCTGACGCCGCTGCGCAGGCCGCAGATCAGGAAGCCGCGGCCATGGATGCGCTCCAGCGTATCGCCGTCCTCGGCATAAGCCGGTAATGTGAGCGCCGGCAAGGCCGATACCATCGCCAGCAGCACAAGCAACACCAGCCGCATCCCGACACCCATCCCCTGACCAGCCCCAGCCGCCGCACCTCTGCGGCGGGCGATCAGGCCGCCTGCCCGGCGCGCAGCGTGCCGAGCAGACTATGCAGCGAAGCCGCTTCCTCGGCCAGCGTGTTCGCCGTCTCGGTCAGCGAGGCGGCGATGTCGCCGGTGCGGGCGGCCTGGGCGCTGACGCCGTCGATCAGGCTCGCCACCTCGCCGGTGTTGCCGGCGATCACGCCGACGCGGTTGCGGATCTCGGTGGAGGAGTCGGTCTGGCGGGCCACCGCGCCGCCGATCAGCTCCTGCACCTCGCTGATGCGCTCGACCGAGCCGGAGATGCGGGCGAAGGTGCCGACGGTGTTCTGGATGCTGCCGTTGATGGCGCTGACCGAGCTGGCGATCTGCACGGTGGCGTTGGCGGTCTCCTCCGCCAGCTTCTTCACCTCCGCCGCCACCACGGCGAAGCCGCGGCCCGCCACGCCGGCCGCCGCCGCCTCGATGGTGGCGTTCAGTGCCAGGAGCTTGGTCTGGTGGGCGATGCCGGTGATGACGTCGACGATGCGGCGGATCTGCTCGGTGTTCTCGCCCAGCTGGCCGACCACCTCGCGGGCGGCGGTCAGTTCGCCCAGCGTATCGCCGACCACGCCGGCCGCCTCGCTCGTCAGGCTGGAGACGGTGCCGATGGTGTCCATCAGCACCCCGGCGCTGTCGTTGCAGGTGTTGGCGTTGCGGTTGCTCTCGGCGACGAAGCTGCCGGCGCTGACCGTGCTGTCGATGGTGCCGGACGATTCGCGGCGCAGCGCGTCGGCCAGCTCGCGCAGCTGGCCCGACTGGGCGGCGACGCCCGACGCCACCTGATGCACGTCCTCCATCAGCTGGCGGGCCAGTGCGGCGGAGCGCATCTGCTCGGTCACGTCGGTCCAGGACAGGGTCTTGCCCAGCACGTTGCCCTGGTCGTCGAAGACGGTGTCGACATGGGCCTCCACCGTCGTCTCGTCCACGGTCAGGGTGCGGCGCGGGATCGGCGGGCGGGCGGGGTCGGTGCAGGCGGCGGTGAAGTCCGGCCCCTGGGCCAGCAGGTCGGGGCCGGCCGGATCGATGCCGTGCGCCTCGCAGAAGTTGCGGGCGGCGGGATTGACGAAACCCACCTGTCCATCCGTGCGCAGGAGCGCCGTCGGCACCGGGCTGCTGTCGACCATCCGCTTCATCAGCAGCACCTGCTCGACGCTGCCGCGCAGGCGGCGGAGCGCGGCGGCCATCACCGCCAGCTCGTCGCGGCCGGTGCGGGGAACCTCGATGGACAGGTCGCCGGCGGCGATCTGCTCCATGGCGCGGGCGAACTTGCGCAGGTTGGCGATGACGGCGACGCGCAGCAGCAGGGCGGCGGCGATGGCGACGGCCAGCGCGAAGGCGGCGACCATCTTGAGGGCGTCGTTGCGCAGGGCCTCGGTCGCGCCGACGAATTCCGACACGTCGCGCGAGATCTCCGCCGTCGCCCAGGGCAGCCCGCCGTCGCCGCCGAGCGACACGGTGGTGGTGGAGAGCTGCGCATGGGCCGACGGCTCGCCGCCTTTGGCCTCGAACAGCATGCCGCCCTTGGCGTCGGTGATGCGGATGTCGGCGTCCAGCACCGCGCCCAGGTTGGACAGGGCGGGTAGGGGATCGGTCACCACCTCCAAAAAGCCGAGGACGCGGAAGCCGCCGATGGGGACGATCATGCTGAACAGCGGCCGGCCCTGGCCGTCGCGCCACAGCAGGCTGGCCGGGCGGCGCTTGTCGGCGATGTCGCGGGTCTTCAGCGCCTCGAACAGCGGGGTGACGGTGGCGACGCTGTCCTGTTCCCCGCCGGTGGCGGCGATGCGGGTCATGTCGGCGTCGAACACGGCGACCGAGACCAGCCGCACCTCGCGGTCGACCACCACGGGCCGGGCGTTGATGTTCTTCAGCGCCAGCATCGTCTTGGCCGGGTCCTTCTGGTTGATGCTGTCGACCAGGAAGGCGTCGCGGCTCCATTCGTTGGCGTGGCCCTGGAGCCAGTCCGTGTAGTTCTTGCGGATGCGGTCGTTGGCGAGCACCCGCAGGGTGGCCGCCGCACTGCTGTTGAAGGTGGTCAGCGCAAAGTCGGTGTAACGCTGCGACACCCAGGCCTGGCTGGCGATCAGCGCCACCACCAGCACGCCCACCACCGATACCATGGCGCGGCGCAGGGTCCAGAAGCGGTGGCGCGCACTGCCATCGTCCAGGGTGCTGCCCGCATTCGTCGAGATCGCCGTCATGCCCAAACCCCCGCCGCCAGTGAACGGTTTCAACGGATTGCTACACGCACATCGTCGCAGGGCCCTTTGAACGGTTTAGCGTTCATTTGTGAACAGTTCGTGTCTTTTCGTTTGCATTTGAGGCAAGTGGCGATGACCGGAGCAAGGAAACAGGTGGGATTTTTGGCGGACGGACGGCCTATGACTTTCCCATGGAGGAATTCTCCAAGATGAAAAGCAACCGGATGTGGTGAATTGACTTCGGAAGAGGCCGGTTGCCTGCGTCGATGCATAAAAAATGGGCCACGGAAGCGCGCGAAAAATTTTCGCGATTTCCGTGGCCCAGGCTGCCGAGCGCGTGGCCGCCGCGAGACTGAAGCGACGGGGGAGTTTGCTCGGGGTTGGGTGTGTCGCCCTATACCCCCTCTCCCCCCCGGGGAGAGGGTCGGGGTGAGGGGGATGCATAGGGTGGATTCGGTGGCGAATGGGGACTGTGCGGTTCTTGGGAATCCTCGCCGCGCGACCCCCTCACCCTAACCCTCTCCCCGGGGGGGAGAGGGGACCCGAAGGGCGGGAGAGGGAGTGTTCATCCATCCTGCGTGACGTCGCCGGCGAACAGGTAGCCCGTGCCGTGGACGGTGACGATCAGCCGGGGGTCCGCCGGATCGGTCTCGATCAGGCGGCGCAGGCGGCGGACCAGGCTGTCGATGGTGCGGTCGGTGGCATCCGTCTTGCGCCGCGTCGTCGCCGTCAGCAGATAGTCGCGGTTCATCACCCGGCCGGGGTTGCAGACGAAGGTCGACAGCAGCTCGAACTCCGCACCGGTCAGCCGCACCGGGTTGCCCTGCGGGTCGGTCAGGCGCATGCGGTCGAGCCACAGCGTCCAGCCGGAGAAGCAGCGCTTGCGGTCGTCGCGCTGGTCGCCCGGCGCCTTCAGCCGGCGCAGCAGGTTCCGCACCCGGGCCAGGATCTCGCGCGGTTCGAAGGGCTTCGCGATGTAGTCGTCGGCCCCCATCTCCAGCCCGATGATGCGGTCCAGCTTCTCCGCCCGGCTGCTGACCAGGATGATGCCGATCTCCGACACCGCGCGAAGCTCGCGGGTCAGGGTCAGCCCATCCTGGCGCGGCAGCCGGATGTCGAGCAGCACCACGTCCACCGCCGCCGCCGCCAGCAGATCCTTCAACTCCTCCGCGCTTCGGGCCAGCAGGACGTCGAAGCCCTCATCCGTCAGATAGGACTTCAGCGTCTCGCGCGTCACCGCGTCGTCGTCGGTGATGGCAATGGTCGCCGCCATGACCCTCTTGTCCGCCTCTCAGCGCGCCTTAAGCCTCAATGTTCCAGGATCTGGCCCAGGAACTGGCGGGTGCGCTCGCTTTTCGGGTTTTCGAAGAATTCGGCCGGCGACCCGCTCTCGATGATCGAGCCTTCGGCCATGAAGACAATAGAGTCGGCGACCTGCCGGGCGAAGCCCATTTCGTGGGTGACGCAGACCATGGTCATGCCCTCGCCCGCCAGCTCGGTCATGACGTCCAGCACCTCCTTGACCATTTCGGGGTCGAGCGCCGAGGTCGGCTCGTCGAACAGCATGATCTCGGGGCGCATGCAGAGCGCGCGGGCGATGGCCACGCGCTGCTGCTGGCCGCCGGACAGCTGGCCGGGGAACTTGTGCGCCTGGTCGGGGATGCGCACCCGCTTCAGGTACATCATGGCGATTTCCTCGATCTCGGACTTCGCCATGCCGCGGACCCAGATCGGGGCCAGCGTCAGGTTCTGGAGCACCGTCAGGTGCGGGAACAGGTTGAAGTTCTGGAACACCATGCCGACCTTGCGGCGGATCTTCTCCACCGCCTTGACATCGTCGGTCAGCTCGATGCCGTCGACGATGATGTGGCCGGTCTGGTGCGCTTCGAGCCGGTTGATGCAGCGGATCATCGTCGACTTGCCCGACCCGGAGGGTCCGCAGACGACGACCTTCTCGCCCTTGCCGATGCTGATGCTGACGTCGCGCAGCGCGTGGTAGCTGGCGTACCACTTGCCGACCTTGCGGAGTTCGATGATGGCGTTCTCGGTCATTGCTCGGTCTCCAGAGCCGGTCAGCGGCGGGTGTAGCGGTTGGCCAGACGCTCCAGCCACTGGCTGTAGCGCGACATGCTGAAGCAGAAGATCCAGAACATCAGCCCGGCGAAGACATAGACCTCGGCGAAATAGGGGCGCCATTCGGGGTCGGTCGTCGCCACGGTGGCGGCGGTCAGCAGGTCGTACAGGCCGACGATGGTGACCAGCGAGGTGTCCTTGAAGGCGCTGATGAACTGGTTGACGATGGGCGGGATGACGATGCGCAGGGCCTGCGGCAGGACGATCAGCATCGTCTTCTGCCAGTAGCTGAGGCCAAGCGCGTCGGCGGCCTCGTACTGGCCCTTGGGGATCGCCTGCAAGCCGCCGCGCACGGCCTCGGCCAGATAGGCGGCGGTGAAGAGCGTCATGCCGGCAAGCGCGCGCAGCAGCTTGTCGACCGTGACGCCTTCCGGCAGGAACAGCGGGAACATCACCGAGGCCATGAACAGCACGCTGACCAGCGGCACGCCGCGCATCGTCTCGATGAAGCCGACGCAGAAGGTGCGGATGGCGGGCAGCGAGGACTGACGGCCCAGCGCCAGCAGGATCGACAGCGGGAAGGCGAGCGCGATGGAGAAGACCGACAGCATCAGCGTGATCGGCAGCCCGCCCCAGCGGTCGTTCGGCACATAGGTGAGGCCGGCGACGCCGCCCCACATCAGCACGCCCATGCCGACCAGCGTCAGCGCCCAGGCGACGGCCAGCCAGGGCCGCCAGAAGGCGCGCACGCCGCTGGCCCCCAGCATCGCCACGAACAGGGCGCAGGCCAGGAAGGGGCGCCACTGCTCGTCATAGGGGTAGGTGCCGAAGAAGATCAGCCGGTGCTTGACCACGATCACCGACCAGCAGGCGCCGGCCGCCTCGCGGCAGGCCTCCGACGAACCGGACCAGTTGGCGTTCAGCAGCAGCCAGTTCGCCATCGGCGGCACCACCAGCCACAGCAGGAACAGGCAGGCCAGCGTCAGCGCCGTGTTCAGCGGCGTGTTGAACAGATTGTCCTTGGCCCAGCCGAAGGGCTTCAGCGCCGTCATGCCGTTGGCCTGCGGCGGGGCGGAGGCCTGGCTCGGCTCCTCTTCATAAGAGGCGGCCCAGCGGGCGGGGGAGACGGGACCGGTGGGAATGGGGGCCTGATCGGCCGGGGAGTGCTTGCTCATCGGGTCACCAGAGCCACGCGGCGGTTGTACCAGTTCATGAAGCCGGAGATCGCGAGGCTGATGATGAGATAGACGAGCATCATCATCGCCACCGCCTCCACCACCTGACCGGTCTGGTTGGCCGAGGTGTTGGAGACGCTGACCAGATCCGGATAGCCGATGGCGACGGCCAGCGAGCTGTTTTTGGTCAGGTTCAGATATTGGCTGGTCAGCGGCGGCACGATGACGCGCAGCGCCTGCGGCAGGATGACGAGGCGCAGGATCTTGCCCGGCGACAGGCCCAGCGCCAGCCCGGCCTCGGTCTGGCCGTGCGGCACGGCGAGGATGCCGGAGCGCACGATCTCGGCGATGAAGCCGGCGGTGTAGACCGACAGGCCGATCAGCAGCGCGGTGAATTCCGGGGTGACCGACCCGCCGCCTTCGAAGTTGAAGCCGGCCAATGCCGGCACATCGAAGGCCAGCGGGGCGCCGGTGACGATGAAGGCCAGGGCCGGCGGCAGCAGCAGGGCGGCGATGACGGCCGGCAGGGTCGGGAAGGGCTTGCCGGTGGTCTCGCGCCGGCGGCGGCCGTAGCGGACGGCGGCGAAGGCGGCGGCGATGCCGGCGACCAGCGCCAGCAGGATCCAGCCATGACCGGCATGCTCCACCAGGACCGGGAACTTCATGCCGCGGTTGCTGAGGAAGATGCCCGGCAGCACCTCCAGCGCCTCGCGCGGGCTGGGGAGCCGGTTCAGGATCGTGTACCAGACCACCAGCTGCAAAAGCAGCGGCACGTTGCGGACCGTCTCGACATACAGGGTGGCGAAGCGGTTCACCATCCAGTTGGACGACAGCCGCCCGATGCCGATCAGCACGCCCAGCACGCTCGCCAGCACGACGCCTGCGGCCGACACCGCCAGCGTGTTCAAGAGGCCGACGACCAGCGCCGTCAGGTAGGTGTCGGAGGCGGAATAGGGCAGCAGGCTCTCGCCGATCTCGAAGCCGGCCTCGCGCTGAAGGAAGCCGAAACCGGTGGCGACGCCGCGGGTGGCGAGGTTGGTCAGCGTGTTGGAGACGAGATACCAGGCGACGGCGAGGGCGCAGGCCAGGAACAGAGCCTGATACAGCCACCCCCGCACGCGCGCGGAATTCAGCGCCTGGACCGGGTTTGTCATGGTGTTGCTCCGTGCGGGGGTGAAAGGCCCTCTCTTCCCCCGGAAGGGGAAGAGAGGGAGGGCGCCCTTACTTCATCGGCGGGGCGTACATCAGGCCGCCTTCGGTGTAGAGGGCGTTCTGGCCGCGCGGCATCTTCAGCTTGGAGCCGGCGCCGACGTTGCGCTCATAGCTCTGGGCGTAGTTGCCGACCTGCTTGATGATGGCGTAGGCCCAGTTCTCCTCGACGCCCAGCGCCTTGCCGTTGCCGGCGGTGACGCCCAGCAGGCGCTTCACGTCCGGATCGGGCGAGGTCATGGCGGCGTCGACGGTCTCCGACGTCAGGCCCTTCTCCTCGGCCTGGACCATGGCGTAGAAGGCCCAGGTGACCAGGTTCATCCATTCCTCGTCGCCCTGGCGCACGGCCGGGGACAGCGGCTCCTTGGAGATCAGCTCGGGCAGGATGACGTAGTCGTTGGGGTTCTGCACCTCGGCGGCGCGGATGGCGGCCAGCTGGGAGGCGTCGGAGGTCAGGGCGTCGCAGCGGCCGGCGAAGAAGGCCTTGTTCAGCTCCTCGTTCTTCTCGATGACGACCGGCTTGAAGGTCATCTTGTTGGCGCGGAAGTAGTCCGACACGTTCTGCTCGGTCGTGGTGCCGGGCAGGACGCAGACGGTGGCGCCGTTCAGCTGCTTGGCGCTCTTCAGGCCGAGCTTGGCCGACACCATGAAGCCCTGGCCGTCGAAATAATTGGTCGGCGCGAAGTTCAGGCCGTTGGCGGTGTCGCGGGTCAGGGTGCGGGTGGTGTTGCGGGCCAGCAGGTCGATCTCGCCGGACTGGAGCGCCGGCAGGCGCTGCTGCGCCGACAGCGGGGTGTACTTCACCTTTTCGGCATCGCCGAACATGGCGGCGGCGACGGCGCGGCACATGTCGACGTCGAGGCCCGACCACTTGCCCTTGTCGTCGGGCGAGGAGAAGCCGTACAGGCCCAGGTTGACGCCGCACTGGACGTAGCCCTTCTGCTTCACGCCGTCGAAGGTGGCGCCGGCCTGGGCGGTACCAGAGAGGGCAATGGCGGAGACGGACAGGGTGGCCGCGATGGCGAGTGCGCTCAGATGGGACTTCACGGGGCGGGGCTCCTTCAGCCTTGTGGTTCATTGGACGCCGGGGCAGAGGGCTCCGGCCGCCGCATGCCGCCACAATCGCTCCGTGGATTGAACAAAGTGCCCGCCCGTCATGAACGGATGTGGCGAAGATGTGAACAGCTTTGGACAGATGGGCCGCGTGCACGGCGAAGGCGATGGCCGGGCTTCGCCCGCCGATGGTCACGGCTGCCGGCCGATATTTCACGTGCACGGGCTTCCCCATGCCCTTACAAGCGATGGGTGCCGGTCATATGTGTGCGCCGGGAGTTCTGGGGGGCGCTCTGGGAGTCATGGAGGCAATGGGGTCCGATCGGCCGGTCTGGCAGTGGGTCGCGCGTTTTTCGCTGCTGCGCCACGGTCCGGTGCCGCGCTACGGCGCAGCGCTGCTGATCTTCGCCGCCGCCCTTCTGATGCGACAGGCCGCGGACAGCACCCTGCCCACCGGCTTTCCCTATCTCACCTTCTTCCCGGCGGTGATCGTGACCACCTTCATGGCCGGTCGGGGGCCGGGGGTGGCGACGGCGGTGCTGTCCGGACTGGCGGCCTGGTATTTCTTCATTCCGCCCTACCGTTCCTTCGCCCTCGATGCGTCGGTCGGGGTGGCGCTGGGCTTCTATGCGGTGGTGGTCGCGGTGGACATCGCGCTGATCCACGGCATGCAGGTGACGCTGGCCCGGCTGCAGGAGGAGCGTGGCCGCACCGCCTCCCTGCTGGAGGCGCAGACCACCATGTTCCACGAGCTGCAGCACCGCGTCGCCAACAACATGCAGTTCGTCTCCGCCCTGCTGGATTTGCAACGGCGGTCGATCGACCGGTCGCCGGACGCCGCGGTGGCGGCGCTGGAGGAGGCGGGGCGGCGGCTCGACACCATGGCGCGGGTGCACCGGCGCCTGCACGACCCGCGTTCCGGCGACGATTTCGGCAGCCACATCGACGCGCTGTGCCGGGACATGCTGGCGGCGGCCGGCATGTCCGGCGTCACCTGCCGGGTGACCGTGCAGGCCGCGCCGCGGTCGCCCGAACGGCTGCTGGCGCTGGCCATGCTGATCGTGGAGGCGCTGACCAACAGCCTGAAGCACGCCTTCGCCGGCCGCGACGGCGGCACCGTCACCATCGAACTGGCCGAGCTGCCGGACCGGCCCGGCCAGCTGCGCCTGCTGGTGATGGACGATGGAGTCGGCCTGCCGGACGGCTTCGACGTGCAGCGGCTGCCCAGCCTGGGCTGGAAGATCATCCAAAGCCTGGCCGCCCAGCTGTCCGGCCGGCTGAGCCATGGACCCGCAAATGGCCCGGCAAATGGCCATGACGGCGGCACCGGCACGCGGATCGAATTGCATTTTCCGGCCTGATGCGGCATCTGCACCGGCTGAGATCGCGGCTTTTCCGTCGCCATCGGAAGAACTATCTGTGATCTTGCCGGTTGCTGCGGGGATCGGCAGGGGAAAGCGGGAGAGGGATTATGGCGACGCTGAAGGAATTCGAGGACGCATTGAAGGCGTCGGGCAACACGGCCGCGCTGGAGATCCTGGAGTCCCTGCGGGCGCGCGACCGCTCCCAGCGTTCCGTCCGGCCGGCGCGCCGCCTGACCGGGCGCAAGATGACTCCGGAGCTGGCGACCGAGATCCTGCACCTGCACGAGACCACCAACATGACCCAGCAGGAGATCGCCTTCCAGCTGGGGGTGAACCAGGGCCGGGTGAACGAGGTCATCAAGCGCCGCAAATGGCTGAGCGAAGACCCCGCCGCCCCGGAGGCGCAAGCCCGCGACCAGGCCAAGCAGCGCGCCAAGGAAGGCGTCGGCATCCCGCCGCGCCGGCCGTCCCGGAAGAAGAAGGCGAAGCCCGAGGCCGAGGCGGCACCCGAGATGGCCCCCGGTTTGCCGCCCGAGGTGGTGGCGCCGGTGGAGCCGCCGGCGGCACCGGAGGCAGTGGCGGTGGAGCCGGAGGTTGTCGTGGCGCCGGAGCCCGCGCCGCCGGTGGCACCGGAGCCGGTCGCCGAACCGCCTGCCGCCGCGCCTCTTGCCGCCGAGCCGCCTGCTCCCGAACCGCCGATGCCGGTGGCAGCGCCGGAGTTGCCGCTGGAGCAGCCGGAAGCGGCGAAGGACAAGCCGAAGAAGGCGCGCAAGCGGGACAAGGCGGCGGAGATGCCGCTGTTCAAGGACCTGCTGTAACGTTCCGTGAAAGCCCTCTCTCGCCTGGGGAGAGGGCATAAGCCATGCCCGCCGGTCATTTCGCACCTGCGGAATTAACGGCCTGCGGCGGATTGCCTCAGTGGGGGGTAGGCAAATATCCTGACCCTGCCCCGGTTGCTTTCGATTCCCCCTGCCGCCGGGCTTCGCATTCCTTGACCCAGCGCGACAGCGGAGAAACGACAATGGCGTCTGCCGGCCATCACGGCGACCTGCGTGCCGAGGCACAGCTGGCTTCGGCCCATCCCGGCCTGGTGCTGCTGGCGCTCGCCATGGGTGGCTTCGCCATCGGGACGACCGAATTCGCGACCATGAGCCTGCTGCCCTATTTCGCCCAGGGTTTGGGCATCGACGAGCCGACCGCCGGCCATGTCATCAGCGCCTATGCGCTGGGCGTGGTGGTGGGCGCGCCGGTGATCGCGGTGCTGGCGGCGCGGGTGGCGCGGCGGACCCTGCTGATCGGGCTGATGGCGGTCTTCGCCGCCGCCAACGTGGCCAGCGCCTTTTCGCCCTCCTATGGCTGGATGCTGGCCTTCCGCTTCATGAGCGGGCTGCCGCACGGCGCCTATTTCGGCGTCGCCGCCCTGGTCGCCGCCTCGCTGGTGCCGCCGCAGCGCCGGGCGCAGGCGGTGGCGCGGACCATGCTGGGGCTGACGGTGGCGACCGTTATCGGCGTGCCGATGGCGAACTGGATCGGGCAGGTGCTGGGTTGGCGCTGGGGCTTCGGCGTGGTCGGGCTGCTGGCCCTGCTGACCGTGGTGCTGGTCTGGATCTTCGCCCCCAACGACCGGCCGCACCCGAATGCCAGCCCGCTGCGCGAATTGGGCGCGCTGAAGCGCCGTCAGGTCTGGCTGACGCTCGGCATCGGCGCCATCGGCTTCGGCGGCATGTTCGCGGTCTACACCTATGTCGCCTCCACCCTGATGGAGGTGACGCAGGTGTCGCCGGCGATGGTGCCGGTCGTGCTGGCGGTGTTCGGGGCCGGCATGACCGTCGGCACGCTGGTCAGCGCCTGGGCCGCCGACCGCGCCCTGATGCCGACCGTCGCCTTCACCCTGCTGTGGAGCGCCGGGTCGCTGGCGCTCTATCCCTTCGCCGCCGGCAATGTGTGGCTGGTGTCGATCGTCGTCTTCATGATCGGCTGCGGCGGCGGTCTCGGCACGCCCTTGCAGACCCGGCTGATGGATGTGGCGGAGGATGCGCAGACGCTGGCCGCCGCGCTGAACCACAGCGCCTTCAACGCCGCCAACGCGCTCGGCCCCTGGCTGGGCGGCATGGCGATCGCCGCCGGCTGGGGCTGGACCTCCACCGGCTGGGTCGGTGCGGCGCTGGCGCTGGGCGGTCTGGCGGTGTGGGCGGTGGCGCTGCTGGACGACCGGGCGACGGCCAATCGGGCCGCCAGCCGCGCGGCCGAGTCGCTGAAGTCCGAGTCCCGGCTGGCCGAGGCCTGCGCCGGGGACTGAAGACCCGGCATTGCCGGAAAGTCAGCGTCCCCCTGCCACGCTCCAGGCGATGCGCGCCGGATGTTCGCCGAGGTCGAGGGAGCCGATGACGATCTCTCCCCGGCCGGACAGCGGCGCCACGTCGCCCATCTTCAGCAAACGCTGCTCGCCGGCCTGCGGCACCAGACGGGTGCCGTTGCGGCTCAGATCCTCCAGCGTGAAGACCCCGTCGCGCAGCCGGATCAGCGCATGCCGGCGCGAGGCGGAGGCATGGTCCAGCATGATGCCGCAGTCCGCCCCGCGTCCGATCACCAGATCGGCCCCCGCATCGGGCACCGCCACCGTCCGGCCCTGGTAGCTGAGCGTCAGGCGCAGCGCCAGCGCCGGCGGGGCCTGCATGTCGACCGTCATGTCCGTCGGCCGGGCATGCGGCACGGCTCCGGTCCGCATGCCCGTCACCACGCCGATGCCGGTCATCGACACGCGCTGGTCGTCGGGGATGGCGGCGATCTTGGCGATCAGCCCGTCGGCCAAAGCCCGCGGGATGCCGGCGGCGCGCAGGCGGCGGCCCAGCCCCTCGCGCACCTCCTGGAGCGAGGCGCCGGGAGCGGCCAGTTCCGCCGCGGACTTAACCCGGTTGAATTCGTCGGCGACGCGCTGGATGACGGTGCTGATCTTCTTGTGGCCATAGGCGCTGGCGCCGAGGTCGAGCAGATAGCCGAGCCGCCCCGCCGCCGTGTTGAAGCGGCCGGCCAGCCGCGCCATCGTCTCCTCGAAGGGCAGGTCGGTGCCGCCGGTGGCCCACACGGTCTTGCCGCGGCGGGTCAGCGACTCGGCCATGGCTGGACCGCCCATATAGCCGTCGAAGGCGATCATGCCGTCGACGATGGATGAGAAGGCGCGGGCGTCGCTGGCCGCCCCGCTGCGGGTCAGCGGGGTCAGACCGTCCAGCCCGCCGCGGATGCGGTGCAGCAGCGCCTCGCGCGTGCGGGCGAAGCCGAAGCCGGTTCCGTCCGACGCCAGCGCGTTCGACAGCGCCAGCAGCGGCTCGGTGTGGGGCAGCCGGTCGTCCAGATCGCCGCGCAGCGCCGCCAGCAACGCCAGCAGGGCGGAGGCGAGATCGGGCGCATAGCCGATCAGGGCGCGGATCGGCTCCCGCCCGTCGACGATCTCCGCGGAGAATTCATCGACCAGCCGGGTGTTCTCGCCATCGTCCTCCTGGTGGAGTCGCAGGACGGCGGTCAGCTTGGCCCCCCATTCCCGGTGCGGCTCCAGCAGGGTGGCGAAGGCGTGGGTGACGATGCGGTCGCGCTCCTCCACCGGCCGGTCGACGGCGGCCAGCAGCAGGCCGGAAATCCCGCCGCGCATCAGCGCCTGGTCGAAGGGGGCCAGCGTGTCGGATTTCTGGGCGAGCTCCTTCAGCGCGGTGAACAGGCGGGTGATCTGGTCGTAGCGCTCATGCGGCTTCACCCCCAGCATCGGCGCCTGGATGGTGGCGAGCCGGCTGACCGCCGGGTTGAACAGCAGAGCCTCGCGTTCGAAGTAGCGCAACGGATAGTAGCGGTGAAGCTGCTCCGACGGAATGACGCCCTGGTCGTCCCAGTAACCGCGCAGAAGCCGCAGCAGGGTCATCCGGCTGTCGAAGGAGAAAACCTGCAACACGTCGGTGCAGAGGTTGGCCGTCTCGATGGGCGAGATGGTCGTCAGCTTGGCGCCGCCGGAGGACGTCTTCTGGAAGACGGTTTCTTCCCGCCCGGTGCCGGTGACCTTCACCACGCGCACCACCGGGAACTTGGCAAGGCGCAGCAGGAAGTTGGCGCGTTCCGTCGCCGACTTCTCGTCTTCGAAGACGCCGTCGATGTTCGGCTTGCCGCCCTGTTCGACCACCACCTCGAAGCGCGCTTCGCGCCGCTTGGACATCGCCATCCCGTCCCCCTTTGGCCTGCCGCCCCGGCCTGCCCATGTCGGACCGCTCTTTTCCGACCGCCGTCCAGCTACGTCCCTGTTCGCGATTCCCGGCGATTTTTTCCCAAAATACTTTATGAAAGCTTCCATCAGAAGCGGAAAGACCCGAACCGTGACCGCATTCCGTCACTCCGGCAACTGGCCCGGCAGCCGACCCGATAACCGGCCCGAAGACCGCCTGATGTTGGGTCGCCGGCCTTTCCTCGGCCTGCTGGGATCGCTGGGCCTGCCGGCGGTGCTGGGTCCGCTGCCGGCCCTGGCGTCAACCACCAATGGTTTAGAAAGTGCCGCAGTCGGCTATATCCTGTTCGAGCCGGACAGCGGCACCGTGCTGGAGTCGCGGGCGGCGGACACCCCCTTCATCCCGGCGTCGGTGGCGAAGCTGCCGACGGTGGCGGCGGCGCTGGCCCTGCTGGGGCCAGACCATCGCTTCACCACGCGGCTGCTGGCGACGGGACCGCTGACGGGCGGGGTGCTGCGCGGCGATCTGATCCTGCAAGGCGGCGGCGACCCGGCGCTGGCGACGGAAGGGCTGGTGCAGCTGGTGGGCGGGCTGTCCGCCGCCGGGCTACGCCGGGTGGACGGGCGGTTCCTGTACGACACCGCCCTGCTGCCCGATCTGGCGGAGATCGATGCCGGGCAGCCCTGGGCGGCACCCTACAACACCGGGGTCGGGGCGCTGTCGCTGAACTACAACCGCGCCCTGCTGAACTGGCGGCGCGGCGGCGCCGGGCCGGAGGTGCTGACGGTCGCCGATGCCGGGCGCCTGCCGCTGGACAGCGTCGCCGTGCGGCCGATGGCCGGGAGCAAAGGATTTCCGCTGCTGCCGGACGGCGCCGACCGCTGGCTGATGGCGCCGCCCGCCGCCGGGGAGGCGGGGGGCGCCTGGGTGCCGGTGGCGCGGCCGGGGCTGGCCGCCGCCGCCCTGTTCCGCCGGCTGGCCGGCGATGCGGGCATCGCCCTGCCGCTGCCCGAGGTCGGGCGGGCGCCGGCCGGGGCAGCAATACTGGCGGCGCTGGACAGCCTGCCGCTGAACGAACTGGCGCGCGGGCTGCTGCGCCATTCCAACAATTTGTCGGCGGAGGTGATCGGGCTGGCGGCCTCGAAGCGGCTGGATCCGTCGGCCGCGACGCTGGACCGTTCGGCGGCGCTGTTGCAGGGCTGGCTGACGCGGCAGCCGATGGAGACGGGCGGGCCGGCTGCTGGCTGGCGCGGGCTGCGGCTCGCCAACCATTCGGGGCTGGGCACCGGGTCGCGCGCCACGCCGCGGCAGATGGCGGCGCTGCTGCGGGCCGGCGGACCCGCCTTGTGGGAGCTGCTGCCGGGGGAGGAGGACGGCAAGGCGCTGCCGTCGGGCGTCCATGCCAAGACGGGCACGCTGGCCTATGTGAAGGGGCTGGCGGGGCTGCTGACGGCGGGCAGCGGCCGGCAGCTGGGCTTCGTCCTGTTCATCGCCGATCCGGCACGCCGGGCGGCGCTGGACGCCGCGCTCGACCGCCGGGTGACCGCCATTCCGGCGGAGGCGCGCGGCTGGGCCGCCGCCGCCCGCAGGGTGCAGGACGAGACGTTGGGGCGCTGGGTTGCGACCTATTGACTGACATAGGTCATAGGGCGGAGGATGGCCCGTCCGGTAAAATGCAGTTCAAAGTCGATTCGATGACAGGTCGATTTCAGAAAAGTTACGCCTGCGTCGATTGATCGCGTGCCTATCCAGACCATATGCGTCGGCAACCAGCAGCGAGAGCCCGCGACCCGATGATGACAGACCGTTCCGCCACTTCACCCGCGCGCAAAATCCTGCGCCGCCGGCTGGAACGTCAGGATGTGGCCGCCAACCGCTATCACGACCGCCGGCTGGGGGCGGAGGTGGTCAACATCGTCGTCGGCGGCTGCGTCGTCACCGACGATCCGAACGTCGTCATCACCACCACGCTGGGCTCCTGCGTCGCCGCCTGCCTGTACGATCCGGTGGCGGAGATCGGCGGCATGAACCATTTCCTGCTGCCCGACGCCGGAACCGACACGCTGTCGCTGTCGTCGCGCTATGGCGCCACGGCGATGGAGCATCTGATCAACCGGCTGCTGGCCGTCACCGGCCGGCGCGACCGGCTGCGCGCCAAGCTGTTCGGCGGCGCCAACGTCAACCTGAACACGCTGCGCAGCGCCAACATCGGCCAGCGCAACGTCGATTTCGTCATGGAGTATCTGGCGACGGAGGGCATCCCCACCGTCAGCTGGGACGTCGGCGGCGTCAGCCCGCGCGCCGTGCGCTTCTTCCCCACCACGGGACGCAGCCAGCGCCGGCTGATCGGCGACGAGACGCTGCACGACATCGCCCGCAACGAGTCGTCCTACATGGAGCATCTCGGCCGGACGCGGATCGAAGGCGACGTCGAGCTGTTCTGATAGGCTCGACCGGGGGCGCGCCCGCTCGCCGCTCGCTCCCAACCCCGCCGTTCTTCTGCGGAGCCCTTCATGGCCGATACGCTGTTCCGGATCGCCACCTTCAACCTGGAAAACCTGGACGACGATGCCGACGAGCCGCCCTTCGAGGCGCGGATCGCCACGCTGCGGCCGCAGCTGGAACGGCTGGAGGCCGACATCCTCTGCCTTCAGGAGGTCGACGCCCAGCATCCGGTGAAGAGCGAGCCGCGCATCCTGCGTGCGCTGACCCGGCTGCTGGAGGACACGCGCTATGCCGGCTACCACGTCACCGCGGGCGACGCCGCATCGCCGGCCGACCGCCACAACCCGGTGATCGTCAGCCGCTGGCCGATCCGGGCCGCCCGGCTGCTGCGCCACCATCTGGTGCCGCCGGCCCGCGTGCGGCTCGCCACCGCCGATCCGGCGGCGGAGGGAGAGACCGAGGTCGGCTGGGACCGGCCGGTCCTCCATGCCGAAATCGAGATGCCGGACGGCCGCATCCTGCATGTGTTCGACCTGCATCTGCGGGCGCCCATCGCCGCGCCGGTGCCGGGACAGAAGGCCGGCGCCCAGATCTGGAAGACGGCGGCCGGCTGGGCGGAGGGCTTCTATCTCGCCTCGATCAAGCGGGCGGGGCAGGCGCTGGAGACGCGGATGGCGGTGGACCGGCTGTTCGACGCCGATCCCGACGCGCTGATCCTGGTGGCCGGCGACTGCAACGCCGACCTGGAGCAGACCGCCGTCCGCATCATCCGCGCCGGACCCGACTTCACCGGCAATGCCGAGCTGGCCAACCGCGTGCTGGAGCCGCTGGAGCAGGCGATCCCGGAGGAACGGCGCTACACCGTGCTGCATGGCGGCACACCGGTGCTGCTCGACCATCTGCTGGCCTCGCCGCGGCTGACCGAGCGGATGCGCGACGTGGCGATCCACAATGAGGATCTCACCGACGAGGTCGAGCACGCCGACGAGCCGTCGCCGGTCAGCTACCATGCGCCGGTGGTGGCGGGTTTCGTGCTGTAGCGCTGGATTTGCCGGCGAAACTGGTGGAAAACAGCGTCTTCGGGATTTTTGCGGCGTTCCGGCCCGGTTGAGAGGGCCAGCGTCATTCAGCAGGTGCCATTTGGGAGACAGCATGTTCACTGCCGCCAGCTTCCGCGTCGGCGACCGCGTGACCATCCGCAGCGGCCAGTCCATTCCGCAATCCATCGCCACGGTGGAGCGCTACACCGAAGGGGGGCGCTGCATGGTGCTGTCCGACGGCAGCGAGTGGCGCGCCGACGGCCGCCGCCAGTGGAGCTTCCGCGGCGGCTATTACAAGGGTCCGGTGGTCGAGCCATTCGAGCAGGGCGACGACGAGTTCGTCGCGCGCCGCCGCGTTATCGGCGCGCTGCGCAAGTTCGGGGACAGCCTGACGATGGACTCAGGCTTGAGCACCGAGGCCTTGCAGCGGATCCTGGATGCGGTGGACAAGGAAAAGGCGGCGCTCGGCAAGAAGGGGTGAGGAAGCAGGGTCTTCCCCTATCGAACGGCAAAAAAGCCGGCGGCCCCTTGCGGGACCGCCGGCTTTTGTCATCCCGGACCGGTCACTCCGCCGCGATGGTTTCGCGGGCGGGTTCCTCGGCCGGCACGGTGCGGATCAGGTGGTCGAAGGCGGCCAGCCCAGCCTTGGCACCCTCGCCCATGGCGATGACGATCTGCTTGAACGGCACCGTCGTCGCGTCGCCGGCGGCGAAGACGCCGGGCAGCGAGGTCTGGCCGCGGTTGTCCACCTCGATCTCGCCGCGCGGGGTCAGGGCCAGCGTGCCCTTCAGCCACTCGGTGTTCGGCACCAGACCGATCTGCACGAAGATGCCTTCCAGATCGACCCGCTTCAGCTCGCCGCCGGTGCGCTCCTTGTAAGACAGGCCGACCACCCTGTTGCCGTCGCCATGCACCTCGGTGGTCTGGGCCGACAGCAGGACGGTGACGTTGGGCAGGCTGTGCAGCTTGCGCTGCAACACCGCGTCGGCGCGCAGCTGGCTGTCGAACTCGATCAGCGTGACGTGCGAAACGATGCCGGCGAGGTCGATGGCCGCCTCGACACCGGAGTTGCCGCCGCCGATCACCGCCACGCGCTTGCCCTTGAACAGCGGACCGTCGCAGTGCGGGCAGTAGGCGACGCCCTTGTTGCGGTATTCCGCCTCGCCCGGGACATTCATCGAGCGCCAGCGGGCGCCGGTCGACAGCACCACGGTGCGGGACTTCAGCGAGGCGCCGCTCGCCAGCTTCACCTCGATCAGGCCGCCTTCCTGGGTGGCCGGGACCAGGGCGGTGGCGGTCTGCAGGTTCATCACGTCGACCTCATAGTCCTTGACGTGCTGTTCCAGCGCCGCGGCCAGCTTCGGCCCCTCGGTGTGGGAGACCGAGATGAAGTTCTCGATCGCCATGGTGTCGAGCACCTGACCGCCGAACCGCTCGGCTGCCACGCCGGTGCGGATGCCCTTGCGGGCGGCGTAGATGGCGGCAGCGGCGCCGGCGGGGCCGCCGCCGATCACCAGCACCTCGAACGGGGCCTTGGCCTTGATCTTCTCGGCGGCGCGGGCGACGGCGCCGGTGTCGAGCTTGGCGACGATCTGCGCCACGTCCATCCGGCCCTGGGCGAAGGGCTCGCCGTTCAGGAAGACGGTGGGGACGGCCATCACCTGACGCTGCTCGACCTCCTGCTGGAACAGGGCGCCGTCGATGGCGACATGCTTGATCCGCGGGTTCAGCGCGCTCATCAGGTTCAGGGCCTGGACCACGTCCGGGCAGTTCTGGCAGGACAGCGAGAAATAGGTCTCGAAGCGGAAATCGCCGTCGAGGGTGCGGATCTGCTCCAGCAGTTCCTCGGATTCCTTCGACGGGTGGCCGCCGACCTGGAGCAGGGCCAGCACCAGCGAGTTGAATTCGTGCCCCATCGGCAGGCCGGCGAAGGCGACGCCGATGTCGCTGCCGTCGCGCTTGATGGCGAAGGAGGGCCGGCGGGCGTCGGCGCCGCTGCGGTCCAGCGTGATCTTGCCGGACAGCGAGGCGATGTCCTCCAGCAGGCCCAGCATCTCCTGCGACTTCGCACCGTCGTCCAGCGACGCCACCAGGGTGATCGGGTGGGTGATGCGCTCCAGATAGGCCTTCAACTGCGTCTTCAGATTGGCGTCCAGCATGGCTTTCGTTCCCAACGTCTCATGTCCGGGGCGGATCGCCTGCGCATAGTCGCGGCGGTCCGGGCGGAGGAAATTGTGGCCCGAGCAGGAAGAGCCGGTCGGGCGGGCGGTCTGGTTTTGAAACAGTGAAGAGTTTGAAACGTCATCGTCCTCCCCGCGCAGGCGGGGATCCAGATTTTGAAAGGTCTGCGACAAAACGCGCCTGGATGCCCGCCTTCGCGGGGATGGGGAAACCGATGACGGAACCCGAACCGGGAGGCTTTTGAAAGCCGACCCGTAAAAACCTGCCTTGTGGCCGGCTGCGGCGGCAAGGGTACTGATGTTCGAACCCGCTGCCCAATTCTGGCCGGGAGCGGGGGTGGGGACCGGCCGGAGCCGGCCCCCGATCCGTGGTTTCCCTTTTAAGGGGAAGCCTTAGATCTTGCCGACGAGGTCGAGCGACGGGGCGAGGGTCTTCTCGCCTTCCTGCCACTTGGCCGGGCAGACTTCGCCCGGGTGGGCGGCGACGTACTGCACGGCCTTGATCTTGCGCAGCAGTTCCTTGGCGTCGCGGCCGACGCCGCCGGCGGTGATCTCGACGATCTGGATCTTGCCGTCCGGATCGACGACGAAGGTGCCGCGGTCGGCCAGACCGACTTCCTCGATCAGGACCTCGAAGTTGCGGCTGATCGCCAGCGTCGGGTCGCCGATCATGGTGTAGCCGATCTTGCCGATGGCCGGCGAGGTGTCGTGCCAGGCCTTGTGGCAGAAGTGGGTGTCGGTCGAGACGCTATAGACCTCGACGCCCAGCTTCTGGAATTCGGCGTAGTTGTCAGCCAGATCTTCGAGCTCCGTCGGGCAGACGAAGGTGAAGTCGGCCGGGTAGAAGAACACGACCGACCACTTGCCCTTCAGGTCGGCGTCGGTAACGTCGATGAACTTGCCGTTCTTGTACGCGGTCGCCTTGAAGGGCTTAATCTCGCTGTTGATCAAGGACATTTGTGTTCTCCGATGAATGCGATGATTGGTTGTCGCCCCAATCCCTGGCCGCTATCCCCGGCCGGTGGCCGTGACATGCCCGACTTAGTGCGGCGCACCGGGTCGAACAAGGGGGCCTGCCGTGTGGCCAGGAGAGCGGGGCGATGTTCCCTGTGTCCCGTTGACCCGTGGAGGAATACGGGAAATCTGTGATCAAGAGAAGTAGAAAATACCAATTGAATTGATCGATAAATCCGATTACATAACCGGGCATGAAACCGCTCCCCACCCTGCGCCAGCTCCGCTACCTCGTCGCCGTCGTCGACCGCTGCCATTTCGGGCAGGCGGCCGAGGCCTGCCTCGTCAGCCAGTCGACGTTGAGCGCCGGCTTGCAGGAGCTGGAGGATCTGCTGGGCGCCACGCTGGTGGAGCGCACGCGCCGCTCCGTGCTGCCGACGCCGCTCGGCCGCGAGATCGCCGAGCGGGCGCGCCAGCTTCTGAAGGGGGCGGAGGAACTGGTGGACATCACCCGCTCCGCCGCCGACCCGATGTCGGGGGCGCTCCATCTGGGGGTGATCCCGACCATCGGCCCCTTCCTGATCCCCCGCGTGATGCCGGCCCTGCGCGAGAGCTTCCCGCGGCTGCGGCTCTATCTGCGCGAGGACCAGACGGCGCGGCTGCTGGAACAGCTGAACGCCGGCAAGCTGGACGCGGCGCTGCTGGCCTTGCCCTACCCGATGGGCGATCTGGAGACGGAGGACATCGCCGAGGACCGCTTCTCCTTCGTCTGCCCCACCGGCCACCGGCTGGGCGGCGGGGATCCGGCGCAGCCGGTGACGGTCCCGTCGGAGGATCTGCTGCTGCTGGAGGATGGGCATTGCCTGCGCGACCATGCCATGGCGGCCTGCGCGCTGGACGCCACGCCGCACAACACCGCCTTCCAGGGAACCAGCCTGCACACGCTGGTGCAGATGGTGGCGAACGGGCTGGGGGTGACGCTGCTGCCGCAGATGGCGGTCGATTCGGGCATCCTGCGCGGGCTGGATCTGGCGGTGCGCCCGCTGGCCGGCGACCGGCCGGGGCGGCGGATCGCACTGGCCTGGCGCCGCACGTCGGGACGGAAGGAAACCTTCCAGCGGCTGGCCGAAGCGCTCAGGGCGGAGATGACGGCGAAGGACGGCTGACGGAGAGGCGGCGAAAGATTCGCTTGGTCCCGCGGGTGCGAGGTGGTTTAAACGGGACGGTTTTTCGCCCGTTCACTCCGCTTTCGGGACACCCAGCGTCATGTCCACCGCCACCACCGCTTCCGCTTCCGCCCCTGGCCCCCTGTTCGACCGCGTCGCCATCGTCGGCATCGGTCTGATCGGCTCCTCCCTGGCGCGGGCGCTGGCGGAGTATGGGATCGCGCGGCAGGTGGTCTGCACCGACCGCAGCGATGCGGCGTGCGCCAAGGCGCTGGAGCTGGGCATCGTGGCGGAGGCCTCCACCGATCCGGCGGCGGCACTGGCCGGCGCCGATCTGGTGGTGCTGTCGACCCCGGTCGGCAGCTATGCCGCGGTGGCCGAGGCCATCGGGCCGCTTTTGCAGCGCGGGACCATCGTCACCGACGTCGGTTCGGTCAAGCAGGCGACCCTGCGCGACGTCGGGCCGCATCTGCCCGACGGCGTCCATCTGATCCCCGGCCATCCGGTGGCGGGCACCGAGCATTCGGGGCCGGAGGCCGGTTTCGCCACGCTGTTCCAGGGCCGCTGGTGCATCCTGACCCCGCCGTCCGGCGCCGACCGCCATGCGCTGGAGCAGGTGACGGAGCTGTGGCGCCGCGTCGGCTCCACCGTCGAGATCATGGAGGCCAGCCACCACGACCGCGTGCTGGCCATCACCTCGCACCTGCCGCACCTGATCGCCTACACCATCGTCGGCACCGCGTCGGACCTGGAGGAGGACACCAAGTCCGAGGTCATCAAATTCTCGGCCGGCGGTTTCCGCGATTTCACCCGCATCGCCGCCAGCGATCCCGTCATGTGGCGCGACGTGTTCCTGAACAACCGCGAGGCGGTGCTGGAAATCCTCCAGCGCTTCACCGAGGACCTGACGGCCTTGCAGCGCGCCATCCGCTGGGGCGAGGGGGAGCAGTTGCAGGACCACTTCACCAAGACCCGCGCCGTGCGCCGGGGCATCATCGACGCCAAGCAGGCATAAACGCCCTCTCCCCGGAGGGGAGAGGGAAATCCCCGCAGTTTTCAGTCTTCCGATTAAGACGCCCGCAACGCTCCCAGGAAGCCGTCGACCTCCTGGCGCATCCGCCCGGCGTCGTCCTGCACCGTGTCCACCGAGCGCACCATCACGCCGCTGGCCCGTTCGGCGGACGCGGCGGCGGAGGTGACGGCGGCGATGTTGTCGGAGACGGTGCGGGTGCCGTCGGCGGCGTCCTGGATGTTGGCGGCGATCTCGCCCACCGCGGCGGTCTGCTGTTCGACCGCGGCCGCGACCTCGCTGGAGATCTCGTTCAACCGGGCGATGGTGCGGGTCACGGCACCGATGGTGTCGACCGCGGTGCCCGACGCGCTCTGGATTTCAGCGATGCGCGCCTGGATCTCGGCGGTCGCCTTGGCCGTCTGGCCGGCGAGCTGCTTCACCTCGCTCGCCACGACGGCGAAGCCCTTGCCGGCCTCACCGGCGCGGGCGGCCTCGATGGTGGCGTTCAGTGCCAAAAGGTTGGTCTGGCCGGCGATGCCGGAAATCATGTCCACCACCTTGCCGATCTCCTCCGCCGCCTCGGCGAGGCTGCCCATCACCGTGGTGCTGCGCTCGGCGTCGCGGGTGGCGTCGGCGGCGATGCCGGCGGAATCGGCAACCAGACGGGCGATGCCGGCGAAGCTGGCCGACAGTTCGGCGGTGGCGGCGGCGACGCTGTCGACATTGGCCGAGGCGCGGCCGGCGGCCGACGACACCGCGTCGGAATGGCGCGCCGTCTCGGCGGCGCCCTCGGCCATCGCGGAGGACGCGGTGGCCATCTCGGCGGTGGAGGCCGACAGCGCCTCGACCAGCCGCTTCACCGTCGCCTCGAAGCCGTCGGCGAGCGTGCGCAGCTCGCGCCGGCGCTCCTCGGCGGCGGCGGTCTTCAGCCGCTCCTGCTCCTGCTGGAGGCGTTCGGTGTCGAGCATGGTGTCACGGAAGACGCGCGCGGCGGTCGCCATGCGGCCGATCTCGTCGCGGCGGCCTTCTTCGAAGGTGGCGGTGAAGTCGCGGGCGGCCAGCCGCTCCAGCGAACCGGCGACATCGAGGATCGGGCGGGAAATGCCGCGCACCAGCACGGCGCCGAAGCCCAGCGCCAGCAGGGTGCAGAGAGTGACGCCGCCCAGCACCATGCCGTGGGCGCTGCTGTAGACCGCCGCCCCCTGGTCGGCGACGGCGCCGGCATCGGCCATCGTGCTGTCCACCAGCGCGTCGAGCGCCTCCTGCACGCGGGCGAAGGCGACGGCGCTGGGACGCTTGAAGACGCTGACGGCGGACTGGGCGTTGCCGTCGCGGGCCTGGGCGCGCACGCGGTCGGCTGCGGCGGCATAGGCGGTCCAGGCCTCGTCGAAGGCGGCCAGCCTTGCGGCGCCGTCGCCGCCGGTGAAGCGGGTACCGGCTGCCTGACGGCGCGCCGCAACCTCGGTCACCGCGTCGGTCCAGCCCTTTTCCGCCTGGTTCACCTGCATCTCGTTGGTGGCGAGCGCATAGGCGGCTTCGGCGATGCGGTGGCTCTGGGCGGCGGAGGTCAGTTGACCGGCCAGCTGGGTCGCCGGCAGCGAACGGCTGCGCATGGTTTCGGCAGCATTGTTTAGGATTTCAAGCCGGCTGAGCGTGAAAATCCCAAAGGCACCGGCCATCACCACAGTGCCCAGCACCGCGACGATGATCTTGGCACGAATGGTCAACTGTCCGAATGCTCGAATTTTAGCCATTTTGCCCGCATCCCCGCCAAACCCTCGGCAAGAACCCTGTCCACCCGAAGGTATTATTCGACCCTCAACCTTACTAATCCGAATGTTTAAAATTATCAACGCGGAAGGTGAGTGAATTCGTCGGAAATCCGGGGTGTCGGGCAATGGTCACAGGGCGTGACTTGAATGGGGAGTTAAAGGGAGCCTGAAAACGAAACGGCCGCCGCACCCCGATGGTGCGGCGGCCGTTTCGGGACCGTCTGAGGATGGAGATCAGGCGGCCTTGCGAACGGAACCCAGCTCGGTGAACAGCTTCACCACGGCTTCGACGAACTCGTTCAGCTGGTCCTGGCCCAGCGCCGAGACCGTGATGTCGTCGACGACCAGAGCCTCGTCGCTGATCTTGCCGCCGGCGGCGGTCAGGTCGGCGCGGTAGGCTTCCGGGGCGGCCAGCAGGCGGCCGCGCAGCTTGCCAGGGATCGCCAGCAGCTGGATGCCCTGGTCGATGGCGGCGATCGGCTTGCCGGCATCCAGGAAGTGGCCGACGATGCGGCGGGTGTGGGCCGACTGCTGCAGCTTCGCCACGCTGCGCTCACCGCCCGGCAGCAGCAGCATGTCGAAGTCGGCGCCGAGCGCCTCGCTCAGATGCTTGTCCACCGGGAAGTAATGGCCCCAGGACTTGCCGTGCCAGCCGTTGACCAGACCCGTCTCGGTCGAGATGGTGCGCAGCGTGGCGCCGGTCTTGATAAGAGCGCGTTGCGGCTCGGTCATCTCCGCTTCTTCGAAGCCGTTGGAGACGAGGATGGCGATGGACTTTCCTGCGAGCGATTGATCCATACTGTCTTGTCCTTTCATCGTTTCACCAATAGAACGCCGGAGCATCTCCGATGGCATGTCGGCCAGGGGAGAACCCGCCGGGGGCAGAAGGCGGTCGGGAAACGGTCATCGCCGCGCATGGGGATGCGCGGCGGCCAGTTCCGCCCGCCGGGACCCCGAGGTCGGGTGCCGGCGTGTGGGACCTTTACGTCCCGGATCGGTTTGTTTTCAGCATGCGGACTTAATTGGTCCCGATGAGGCCCCAAGTCAACAAGGGATTCCGCGGCGCACCCAAGGATGCGGCGTGCCGGATTCCGTCGGAACCGGTGGATTCGGCTGGATTTACCAGCCCAGTTCAAGACTTTCGGGCCAACCGGGCCATACCACCGGTTGATGCGGTGCAGGGCTGCCATACCATGGGGGCGTGGCTTCGCCGAAGGATTATTCCGAATGAACCGCGTATCGGCGGAGACGAGGCCAAAAAAAAGCGGCCGGGGGGAAGGCCCCCGGCCGTCGGCAAGTCAAAGCATCAGCCGTTCGAAAAGATCCAGCTCGCACACTGGATCACGGACCATTCCCAATGATCGGAACCTGCGATCAATGGAACTGGTCAGCCTCGGTGGAGTCCTTGTACGCGGTGGTCGAGGAGGTGCCGCCGGAGATTGCCGTGGCGACCGCGTCGAAGTAGCCGGTGCCGACTTCGCGCTGGTGCTTGGTGGCGGTGTAGCCGTCCTTCTCGGCCGCGAACTCGGCCTGCTGCAGTTCGGAGTAGGCGGCCATGCCGCGCTCGGCATAGCCCTTGGCCAGGGTGAAGGCCGAGTAGTTCAGGCTGTGGAAGCCGGCCAGCGTGACGAACTGGAACTTGTAGCCCATGGCGCCCAGCTCGCGCTGGTACTTGGCGATGGTGGCGTCGTCCAGGTTGGCCTTCCAGTTGAAGGAGGGCGAGCAGTTGTAGGCGAGCATCTTGCCCGGGAACTGCTTGTGCACGGCCTCGGCGAAGCGGCGGGCTTCGTCCAGGTTCGGCTTGGAGGTCTCCCACCACATCAGGTCCGAGTACGGCGCGTAGGACAGGCCGCGGGCGATGCAGTGATCGACGCCCATGCCCTTCTTCAGGCGGAAGAAGCCCTCGCTGGTGCGGCCGCTGTCGAAGTCGATGAAGGGATGGTCACGCTCGTCGATGTCCGAGGTGATGAGCTGCGCCGACTCGGCGTCGGTGCGGCAGATCACCAGGGTCGAGGTGCCGCAGGTGTCGGCGGCCAGACGGGCGGCGTTCAGCGTGCGGATGTGCTGCTGCGTCGGGATCAGAACCTTGCCGCCGAGGTGGCCGCACTTCTTTTCCGACGCCAGCTGGTCTTCCCAGTGCACGCCGGCGGCGCCGGCCTTGATCATCGCCTTCATCAGTTCGAAGGCGTTCAGCGGGCCGCCGAAGCCGGCCTCGGCGTCGGCGATGATCGGCGCGAACCAGTAGGTGTCGCCCTTGCCCTCGGAGGTCTGGATCTCGTCGGCGCGCTTGAAGGTGTTGTTGATGCGCTCGACGACCGCCGGGACCGAGTTCACCGGATACAGGCTCTGGTCCGGGTACATCTGGCCGGCCGTGTTGGCGTCACCGGCGACCTGCCAGCCCGACAGGTAGATGGCCTTCAGGCCGGCCTTGACCGCCTGCATCGCCTGGTTGCCGGTCAGGGCGCCCAGGGTGTTGATGTAGGGCTCGGTGTTCAGCAGTTCCCACAGGCGGCGCGCACCCAGCTCGGCCAGCGTGTACTCGATCTTGACCGAGCCGCTCAGACGCTTGACGTCGTCCATGGTGTAGTCGCGGCGGATGCCCTCGTAACGGGCGGCGTGGATGGCGGTCTTGGTCTTTTCATCGAGCGACATGGGTCAGGTTCCTTTTGTCCGGTGCGCCCGGTCGATCGGGGCGGAACTGGGGTCTCGGGGCGGGCCTTTTGTCGGTCCCGGCATCCGGTTGCGGACAGTGGCGTTTCCTCCCGCCCTTGCTCTGCCGTCCGGTGTCTTCGGGGCCGCTTGCGCTTTACAGCGCGGCCGTGAACCAAGACTTAAACCCCGCCCGAGTGCGTTGCAATAAGCCCTTGTTTGTAAAAAGGTCCGTTTGTAAACTGCCATATTCACAATCCTGTAAATCCGTAAATCTTGTAAAGTTTGCGGTCCGTCGAGGGGGCTGGTTTTGGCGACCATGGAAAAGAAGGCGATGCTGGGTCCGAAGGTGCGCCGCCTGCGCCGCGACCAGGGCCTGACCCAGGCGCAGATGGCCGACCAGCTCGGCATCTCGCCCAGCTATCTGAACCTGATCGAGCACAACCAGCGCCCCGTCACGGTGCCGCTGCTGCTGAAGCTGGGCCAGCAGTTCGGCGTTGATCTCCAGGCCTTCGCCGAGGACGAGGAGAGCCGGCTGGTGGCCGGCCTGCGCGAGGTGTTCTCCGACCAGCTGTTCGACGGCTCCGACATCAAGAACCAGGATTTCCGCGAGCTGGCGGCGGTGGCGCCGACGCTGGGGCAGGCGGTGGTGGCGCTCTATCGCGGCTTCCGTGGCGCGCGCGACGATCTCCAGGCATTGGCGGAGCGGGTGGCCGACCGCGAGAAGCTGCATCTGGTGCAGGCCACCGGCTTCCCGCAGGACGAGGTGCGCGACCTGTTCCAGACCCACTCCAACCATTTCCCGGAGCTGGAGGCGGCGGCGGAAAGCCTGTGGCAGGACGGCAAGCTGGAACGCGGCGACCTCTATCGCGGGCTGGTCGACTGGCTGAACACCCAGCACAGCGTCCGCGTCCGCCTGCTGCCGTCGGAGGTGATGGGCTATGCGGTGCGCCGCTTCGACCGCCACAGCCGGCGCATCCTGCTGTCGGAGATGCTGGCGCCGTCGGGCCGCACCTTCCAGCTCGCCTGCCAGATCGCGCTGCTGCGCCACCGCGACCTGCTGAACGGCATCGTCGATGCCGCCAACCTGTCGGACGACGAGGCACGGCGGCTGACCCGGATCGGGCTGGCGAACTATTTCGCCGCGGCGGTGCTGATGCCCTACGCCCGCTTCCACGAGGCGGCGACCCAGCTGCGCTACGACATCGAAATCCTGCGGCGGCGTTTCGACGCGTCGTTCGAGCAGGTCTGCCACCGGCTGACCACCCTGCACCGGTCAGGGGCCAAGGGCGTGCCCTTCTTCTTCATGCGGGTGGACAGCGCCGGCAACGTGTCGAAACGCTTCTCCGGCGCCGGATTCCATTTCGCCCGCTTCGGCGGCGGCTGCCCGCGCTGGATCGTCTACGAGGCCTTCCGCACGCCGGGCAAGATCCACAGCCAGATGGCGGAGATGCCGGACGGCACCGCCTATTTCTCAATCGCCCGCACGGTGGTGAAGGCCGGCGGCGGCCACCGCAGCCCGCCGCAGCAATTCGCCGTGGCGCTGGGCTGCGACGTCCAGCATGCGGCTCAGGTCACCTATGCGGACGGGTTCGACCTGTCCAACACCGATGCGGCGACGCCGATCGGGGTGAATTGCCGGCTCTGCCCGCGGCTGGACTGTTCGCAGCGGGCGTTTCCGCCGCTGAATCATCGGCTTATCGTCGATGAAAATCTGCGCGGCCTGTCGCCCTACCTGTTCGCGCCGCCCAGCGCGGAATAAGGATTCGATTGACCGGGATCAATGTTGTACGGCGCAGACTGTGTTGTTTGCCGGAAAGCCCGTCATTTGACTGGTATAAATCCGTGGCCTTCGACCGGGTTTGTTGATAGGTTTCGGCCGTTGCGTCGCGGCAGCTCCGCTCGTGTCATCGCGCCGGCCACCTGAACGCAGCGTCCCGGACTTTGGTATTGAACATTGCCAACAGAGCTTGGCGCCGACAGGTTTTGGAACGCCCAAATGAGCAATCTGATCAAAGAGCGCGTGCTGACCGTTCACCACTGGACCGACACGCTGTTCAGCTTCACCACCACGCGCGATCCGTCCTTCCGCTTCCTGCCGGGGCAGTTCACCATGATCGGGCTGGAGGTCGAAGGCCGGCCCCTGCTGCGTGCCTACAGCCTCGTCAGCGCGCATTACGAGGAGACGCTGGAGTTCTTCAGCATCAAGGTGCAGGACGGCCCGCTGACCTCGCGGCTCCAGCATCTGAAGGAAGGCGACACGCTGCTGGTGAACCGCAAGGCGACCGGCACGCTGATCGCCGACAACCTGCTTCCCGGGCGGAACCTGTATCTGCTGAGCACCGGCACCGGACTGGCGCCGTTCCTCAGCATCATCAAGGACCCGGAGATGTACGAGAAGTTCGACCGGGTGATCCTGACCCACGGCACCCGCACCGTGGCGGAGCTGGCCTATGACGACCTGATCCACCACAGCCTGCCGGAGAACGAGTTCTTCGGCGAGCAGGTGAAGGAAAAGCTGCTCTATTACCCGACCGTGACGCGCGAGCCCTTCCGCAACCAGGGCCGCCTGACCACGCTGATGGAAACCGGCAAGATTTACGAGGACCTCGGCCTGCCGGAACTGGATGCCGAGAAGGACCGCGTGATGATCTGCGGCAGCCCGGCCATGCTGGCCGAGACCACCGCGATGATGGAAAAGCGCGGCTTCGTCATGGGCACCAACGGCGAGCCGGGCGGCTTCGTCATCGAAAAGGCGTTCGTCGAACGCTGAAGCGAGCGGTGAAATTGGGGGCGGGGATGCAATTTCCCACGGAATAAACGCCCCCGTCCGCCGGTTTACCAATCCGTGACGAAGGCACGTCACTCAATCCTTGACCGACTGGGCGCGCCTCCTTTGGGGGGCGCGCCCATTTTCTGTCCGTGTCCGTGAATAAAATCGCCGTCCGGCCTGTTGGTGCGACGGTCACCGTTCAAACCGTCAAGCCTTTGGTGTAGACATCCCGCCCATGCGCCTGATCCTCATCCTTGCCGCGATGATCGTCGCCGGCCTCGCGAATCTCGCCGTCTGGTCCCTGCCGAACCTGCCGGTGCCGCTCGACCCGCCACCCGGCGGCAAGCTGCGCAGCGTGTCCTTCGCGCCCTTCCGCGACGGGCAGAGCCCGCTGACCGGTGTGCTGCCCTCCACCGCCCAGATCGAGGAAGACCTGGTCGCGCTGGCGCCGCAGGTGGCCGGCATCCGCACCTACACCTCGCTGGAAGGCTTGCAGGTGGTGCCGGAACTGGCGCGCAAGCATGGCATGCAGGTCACCATGGGGGCATGGCTGTCCTCGCGGACCGACAAGAACGAGGCGGAGATCGCCTCGCTGATCGACCTCGCCAACCGCTATCCCGACATCATCACCCGCGTCATCGTCGGCAACGAGGTGCTGCTGCGCCGCGAACTGACGCCGGAGCAGGTCGCCGGCTACATCGACCGCGTCAAGGCGGCGGTGAAGCAGCCGGTGTCCTATGCCGACGTGTGGGAATGGTGGCTGAAATACCCGCAGATCGCGGACCATGTCGATTACCTGACCATCCACCTGCTGCCCTATTGGGAGGACGTGCCGGCCGGCGTCGAGGCGGCGACCGAGCGTATCCGCCAGAGCTACCGCACCATCGCCCACCGCTTTCCGGGCAAGCCGATCCTGGTCGGCGAGACCGGCTGGCCGACGCAAGGCCGCTCGCGCGGCGCCGCCGTGCCGGGGCTGGTCAACAAGGCGAAGTTCGTCAACGCCTTCGTCCGCATGGCCGAGCAGGAGGGCTTCGACTACAACGTGATCGAGGCCTTCGACCAGGAATGGAAGGCCAAGCTGGAGGGCACCGTCGGCGGCCATTGGGGCCTGTACAACGCCGACCGCACGCCGAAATTCTCGCTGGCCGGGCCGGTCGTCGGCAATGTCGCGTGGCCCTGGCTGTTCGCGGCGTCGAGCGGGCTGGCGCTGGTGCTGCTGGGCGGGTTGGCGCTGCTGCGCCGCCATGTGCCGGGCTCCGGCTGGGCGGTGCTGATCCTGCTGGCGCAGGCGCTGTCCACCCTCTATGTCCGCGCCGCCTTCCTGGCCGAGCATGGCAAGCATTACTGGCAGGACACCACGCTGGCCGTGGCGATGCTGGCGCTGACCGCGGCGCTGGTGCTGGCGGTGCTGCTGACCGCCCACCGCACGCTGGCGAGCGGCGGTCTGGCGAGCGAGCCGCTGGTCGGCCTGCGCCACGCCCGCCCGGCCCTGACCCGCACCGAGCGGGTCGGACGGTGGAGCGCCGTGGCGCTGGGCGTCGCGGCGCTGGTCTGGTCGCTGCTGATCGTCTATGACGGCCGCTACCGCGACTTCCCCAACCCCTATCTGCTGATCCCGGCTGTGGCGCTGCCGGCGCTGGGCCTGATCCGTGCCGCCCGCCGGCCGGTGGGGACGGAGACACGCGGCGCTCTCGGCATCGCCAGCCTGTTCCGTCCGGCAATTCCCGTCGCCGACGGCGCGCCGCGTGGCCTGTGCGGCGCCGTCCGCCGCCTGCCGATCGAGTCGGTGCTGGGCTTCGGGCTTCTGCTGGCGGCGCTGCTGACCGTGGTGGCCGAGGGCTTCGTGCCGCTCGAATCGCTGATCTACGGCCAGCTGCCCTTCATGGAGGCGCTGCACGAGGTCGACTGGACCAAGCCGAACTGGGAAGCGCTGGGTTGGGCAGCCCTGCAGGTCCTGCTGGCGCTGCCCTTCCTGGCCGGGGTGTGGAGCGCCCGGCGTCCGCTGCGGCGGATCTGATCCAGATCAGGTCTTGATCAGCCCGTCCTGCTTCGGCGTCTCCGGGGCGGGGGCCGGAGCGGCGGGCGGCGTCAGCTGCCAGTTGTCCAGGGCCCGTTTCAGCGCGTCGAGCCCGGCGCCGGCCGAGTTTTTCGCCTCGTCCGCCGCGCGGGTGATGGCGGCGCAGAGGTCGGCGCGGCGCTTGGGATCGTTGCGGCTTTCCTCCAGCGCGCGGCCGACATCGTCGGTCGTGCCGCCGCCCTTGGCGTCGGGCGGCACCGCCTTCGGGTCGATCCCCAGCAGCGGCAGCAGATATTCACGCCCCTTCTCGCGCGCCACCGCCGCGGCCTTGTCGCCGAAACGCTCCGCCGCCGCGACCCCGGTGTCCCAGGTGCTGAGCGCGGCCGAGACGGTCGGGCTGCACCGGCCGGCCGGGTCTGCGGGCGGAACCGTCTGGGCATGCAGCGGGGCGGCGCTCAGCAGCAGCACGGCGAGTGCCGGCACGGCAAGGCGGAAGGCGGGGGGTGGGCACGTCATGGGCGGAACCCTGCGGTCGGGGAAGGGGCTTCGGGTGAGATTTGGGAAGGCGGCCGGCGGCTTTCCATGGGGTCTGCTCAAGGGGGCCGGCCCAACTGGTTTGCCGGATTGGTTGGAGGGGTGAAAAGCGGCGATGTGCCGCAACCTGTGGCGATTTTGCTACCAAATGACTGTTTCATGACCTTTACATGACATGCCGCCGCTGCACCGCACCGCGAAGCGTGCTAAGAGCAGCGCCAAACCATTCAGTCTACGCGAGTCACCGTCCCATGCTGCTGCGCGCATTCCGTTCGCTGATGCCGAAGGAGGAACGCTTCGTCGACCAGTTCGTCGAGCAGGCCCGCCACATCGTGGCAGCATCCATCGCACTGGAAGCGGTGATGGATTCCGGACCGGACGACCGCGTGCAGAAGGTCGCCGCGCTGAAGCGGGTGGAGAAGGACGCCGACCGCATCGCCAAGGATGCCGGGCGCGACCTGCATCGCGCCTTCATCACCCCCTTCGACCGCTCGGACATCCTGTCGCTGATCAACGCGCTGGACGACGCCATCGACCTGATGGACGAGGTGCCGCGCCATGCCGGCCTCTATGGCATCGAGGCGTTCGACGAGCCGATGCGCCGCTTCGTCGCCCTGATCCGCCAGCAGGCTGACGTGCTGGTCGAGCTGATGCCGCTGCTGGGCTCCATCGCCCGCAACGCCGAGCGGATCGACCATCTCTGCGGCCGGCTGTCCGACATCGAGGACGAGGCCGACGACATCCTGCGCAGCGCCTTGCAGTCGCTGATCGCGGAGAAGCCGGACATGATCGCCTTCCTCGGCCGGCGCGAGCTGTACGAGATGCTGGAGGCGGTGACCGACCGGTGCGACGACGTCGGCGACCTGGTCGCGGGCATCACGCTCGATCAGGTCTGAGGCGGCCCCGATCATGGAGGCCCTGCAACTCGGCCTGCCGGCGATCGCCGTCATCGTTCTGGTGGCGCTCGCCTTCGACTTCATCAACGGCCTGCACGACGCGGCGAACTCCATCGCCACCGTGGTGTCGACCCGCGTGCTGTCGCCCAAGCTGGCCGTCCTTTGGGCGGCCTTCTTCAATTTCATCGCCTTCCTGTTCTTCGGCCTGCATGTCGCCACCACCATCGGCACCGGGCTGGTCGATCCGCTGGTGATGGACCCGGCGGTGATCCTGGCGGCGCTGGTCGGCGCCATCGGCTGGAACCTGATCACCTGGTATCTCGGGCTGCCGTCCTCCTCCTCGCATGCGCTGGTCGGCGGCATCGCCGGGGCGGGCATCGCCAAGGCCGGCTTCGGCGCCATCATCGGCAGCGGCTTCACCAAGACGGCGGTCGCCATCGTGCTGTCGCCCGGCATCGGCCTCTTGCTGGCGCTGTTCCTGATGCTGGTGCTGTCCTGGGCGCTGCGCCGGGCCGCCCCCTTCGCGGTCGACCGCCAGTTCCGGCACTGGCAGCTCGTCTCGGCGGCGCTGTACAGCCTGGGCCATGGCGGCAACGACGCGCAGAAGACGATGGGCATCATCGCCGTCCTGCTGTTCAGCCAGGGCATGCTGGGCGATACCTTCCACGTTCCCTTCTGGGTCATCATCGCCTGCCAACTGGCGATGGGGCTGGGCACCATGATGGGCGGCTGGCGCATCGTCCGCACCATGGGGTCGCGCATCACCGACCTGAAGCCCTACCAGGGCTTCTGCGCCGAGACGGCGGGCGCCATCACGCTGTTCGGCGCGACGTGGCTGGGCATCCCGGTTTCGACCACCCACACCATCACCGGCGCCATCGTCGGCGTCGGCTCCGCCCGCCGGACCTCGGCGGTGCGCTGGGGGCTGGCGGGCCGAATCGTCTGGGCCTGGGTGCTGACGATTCCCGCCTCCGGCATCGTCGCCTGGCTGTCCTACCTGCTGGTGGCCAGCGTCCTGCACCCGTAAGGGCCTCGATCCGGGGGGAGAACACCCTGTGAACGAGGGGGCGGACGAGGGGGCGGATACCGGTACGATCGGATAAGCCCTTCGTGACGCAGCCCGCCCTTGACCCGCAAGGGCGGGAACGGCAGGATCGGTCCGGTGGAGACAGGATACCGGTCATGCCGCATATCGAACGCACCGACCAAGGTGAGCAGTATGTGCTTCCCGGCACCGAACGCCGGACGGTCCCGGGCTTGCCCTATGCGGCGGAAGCCGACGGCCAGCTGACCCTGCATTTCTACGCCCCACCCGAGAAGACGGAACGCCGCCCCCGCCCGACCTCGGCGCGCGCGCTGTCCTCCACGCCCCTGCCGATGGCGCCGCTGCCTGCCAATCAGGCGGAGCCGGTCGTGACCGACGCCACGCCGCAAAGCCTGTTCGGCCGGCGTCTCGCCCATTTCCCAAGGGTGTTCGAGCAGCCCTGACCGGAGCAGCCCTGACCGGCTAGAGAGCGGGCCTTCAGGCGGCGCCGGTGCGGCTGCGCCCGGCAGCCAGCGTGCGGGCGATCTGACGCAACAGCAGGTCGCGCTCATAGGGCTTGCCGATGTGCCCGTTCATGCCGGCGTCACGGCAGTCGCGCCGCTCCTCGTCCGACGAACCGGCGGTCAGCGCCAGGATCGGCAGGTCGCCGCGCGGCGGCGGCATGGCGCGGATGATCCGGCTCGCCTCCAGCCCGTCCATCTCCGGCATCTGCACGTCCATCAGCACGAGGTCGTAGTCGCCGGCCTTCACCGCCTCCACCGCCGCGGCGCCGTCGGCCACCAGATCGATGCGGTAACCGCTGTCCTTGAACAGCGCCGCCAGCAGTTCGCGGTTGATCGACAGATCCTCGGCGATCAGCAGGCGCGGCGGTCCGGCGGGGCGGGGAGTGGGCGGGGCAGGGGGCTGAGCAGGGGGCGGGGCAGCGATTGCCTGGGCCGCCATCGCCTGGGCCTGGGGTGCCGCTCCCACCCGCCGGCCGGCGATGCGGGCAAGCTGCCGGCGCAGATCCTCGATGGAGAAGGGCTTGGCGATCATCGCCACGTTGGGGCCGAAGCCGGCAGGCGTACCGACGGCATGGGCGGCGAAGCCGGAGGCCAGCAGAACCGGCAGGCCCGGGCGCATGCGGGCGGTGTGCCGGGCCAGTTCCGTCCCGTCCATGCCCGGCGGCATGACGACGTCGCTGAGCAGCAGATCGAGCTTTTCCGGCCCGTCCAGCACCACCAGCGCTTCGTTGGCGTTGGTCGCCGCGATCACCCGATGGCCCCAGCCGCGCAGCAGACCGGCCACCATGTCGCGCACGGTCGGATCATCGTCCACCAGCAGGATCGACAACGGTCCGGACGGCGGCGGGGACAGCGCAGGCGCCAAGGGCTGGGCCAGGGGCTGTGCGGGGACGGTGAGGGATGGGGCGATGGACGGGCTGGCGGCAGAGCTGGCGGCAGAGTTGGTGGCGGGGGCCGGCCGGGCCGGCGGTGTCGCCGGCATGCCCAGCGCCTCCGCCGGCAACAGGCGGTTCGCCGGCAGCCGCACCGTCACCGTGGTGCCGACGCCCAGCGTGCTGCGCAGCGCCAGCGTGCCGCCATGCAGTTCGACCAGCCGCTTGGTCAGCGGCAGGCCCAGCCCGGCGCCCTCGACCCCGCGGTGGTCGGCACTCTCGACACGGGCGAAGGGCTCCAGCACGCGATCCAGATCCTCGGCCGGGATGCCCAGCCCGGTGTCGGTGATGCGGATCACCGGCGTGCCGTCCTCCAGCAGGGCGGACAGCGTCACCGATCCGCCCGACGGCGTGTATTTCACCCCGTTGGCGATCAGGTTCAGCAGGATCTGGCGGATGCGGCGGTCGTCTCCGCGTAAGGCGCCCACCGCCGGCGCCACCACCGCCGACAGCAGCACGCCGGCGCGCTCCGCCCGCGGGGTCAGCATGCGGACGGCGAAATCCGCCGCGGCCTCCAGGTCGCAGTGCCCCTCCTCGATGGTCAGCGCCCCGGCTTCCGCCCGCGCATGGTCGAGGATCTCGTTGATCAGCTCCAGCACATGCTGGCCGCTGTCGCGGACATTGGCGGCATATTGCCGGTAGGACGGCGTGCCGACCGGCCCCTCCGCCTCGCGGGCGATCAGGTCGGCGAAGCCGATGACGGCGTTCAGCGGTGTGCGCAGCTCGTGGCTCAGCCCGGCCAGGAACTCGCCCTTGGCCCGGTTGGCGGCCTCGGCGGCCTGCCGCGCGCTTTCCGCCATGTCGCGGGCATGGTTCAGCGCGGTGGCGAGCCGGGCGCTCTCGTCGCGTTCGGCGCTGGTCCGCTCCACCGCGTTCCGCGCCTCGGCTAGGGCCACCTGCGCCTTGCGCTCGCGGTCGAGATAGCGCATCCCCCAGGCCAGCATCCCGAGGACCGCCAGCAGGCCGACGAGGGTCTCCACCACTGTGTGCAGAGTGCGGGTGCGCCATACGGCCATCGCCTCTTCCCGGTCGATGCCGGCCAGCACCACCAGACCATAGTCGCGGACGGTCCGGTAGGCGGCGATGCGCAGCACCCCGTCCAGCGGCGACGCCGACAGCAACTGCCCCTCCGGCGCCTCGCGCAGCCGGGACTGGAACAGCGGCGCGGCGGCGGCCGTGCGGCCGGCCGAGGCTTCGGGTTCCGGGCGGCGGGCGACCACCTCGCCGTTCGGCCGGTAGACGGCGATCAGCGGATCGAATTCGAAGCCCGGAATGCTGTAGAAGTCGGTCAGGTGGTTGACCCGGATCGACACGGATGCCACCCCGACGAAGCGCCCCTCGTCGTCATGCAGCGGGCGGGAAACCGGAAAGACGAGCGGATAGGACCCGGTCCGGACCGGCTGCGCCGCGCCGATGTGCAGGCGCATCCCGCCGCGCAGGGCCTCCAGACCGCTCTGGTCGGCGAAATCGGCGATGCGGTTGGGAAAGCTGGCCGACTCGAGCACGGCCCGGCCGTCGGCGTCGTAAATCCAGATGGCGTCGGCGCCCTCGACCTGGGCGGCATATTCGCGCAGACGGGCCCAATGCTTCAGGTCGCGCAGCTTCTGCAGGCCGCGGGCCTCCGCCACCATGGCCGCCGTCTGGTCGAGCGCTACGTCGGCCGTGTGCACCGTGCGGCGGACATGGTCGTCGACCAGCCGGGCCATGTCCTGCACCAGGGCGAAGCGGCGCTGCTGGGTGTCCTGGTAATCGTAATAGACCCTGTGGGCCGCGTTGCCCGCCAATGCGGCCAGCACGACGACCACCACCAGCGCGCCCCGTAGGAAGCGTCCCACAAATCCCCCTTTTGTGTGCCGATGCGCGATGCGGCCCGCCCGAAACTTCACATCCAAACTATCACGAATCCGATGGGACGGCTGCGCTATTCGACCGGGAGAGGCTTGGGGTTTGCCCCGATGGCCGGACAGTTTCAGGGGGCTTGCGGGGCTGGGTTGGGAAGGGAATGGCGCTGAGGGAGAAAACTGGACATTGGGCTCTGATATCATATATGATATCACGATGCTGAGACTGGTCCTTGATACCGATGTGCTGTTTGCGGCCTTCCACAGTCCGGAAGGAGCGTCCCGTCATCTGCTGCTGGAGATTTTGGATGGTAAGGCCCATCTTCTCCTCTCGACCACGCTTATGATCGAGTATGAAGCTGTCCTGACCAGACCGGGCAATCTTGCAAAGTTCGGTATCGCTGTGCCTGACGTTCTTGGCGTGTTGGACGAGATCGCGGCGCTCTGCATTCCGGTCGCTTTCGATTATCGCTGGCGCCCTGGCGCGTCCGATCCGGACGATGACCTTGTGCTCGAAACGGCGATCAACGGTTCGGCAGACGCCATCGCCAGCTTCAATCTTGCCGACTTGGCGGCTGGAGCGTCATCCTTCGGTATCCCAGTCGAACGACCGAAGGATATTCTCAGGAGACTTCGAGCATGACCACCTTTCCGCTGCGGATCCCTGACGATCTGAAGAAGGAAGCCACTGCCCAAGCGGAGGCCGCAGGCGTCAGTCTGAACCAGTACATTGCCACTGCGCTCGCATCACGGGTCGGTGCCCAGGCGGAGGCGGAGCGCTACTTCGCTGCACGTGGCAACCGGGCGGCCCGTGGTCAGGCCAAGTCCATCCTGGCGCGTTCCGGCGTCGGGAACCAGCCGCGTGAGGATGACAGGCTGGACTGAAGTCCAGCCGCAGTCTTTGAAAAAATCGCGCCGCCACCCATCTTGCGCGGCTTGCCCCATGGGCCCAGATGGGCAGGCGTCTGAACCATTGGGGAGGTCGAGCGATGGGTCTGTTCGATATGTTCAAGGGCAACGCGCCGCTGGAGATGAACCCGCGCCGCGCGCTGGTGGTGTCGCTGGTCTACTGCATGAGGTCGGATGGCGAAATCGACCCGGAGGAGGTCGGCCATCTGGTCTCCGTCCTCGGCCGCCGCGCCTCGCGGGAGGAGCTGGACGGCTGCCTTAAATATGCCCGCAGCACCCCGCCGGACAGCTTCCTGGCCGAGGTCGTGCCGAAGCTGAACCAGCAGCAGCGGCTGTGCATCCTGCTGAACATGATCGACAGCGCCATGGCCGACGGCGAGGCGGAACAGGGCGAGCGCGACCTGATCATCCGCTTCCAGCAGGCCTTCGGCTTCGACGACGCGACCCTGCGCCCCTATTTCGAGGCGCTGACGGCGAAGAACGCCCGGTTCGTGCTGGACGCGTGACGGGGACCGCCCCCTCCTTAGCTTTTCCGGGAAGGGGGCGACGTCCTTTACAGCCAGCCCTTTACAGCCAGTCCGGCACCCGCTCGGCCGCCAGCATCTCCTCCACCGTCGGGCGGGGGCGGATGACGGAGAAGCGGTCGCCGTTGACCAGAACCTCCGGCACCAGCGGCCGGGTGTTGTAGGTCGAGGCCATCACCGCGCCATAGGCGCCGGCCGACAGGAAGGCGACGAGGTCGTCGTCGGCCAGCGGCGGCAGCGGGCGCTGCACGGCGAAGGTGTCGCCGCTCTCGCACACCGGGCCGACCACGTCGTAGGGCTCCGCAACGGCGCCGTCGGCCGGCTCCGCGACGGGCACGATGCCATGCCAGGCGTCGTACAGCGACGGGCGGATCAGGTCGTTCATCGCCGCGTCGACGATGGCGAAGCGGCGGTGCAGCCCCTGCTTCACATAGATGACGCGGCTGACCAGGATGCCGGCATTGCCGACCAGCGAGCGGCCGGGCTCCAGCGTGATCCGGCAGCCGAGATTGCCGGTGATCGAGCGCACCATCGCGGCATAGTCGGCCAGATCGGGCGGCGCCTCGTTCTTGTAGGTGATGCCGAGCCCGCCGCCGAGATCCAGGCGCTGGATGTCGTGGCCGTCCTCGCGCAGCTGGTGCAGCAGCGCCGCAACCCGCTCGTAGGCCGCCCGGAAGGGGGCGAGGTCGGTCAGCTGCGAGCCGATATGGACGGCGATGGCGACCGGCTTGATGCCCGGCAGGGCCGCCGCGCGGCGGTAGATCTCGCGCGCGTGGTCGTAGTCGATGCCGAACTTGTTCTCTTTCTTGCCGGTGGCGATCTTGGCGTGGGTCTTGGCGTCGACGTCCGGGTTGACGCGGAAGGCGATGGGAGCCTCCACGCCCATGGACGAGGCGATCTGGCTCAGCGCCTCCAGCTCCGGCACCGATTCGACGTTGATCTGGTGGATGCCGGCCTCAAGGGCGGCGCGCAGGTCGTCGCGGGTCTTGCCGACGCCGGAGAAGACGATGCGCTCGGGCGGGATGCCGCCGGCCAGCGCGCGCTTCATCTCGCCCACCGACACCACGTCGCCGCCGGCCCCCAGCTTCGCCAGGGTGCGGATGACGGCAAGGTTGGAGTTGGCCTTCAGCGCATAGCAGACGCCGGCATCCTGTCCGGCGAAGGCGCCGGCATAGGCGTTGTAGTGCGACTCCAGCGCTGCGGTGGAATAGAGGTAGAAGGGGGTGCCCACCTCCCGCGCCACATCCTCCAGCGAGACGGATTCGGCATGCAGCACGCCGTTGCGGTAGGCGAAGACGCTCATCGGAGAACCGTTGGGAGACGCGGTGCGGGCGGTCATGGGAACTGGACTCCGGAACCGGCCGGCTTACCGGGCTTCGGGTCCAGCGAAGGGTTGGGATAGGTGCGGGGGAAGGGATCGACCTGCCCTTCGGGAACCGGGCTGTCGACGGCCTTCGGCTTCTTGCCGCAGCCGGCCAGCGCCAGGGCGCCGGCCAAGACGAGAACGGTCAGGGTGACGGAGCGGGGAAGACGGCTGATCACAGGAAACGCTCCCGGGCGGCCTTCACCGCCTCCTGCACGCGGACGGGGGCCGGGCCGCCGAAGCTGGTGCGGCTGTTCAGCGACGCCTCGATGCTCAGCGCCGGATAGACGGCTTCGGTGATGCGCGGCTCGATGGTCTGGAGCTCTTCCAGCGTCAGGTCGGTCAGGCCGACGCGCCGGTCCTCCGCCGCCTTCACGGCGCGGCCGGTGACGTGGTGCGCCTCGCGGAACGGCATGTCCAGCTCCCGCACCAGCCAGTCGGCGAGGTCGGTGGCGTTCAGGAAGCCGCGGTCGGCCGCCTCGCGCATCGCCGGGACGTTGGGCTGCATGTCGCGCACCATGCCTTCCATGGCGGCGATGCAGAGCGCCAGCGTGTCGTCGGCCTCGAACACCGGCTCCTTGTCTTCCTGCATGTCCTTGGAATAGGCCAGCGGCAGGCCCTTCATGGAGATCAGCAGGCTGTTCAGCGAACCGATCACCCGGCCGGCCTTGGCGCGCACCAGCTCCGCCGCGTCGGGGTTCTTCTTCTGCGGCATGATCGACGAGCCGGTGGTGAAGGCGTCCGACAGCTTGATGAAGCGGAACTGGGCCGAGCACCAGATCACGATCTCTTCGGCGAAGCGCGACAGGTGCATGCCGCAGATCGACGCCGCCGACAGATATTCCAGCGCGAAGTCGCGGTCGGACACCGCATCCAGCGAGTTGGCGGTCGGCCGGTTGAAGCCCAGCGCCTCCGCCGTCATGAAGCGGTCGATGGGGTAGGGCGTGCCGGCCAGCGCCGCCGAGCCCAGCGGGCATTCGTTCAGCCGGCAGCGGGCGTCGCGGAAGCGGCTGCGGTCGCGCCCGAACATCTCGACATAGGCCAGCAGGTGATGGGCGAAGCTGATCGGCTGCGCCGCCTGCAAATGGGTGAAGCCGGGCATCACCGTGCCGGTGTGCTGCTCCGCCAGGTCGATCAGCGCGGTCTGCAGCGCGGTCAGGCCGGCGATGGTCCGGTCGATGGCGTCGCGCACCCACAGCTTGAAATCGGTCGCCACCTGGTCGTTGCGCGAGCGGCCGGTGTGCAGGCGCTTGGCCGGTTCGCCGATCAGGTCTGCCAGCCGGGCCTCCACATTCATGTGGATGTCCTCCAGCTCCACCTTGAAGGTGAAGCTGCCGGCGTCAATCTCTGCCTTTACGCGGTCGAGCCCGTCGATGATGGCGTCGGCGTCGGCCTGGGTTATGATGCCCTGCTTGGCCAGCATCGCGGCATGGGCCTTCGACCCGGCGATGTCCTGGTCGGCGAGCCGCTTATCGAAGCCGATGGAGGCGTTGATCTTCTCCATGATGGCGGCGGGACCGCGGGCGAATCGCCCGCCCCACATCTGGCTGGCGGCGGGTGCGGCAGAGCCCGTGGGGGCACCGGTCGGGGCGGCGGAAGTCGGCGTGGTCTGATCGGCGCTCATGGGGACGGATACCGGGGCATTCGGGTGAAGGGGAGCGAGGAAGCGTGAGTATGCGGACTTTGACGGCGGTCGCAACGGTTTGTGTGTGCATGGCCGGGGCCGGCCTGTGGTGGAGCGCCGGTGCGGCGCCCAACCCCGGTGCCGCAGCGCCGGAGGTGGTGCGGCTGGGCGCGCCCGATGCCGGGCTGACGGCCACGCCCGTCGCCTCCACCGGTGCCGACAAGCTGGAGAAGTTCAAGGGGGCAGAGCCCAAGCCGATGCCGCCCTTGTCCTTCGTCGATGCCGAGGGGCGGCGGGTCGATCTGGCCGATTTCAAGGACCGGGTGATCCTGCTGAACCTGTGGGCGACTTGGTGCGGGCCGTGCGTGAAGGAGATGCCGTCGCTCGACCGGCTCCAGGCCCAACTGGGCGGCGATGCCTTCCAGGTGGTGGCGCTGTCGCTGGACCGCGGCGGGCGGACGGCGGTGGAGCCCTTCTATAAGAAGACGGGGGTGGAGCATCTGACGGTGTTCCTCGATCCGGGTTCGGAGTCGATGAAGGCGCTGTCCTTGCGCGGCCTGCCCACCACCATCCTGGTCGATCCCGAGGGCCGTGAGCTTGGCCGCGTCGAGGGGGCGGTGGAGTGGGATTCGCCGGAGGTCGTCGCCTTCCTGCGCCAGTTCCTCGGCCGTGCAGGAGGCAACGGCAGCGGGCCGGCCCGCGACCGCGGCGTGATGAAGACCCGAGGCTGACGATGCGGCGGCCATGGGGTAGAGTGGGGAGATAACTTTCCGTCTGTTTTGAGCCATGCAATGACGCAGTCCGCCTCTTCCGGCCCCAAGCGCACCACCATCGAGCCCGGCATCGTGATGATGCGGCAGGGCGAGCGCGGCGACCGGGCATGGCTGATCGAATCCGGGGAACTGGAGGTGCTGCTGACCGCCGCGGACGGCGGCATCCGGCGGCTGGGGGTGGTCGGCAAAGGGGCGGTGGTCGGTGAGATGGCGCTGATCGACGATGGCGAGCGCAGCGCCACCGTGCGGGCGCTGACCGAGGTGGCTTGCGTCGAGGTGACGCGGGACGCCTTCCGCAGCCTGCTGAAGCGCAGCCCGCCGCTGGCATCCTACCTGTTGCAGAGCCTGATCGCCGCCATCCGCCGCGACTATGGCCTGCCGCCGACCGAGCGGGTCGGCAATGCGGTGGATTTCCGCTCAACCAACTCGTTCCAGAAGGTGGTCGACCGCCGGATGATCCGCGAAGGGCATGTCTTCTTCAGCCCCAACGACCCGGTGAACGCCGCCTACCTGATCCAGTCCGGCCGCGTGGCGCTCCGCCCCGGCCGCGGCACGCTGGGCGAGGAGATCGCCAGCTTCGGGCCGGGCAGCCTGTTCGGCGAGATCTACCTGCTGACCGGCCGCCCGCCCGACGTCACCGCCGTGGCGGTGAGCGGCGGCATCTGCGAGGTGATCGACAAGCGCAGCTTCGAGGAGGCGGTGATGGCGATGCCGCCGATCCTGAAATCGCTGGCGCGGATCTACATCGCGCAGCTGACCAAGGCGAAGGCTGGGCGATCCGAAGGCTGATTCGAGTCGTCCGTCCCTCAGGCCGGATCGATCACGATCACCCGGAAGTCGTTGACGTTGGTCCGCGTCGGGCCGGTGACGACCAGATCGCCCAGCGCCTTGAAGAAGCTGTAGCCGTCGTTGTTGGCGAGGAAGGCCTTGGCGTCCAGCCCCATCGCCTCGGCCCGTTTCAGCGTGTCAGGGCGCAGGACGGCGCCGGCATTGTCCTCCGTCCCGTCGATGCCGTCGGTGTCGAAGGCCGCCGCCCGGATGCCGGGATGGCCGTCGAGCGCCACCGCCAGCGCCAGCAGGAATTCGACGTTGCGGCCGCCGCGGCCCTGGCCGCGCACCGTCACGGTGGTCTCGCCGCCGGACAGGATCACGGCGGGAACCGGGGCCGGCTGGCCGTGGCGGGCGGCCTGCCGGGCGATGCCGGCATGGACCTTGGCGACCTCGCGCGATTCGCCCTCGATGGCGTCGCCCAGGATGACGGGGGTGTAGCCACGGTCGCGGGCCAGTGCCGCCGCCGCCTCCAGCGCGTCCTGCGGGGTGGCGATGATGGTGGTCTCGGCGCCGGCCAGACGCGGGTCGCCGGGCTTCGGCGTCTCGTCCTCGGCGGCCTCCAGGAAGGCGGCGACGGCCGGCGGCGGGGTGATGCCGTATTTCGCCAGGATGGCGCGGGCATCGGCGAAGCTGGTCGGGTCGGGCACGGTCGGGCCGCTGGCGATCACCGACGGATCGTCGCCCGGCACGTCGGAGACCAGCAGCGACACGACGCGCGCCGGGTGGGCCATGGCGGCGAGCCGGCCGCCCTTCACCGCCGACAGGTGCTTGCGCACGCAGTTCATCTCGCCGATGTCGGCGCCGCTCTTCAGCAGCGCCTTGGCGACGGCGCGCTTGTCCTCCAGCGTGATGCCGGGGGCCGGCAGCGCCAGCAGGGCGGAGCCGCCGCCGGAGATCAGGCAGAGCACGAGGTCGTCGGCGGTCAGCCCCTGCACCATGTCGACGATGCGCCGTGCCGCCTCCTGCCCGGCGTCGTCGGGCACCGGGTGGCTGGCCTGCACCACCTCGATCCGCTCGGTCGGCAGATCGTGGTCGTAGCGGGTGACGACGAGGCCGGTCAGCGGTCCCGGCCAGTGGTTCTCCACCGTCTTCGCCATCGCCGCCGCCGCCTTGCCGGCGCCGATGACCACCGTGCGGCCCTTCGGCGGCTGCGGCAGGGCCGCCGGCAGCCGGGTCTCGGCGGTCACCGCGGTGAGCGCCGCCTGGAACAGGTCGTGGAGCAGAGCGTCGGCAGTGGGGGCGGCAGTGGGGACGGTGGCGGTCATGGTCGCTCGGGCGTCGTGGAGGGCGGGGCGCTTAGAATGCACGCGAATGGTTGACAGGCCAATGGTTTGGGTGGGGCATCGTCCGCCGGACATGTCGGCAGACGATGCCCCCAACCCCTTACTTCGACCCGACTTCGTGCCCGGCCAGCAGTTCCAGCGCGCGGAGCATGCCGGAATGGTCCCAGGCCGCCCCGCCCTGCGCGGCGCAGGCGTTGAACAGCTGCTGGCAGCTGGCGGTGTGCGGCAGCGACAGGTTCAGCGCCTTGGCGCCGTTCAGCGCCAGGTTCAGATCCTTCTGGTGCAGTTCGATGCGGAAGCCGGGGGTGAAGTTGCGGTTGATCATCCGCTCGCCATGGACCTCCAGGATGCGCGAGGAGGCGAAGCCGCCCATCAGCGCCTGACGGACCTTTGCCGGATCGGCGCCGGCCTTGGAGGCGAACAGCAGGGCCTCGGCCACCGCCTCGATGGTCAGCGCGACGATGATCTGGTTGGCGACCTTGGTGGTCTGGCCGTCGCCGTTGCCGCCGACCAGCGTGATGTTCTTGCCCATCTTCTCGAACAGCGGCTTGACCGTGTCGAAGGCCTCCGGCGGGCCGCCGACCATGATGGTCAGCGAGGCGGCCTTGGCCCCGACCTCGCCACCCGACACCGGAGCGTCGAGGTAGGAGCAGCCGAGATCGTTGATGCGCTTGGCGTATTCCTTGGTCTCGATGGGGGAGATCGAGGACATGTCGACCACGATCTTGCCCGCCGACAGGCCGGCGGCGACGCCCTTGTCGCCGAACAGCGCGGCGCCGACATGGGGGGTGTCCGGCACCATGGTGATGATGACCTCGGCCGCCGCCGCGACCTCCGCGCCGCTGGGGCAGGGGATGGCGCCCTTATCGGTCAGCTCGGCCGGGACCGGCTTGATGTCGTGGACGTAGAGCGTGTGACCGGCGTCCAGCAGATGCCCCGCCATCGGGGTGCCCATGATGCCGAGACCGATGAAACCGACCTTCATAGCGGTAGTCCTTCTCTTTGATTGGATGGGGGCGTCTCAGGCGTGCGCCGGTTCGGTCTTGTAGGGGGCGAACCAGCCGAGCCCCTCGTCCGTCGTCGTCTTCGGCTTGTATTCGCAGCCGACCCAGCCGCTGTAGCCGATGGCGTCCAGATGCTTGAACAGGAAGGGATAATTGATCTCGCCGGTGCCCGGTTCGAAGCGGCCGGGGTTGTCGGCCAGCTGGACATGGGCGATGCGGGCGAGGTTGGCCTCGATGGTGCGGGCCAGATCGCCTTCCATGATCTGCATGTGGTAGATGTCGTACTGCACGAAGAGATTGTCGGAACCGACCTTGGCGATCAGGTCCAGCGCCTGTTTCGTACGGGTCAGATAGAAGCCGGGGATGTCGCGGGTGTTGATCGGCTCGACCAGCAGCCGGATCCCGGCGCCGGCCAGCGCGTCGGCGGCATAGGCGAGGTTGGCGGTCAGCGTGCTTTCCGCCGTGGCGGCGTCGGCGCCTTGGGGCAGGATGCCGACGAGGCAGTTGACCTGTTTGCAGCCCAGTGTGCCGGCATAGTCGATGGCGCGGGCGACGCCGTCGCGGAATTCCTGCACGCGGTCGGGCAGGATGGCGATGCCGCGCTCGCCGCTGCCCCAGTTGCCGGCCGGCAGATTGTGCAGGACCTGGGTCAACCCATGCCGGCGCAGCTTTTCGGCCAGCGCGTCGGCGGCGAAATCATAGGGAAACAGGTATTCGACCCCACGGAAGCCGGCATCGGCCGCCGCGGCGAATCGGTCGAGGAAGGGATGCTCGTTGTAGAGCATCGTCAGGTTGGCGGCGAACTGCACCATGACCGAACTCCCGGTTACGCAAATCGGCCGCCGGGGATGGAGGGGCGGCCCTTGGGTTGGGAGCTTGACCGCCGCGCAGGCCCTTGAGCCAGTTCGCCGAACGGCTTTTTCACACAGCGGAAAGCGGGGTGCGCGAACGATCGGGGCTCGATCGGCCTTCCAGGGGCGCTGGCGGATGCCGCGGAACCTGATTGACGCATACGTCACCCTGAATTAGGATTCGCGCCACCAATCATCAGCCTGCCCAGCGCCGCCAGAAGCGCGGGTTCGATAACCGGAGGACGCGTTCCGTGACCATGCCCGGCTCCCAGCCCTACCCGCATCTGCTGGCCCCGCTCGACCTCGGCTTCACGGTGCTGAAGAACCGGGTGCTGATGGGGTCGATGCACACCGGGCTGGAGGACCGGCGCCGCCATTTCCCGCGGCTGGCCGCCTATTTCGCCGAGCGGGCGCGCGGCGGGGTCGGGCTGATGGTGACCGGCGGCTTCTCGCCGAATGTGGAGGGCTGGCTGTCGCCCTTCGGCTCCACCCTGGCGCGGCATGGTGCTGCGCGGGCGCACCGGGTCATCACCGACGCGGTCCATGCCGAAGACGGCAAGATCGCGCTGCAGATCCTGCATGCCGGGCGCTATGCCTACAGCCCGCTGTCGGTGGCGCCGTCGCGCATCAAGTCGCCGATCACCCCATTCACCCCGCGCGCCCTGACGGTGCGGGGGGTGGAGCGCCAGATCCGCGCCTATGTCCGCTGCGCCGAGCTGGCGCGCGAGGCCGGCTATGACGGGGTGGAGGTGATGGGGTCGGAAGGCTACCTGATCAACCAGTTCCTGGTGACCCACACCAACCGGCGCACCGACAAATGGGGCGGGCCTTACGAGAACCGCATGCGCTTCCCGGTCGAGATCGTGTCGCGCATGCGCGAGGCGGTCGGGCGCGACTTCATCATCATCTACCGCCTGTCGATGCTGGACCTGATCCCCGACGGCAGCAGCTGGGAAGAGGTGGTGCAGCTTGCCCAGGCCATCGAGCGGGCGGGGGCGACCATCATCAACACCGGCATCGGCTGGCACGAGGCGCGGGTGCCGACCATCGCCACCAGCGTGCCGCGCGCCAACTTCGCCTGGGTGACGGGGAAGCTGAAGCAGGCGGTGTCGATCCCGCTCTGCACCACCAACCGCATCAACACGCCGGAGGTCGGCGACGCGGTGATCGGCGATGGACTGGCCGACATGGTGTCGATGGCGCGGCCCTTCCTGGCCGACCCGGACTTCGTCGCCAAGGCGGCGGCGGGCAGGGCGGCGGCGATCAACACCTGCATCGCCTGCAACCAGGCCTGCCTGGACCACATCTTTTCCGGCAAGACGGCGAGCTGTCTGGTCAACCCGCGCGCCTGCCACGAGACGGAGCTGGTGATCGCGCCGGCCATCAAGCGCAAGCGCGTTGCCGTGGTCGGCGCCGGGCCGGCCGGGCTGGCCTGCGCCACCACGGCGGCGGAGCGCGGGCACGAGGTGCACCTGTTCGATGCGGCGGACGAGGTCGGCGGCCAGTTCAACATGGCCAAGCTGATCCCCGGCAAGGAGGAGTTCCATGAGACGCTGCGCTATTTCCGCCACCGGCTGGCAGAGACCGGGGTGGCGCTGCATCTGGGGCGGCGGGTGGGGGCCGACGAGTTGACCGGGGCCGGCTTCGACGCCGTTGTGCTGGCGACCGGGGTGGTGCCGCGCGACCCGAAGATCCCGGGCCAGGACCATCCCAAGGTGCTGACCTACATCGACGTGCTGCGCGACGCCAAGCCGGTCGGCCGGCGCGTCGCCGTGGTGGGCGCCGGCGGCATCGGCTTCGACGTCAGCGAATTTCTGGTCCAGGAAGCGCCGTCACCCAGCCTGGACCCGGCGCTGTGGCGGGCCGAATGGGGGGTCGCCGACCCGGCCGAGGCGCGCGGCGGCGTCGCCGGCATCCGCCCGCACCTGACGCCGCCAGCCCGCGAGGTCGTGCTGCTCCAGCGCAAGGCGAGCAAGCCCGGTGCGGGGCTGGGCAAGACCACCGGCTGGATCCACCGGGCGCAGTTGAAGATGAAGAACATCCAGGCGCTGTCCGGCGTGAATTACGAGCGCATCGACGACGAGGGGCTGACCGTCAGCTTCGGCGAGAAGCGCGAGCGGGTGCAGACGCTGGCGGTGGACAGCATCGTCCTGTGCACCGGGCAGGAGCCGCTGCGCGAGCTGCACGCCCCGCTGGAGGCCGCCGGCATCGCCGTCCACCTGATCGGCGGCGCCGACGTCGCGGCCGAACTGGACGCCAAGCGCGCCATCGCCCAGGGGACGAAGCTGGCGGCGGAGCTGTAAGGGGGGCGGCTCGAACCTATTCGACCGTCATCCCCGCGAGAGGGGATTTGCCGCCGCCCTCTCATGCGCCAGCAGCCAGCGCTTGCGCTCCACCCCGCCGCCATAGCCGGTCAGCGTGCCGTCCGATCCGATCACCCGGTGGCAGGGCACCACGATGCCGACCGGGTTGGCGCCGTTGGCATGTCCCGCCGCCCGCACCGCCGCCGGACGCCCGGCCAGCGCCGCCAGCTCGCGGTAGCTGACGGTGCCGCCGCAGGGAATCCCGCGCAGTGCCGCCCACACCGCGCGCTGGAACGGCGTCCCGCCGGTGCGCACCGGCAGCCGGTCGATGACGGCAAGCTCGCCCGCGAAATAGGCATCCATCGCCCGCGTCAGTCCGCCCGGATCGCCGGCCGGCCGCAGCTCGTAGCCGCCGGGATGGTGCAGGCGCAGCAGCCGGTGCAGCCGGTCCTCATGGTCGGTCCAGTCGATGGCGCGCAGGGCGCCGTCCTCGTCCGCCACCACGATCAACTCGCCGATGGGCGTCGCGGTGCGGTCGATCAGCAGGCTTGAGAAAGCGGGCATGGCGGCACCTCCTATCCCGGTTGCACAGGTGCGCTGCCGAAATTGAAGGCAGCGCCCTGGCGATGCAACCCTTTGATACAACGCAATTTCCTGTTTCCCACTTCGCGAATTCCCATGCGTTTCTTGCGTATCGCCGCCAAAAGAGGCGCCAAAAGGCTGAGTTGCGTGCAATCCGCATGGCTGGCATGATGAAGCCATGCCTGTCCATACCGTCAGTTTTTGACCGAACAGTCAGCTTTTCCGCCGCCCGTCTCCGTTGGCAGTGCTGGTTGGTTCTCTTGGCACGCGGGTTGCTGATGCTTCGGTAGACACGCCGCTCTGCGACCGAAGGGAAGCCATCCGCCATGACCCTGATCGCTACGCTTGCCACCACCGAAGACCAGCTGGCTTCGCCCTACGCCGACCTGACCCCGGCGATGACGCCGGTGCAGGCGCTGGCCGAGTCGAACCGCTGCCTGTTCTGCTACGACGCCCCCTGCATCAAGGCCTGTCCGACCGGGATCGACATTCCGGCCTTCATCCGCTCCATCGCCACCGGCAACCTGAAGGGTGCCGCGACGACGATCCTGTCGGAGAACATCATGGGCGGCACCTGCGGCCGTGTCTGCCCGACCGAGACGTTGTGCGAACAATCCTGCGTCCGCAACCGGGCGGAGGACCGCCCCGTCGCCATCGGCCGGCTGCAACGCCACGCCACCGACCGTCTCATCGACGGCGAGCCGGCCCACCCCTTCCCGCGCGCTGCCGCGACCGGCAAGCGCGTCGCCGTGGTCGGTGCCGGTCCGGCGGGCCTGTCCTGCGCCCACCGCCTCGCCACGCTCGGCCATGAGGTGACGGTGTTCGAGGCGAAGGCGAAGTCCGGCGGCCTCAACGAATACGGCCTCGCACCCTACAAGATGGCCGACGATTTCGCCCAGCGCGAGGTCGCCTTCATCCTCGGCGTCGGCGGCATCGCGGTGGAGCATGGCCGCAGGCTGGGTGCCGACCTGTCGCTCGACAGCCTGCGCGCCGACTTCGACGCCGTCTTCCTGGGTGTCGGCCTTGGCTCCAACAACCGCCTCGGCATCCCCGGCGAGGAGCGCACGGGCGTCGAGGACGCCACCGCCTTCATCGAGCGTGTCCGTCAGGCCCTTCCGGGCCAGCCGCCCGCGGTGGGGCGCAGCGTCGTGGTGATCGGCGGCGGCAACACCGCCGTCGACGCCGCCATCCAGGCCAAGCGCCTGGGTGCGGAGGACGTCACCCTGGTCTACCGCCGCGGTCGTGCCCAGATGGGCGCCACCGCCTGGGAGCAGGAGCTGGCCCAGACCGAAGGCGTCGTCCTCAAGACCTTCGCCGCACCCAAAGAGATCGGCGAGACCGGCATCACCTTCGAGCGCACCCGCCTCAGCGACGGCAAGCTGTCCGGCACCGGCGAGACCTTCACCCTTCAGGCCGACATGGTGCTGAAGGCGGTGGGGCAGAAGCTGTCGGCCGACGCGCTGGGCGGCCTCCAGGTCGCCGGTGGCAAGATCGCCATCGACGAGGCCTATCGCACGACGCTTGCCAAGGTCTGGGCCGGGGGTGACTGCGTCGCCACGGGCGAGGACCTGACGGTCCAGTCCGTGCAGGACGGCAAGCTCGCCGCCCTCGCCATCCACAGCCACCTGACCGCCTGAGGAAAGGGAGCCACATCATGGCCGATCTTCGCAGCACCATCGCCGGCATCCGCTCCCCCAACCCCTTCTGGCTGGCGTCGGCCCCGCCGACCGACAAGGCCTACAACGTCGTCCGCGCCTTCAAGGCGGGCTGGGGCGGTGTGGTGTGGAAGACGCTGGGCGAGGACCCGCCGGTGGTCAACGTCTCCAGCCGCTACGGCGCGCATCTCGACACCGACCGCCGGATGATCGGCTTCAACAACATCGAGCTGATCTCCGACCGGCCGCTCGAGGTGAATTTGCAGGAGATCATCGAGGTCAAGCGCGACTGGCCCGACCGCGCCATGGTCGTCTCGCTGATGGCCCGCATCGAGGAGGAGGCCTGGGCCAACCTCGCCCGCCGCATCGCCGAGACCGGGGCAGCCGACGGGCTGGAACTCAACCTCGGCTGCCCGCACGGCATGTGCGAGCGCGGCATGGGCTCCGCCATCGGGCAGGTGCCGGAGATGGTCGAGCAGGTCACCCGCTGGGTGAAGAATGCCGTCAATTTGCCGGTGATCGTCAAGCTGACCCCCAACATCACCAACATCCTGTGGTCGGCCGAAGCGGCCAGGCGCGGCGGCGCCGACGCGGTGTCGCTGATCAACACGGTGAACTCCATCGTCGCGGTCGATCTCGACGCCATGGCGCCGACCCCGGTGGTCGACGGCAAGGGCAGCCATGGCGGCTATTGCGGCCCGGCGGTGAAGCCCATCGCGCTGAACATGGTGGCGGAAATCGCCCGCAACCCTGACACAAGGCACCTGCCGGTCAGCGGCATCGGCGGCATCACCACATGGCGCGACGCGGCGGAGTTCCTGGCGCTGGGCGCCACCAACGTCCAGGTCTGCACCGCGGCGATGACCTACGGCTTCAAGATCGTCGAGGACATGATCGGCGGCCTGTCCAACTGGATGGACGAGAAGGGATACCGGACGCTGGACGAGTTGAGCGGCCGCGCGGTGCGCAACGTCGTCAACTGGAACGACCTGAACATGAACTTCTCGACCAAGGCGGTGATCGACCCCGCCTTGTGCATCGATTGCGGCCGCTGCCACATCGTCTGCGAGGACACCTCGCACCAGGCGATCCGCATCGACCAAGGAGAAGGCCGCCGCGTCTTCACCGTGGTCAACGAGGAGTGCGTCGGCTGCAACCTGTGCAGCCATGTCTGCCCGGTGCCGGACTGCATCACCATGGTGCCGGAGCAGACCGACCTGCCCTACGTCACCTGGCCCAACGACGCCCGCAACCCGATGCGCGTCCCGGAAGCCGCCGAATAAATCAGCCGCCGAATAAAGAACGACGTTCAGGAGAGAGCAACATGTCCACCCCGCAGAATGTCGCCGTGAACGGCTCGCGCCTGTGGCAGAGCCTGATGGACATGGCGCAGATCGGCGGCACGCCCAAGGGCGGCGTGTGCCGGCTGGCGCTGACCGACCTCGACAAACAGGGCCGCGACCTGTTCGTGCGCTGGTGCGAGGAGGCCGGCTGCACGATTTCGGTCGACAGGATGGGCAACATCTTCGCCCGCCGTCCCGGCCGCGACGACAGCCTGCCCCCGGTCATCATGGGCAGCCATCTCGACAGCCAGCCGACCGGCGGCAAGTATGACGGCGTCTATGGCGTGCTGGCCGGGCTGGAGGTGGTGCGCAGCCTGAACGACATGAACTACGTCACCGAGGCTCCCGTCGAGGTCGCGGTCTGGACCAACGAGGAGGGGTCACGCTTCGCTCCCGCCATGGTGTCGTCCGGCGTCTTCGCCGGGGTGTTCGATCTGGACTACGGCCTGTCGCGCGCCGACCTCGACGGCAAGACGATGGGCGAGGAACTGGCCCGCATCGGCTATGCCGGCGACCAGGAGGTTGGCGGCCGCAAGGTCGGCGCTTATTTCGAGGCCCACATCGAGCAGGGTCCGATCCTGGAGATCGAAGGCAAGACCATCGGCGTCGTCACCGACTGCCAGGGCCAGCGCTGGTACGAGATCACCTTCACCGGCCAGGAAGCCCATGCCGGCCCGACCCCGATGGTGCGCCGCAAGGACGCGCTGCTGGGCGCCGCCCGCGTGGTGGATGCGGTGAACCGGATCGGCATGAAGTACGGCCCGCTCGCCTGCGCCACGGTCGGGCTGATGCAGATCCACCCCAACAGCCGCAACGTCATCCCCGGCCGGGTCTTCTTCACCGTCGATTTCCGCCACCCGGACGACGGCATCCTCAAAGCCATGGACGGTGAACTGCGCGCCGAGGTGGAGCGCATCGCCGGCGAAATCGGGCTGGAGACCGACTTCCAGCAGATCTGGTACTACGCCCCGATCAGGTTCGACGAGACCTGCGTCGCCGCCGTCCGCAAAGGGGTGGAGCGCACCGGCCACAGCTTCCGCGACATCGTCTCGGGCGCCGGCCACGACGCCTGCTACCTGTCGAAGGTCGCGCCGACGGCCATGGTCTTCATCCCCTGCATCGACGGCATCAGCCACAACGAGGTCGAGGAGACGACCCCGGAATGGTCGACCGCCGGCTGCGAGGTGCTGCTGCACGCCGTGCTGGACCGCGCGAATGCGATGGCGGAGCAGGTGAAAGCCCCTGCGTGACACTCTCCCTCTCCCGTCCCGGGAGAGGGAAGGGGCCCATGCGGAGCATGGGAAGGGTGAGGGGGATTGCAAGAATCCCGAACCGCATGGCTTCGTGCCTACCCCCTCACCCTCCCCACTTCGTGGGTCCCCTCCCTCTCCCGGGGCGGGAGAGGGCACCAGCAACAGCGATGGCGAAAGCGATGGCGCGAACGGCTGCCGAAACCACGGACACCACTCAGTCCCAAGGACGCATCCGGCGTGAGAATGTCGAGCGCATCCTGAAGGCGGCCGAGCGCGTCTTCGCCGAGGCCGGCTTCGCCGGCGCCACCATGGCCGACATCGCCGAGCGGGCCGGCCTGCCCAAGGCCAACCTGCATTACTATTTCGGCACCAAGGACGACCTCTACCGCGCGGTGCTCGACAACATCCTGCAGATGTGGCTGGCCCCCATCGGCTCCTTCACCGCCGACGCCGACCCGGCGGCGACGCTGACCGCCTATGTCACCGCCAAGATGGAGGCATCACGCACGCGGCCCCATGCTTCCAAGGTCTTCGCCAACGAGATCCTGCATGGCGGCACCCAGGTCGAACGCTTCCTGGCCGAAGACCTCAAAGCGCTGGTCGACGCCAAGGCTGCGGTGATCGACGGCTGGGTCGCCGCCGGCCGCATGGCCCCGGTCGATGCCCGCCAGTTCCTGTTCATGATCTGGGCGGTGACCCAGCATTACGCCGACTTCGACGTGCAGATCCGCAAGGTGCTGGGCCGCCGGACCCTGACCCGCCAGGACTTCGCCGCCATGACGGCGGAGGTGCTGCGGCTGGTCCTGCGCGCCGCCGGCCTGCCAGAAGCACAGATGCCAGAAGCACAGATGGCCGAGCCGCAAATCGCCGAAACCGAAACGCCCACCGACTCCGTCCCATCCATTTCCTGAGGGAGCGCCCGAGCATGTCCACCATCCTGATCCGCGGCGGCACCGTCGTCACCGCCGAGCAAACCCGCCGCGCCGACGTCCTCTGCCAGGACGGCATCATCACCGCGGTGGGCGACACGCTCGACGTGCCGGCGGGGGCCGAAACGGTGGATGCCGGCGGCTGCTACGTCATGCCCGGCGGCATCGACCCGCACACCCACATGGAACTGCCCTTCATGGGCACGGTGACGACGGAGGATTTCTTCAGCGGCACCGCCGCCGGCTTCGCCGGGGGGACGACGACGATCATCGACTTCGTCATCCCCAACCCGAAGCAGAGCCTGATGGAGGCCTATCACACCTGGCGCGGCTGGGCGGAGAAGGCGGCCGGCGACTACAGCTTCCACGTCGCCGTGACCTGGTGGGACGAGAGCGTGCATAGGGACATGGGCACGCTGGTCGCCGACCATGGCGTGAACAGCTTCAAGCACTTCATGGCCTACAAGAACGCCATCATGGCCGACGACGAGACGCTGGTGAACAGCTTCCAGCGCTGCCTGGAACTGGGCGCCATCCCCACCGTCCATGCCGAGAACGGCGAGCTGGTCTTCCAGCTCCAGAAGAAGCTGCTGGCCCAGGGCCTGACCGGACCGGAGGCCCATCCCCTGTCCCGCCCGCCGGAGGTGGAGGGCGAGGCCGCCAACCGCGCCATCCAGGTGGCGAAGGTGTTCGGCGTGCCGGTCTACATCGTCCATGTCTCGGCCAAGGAGGCGCTCGCCGCCATCGAACGCGGCCAGAATGACGGCCAGCGCGTGTTCGGCGAGGTTCTTGCCGGTCATCTGCTGATCGACGACGGGGTCTACCGCAGCCCCGACTGGGATTTCGCCGCCGGCCATGTCATGAGCCCGCCCTTCCGCCCGAAGGAGCATCAGGACGCGCTGTGGCGGGGCCTCCAGGCCGGACACCTGCACACCACCGCCACCGACCATTGCTGCTTCTGCGCGGAACAGAAGGCGATGGGCCGCAACGACTTCACCAAGATCCCGAACGGCACGGCCGGCATCGAGGACCGCATGACGGCGCTGTGGACGCACGGCGTCAACACCGGCCGGCTGACGATGAACGAGTTCGTTGCGGTGACCTCCGCCAACGCGGCGAAGATCTTCAACCTCTATCCGCGCAAGGGCTCGGTCAGCGTCGGCGCCGACGCCGATCTGGTGGTGTGGGACCCGAAGGCGACCAAGACCATCTCGGCCAAGACCCAGATGCAGAAGGTCGGCCTGAACATCTTCGAGGGCATGACCGTCACCGGCACCCCAGCCTACACGCTGAGCCAGGGCCGCATCGTCCACGCCCTGGGCGAGAGCCGCGCGGTGCGCGGCGCCGGCCGCTACATCAACCGCCCCGCCTTCCCGCCGGTCTACGAGGCGGTGTCGAAGCGCAACGCCCTGAACGTCCCGGTGGCGGTTGAGCGGTAGGAAATCGAATACCCTCTCCCGCCCCGGGAGAGGGAGGGGCCCCACGAAGTGGGGAGGGTGAGGGGGTTTCAAGGATCAAGGATCCATGTTCGGATCGCCCCTCACCCTTCCCACCGCTTTGCGGCGGGCCCCTTCCCTCTCCCGGGACGGGAGAGGGAGCTTTACCCAAATCACCCCACCGGGCTGGCGAACAGGAAGTTCTCCGCGGTCAGGCTGTTGCGGTCGACGCCCATCAGCTTGATCGAGTTGAACGCACCCAGGTCGATGGACAGGTCGGCGCCGTCCTGCGTCGAGTGGGTCAGCACGCTGTTCAGGCTGGTGAAGCCGCTGATGCTGCGGATGTCGATCACATCGCCGCCGGTGCCGGCCTGGAAGTCGCCGATGACGTCCCAGCCGTCGCTGGCATGCTGGACGAAGGTGTCGCGCCCGGCACCGCCGATCATGTAGTCGTTGCCGGCATTGCCGGTGATCGTGTCGTTGCCGCTGCCGCCGGCCAGATACTCGCCGGCCGAGGTGCCGGTGATGGTTTGGCCCGGCGTGCCGCCGGTGGAGCCGCCGCCCGTCGAACCGCCCGTGCTGCCGCCGGTCGCCGTGAAGGAGAAGTTGGCGGCGGTCAGGCTGCCGCGGGTGACGTTGGCGAGGATGGCGCTGTTGTTGCCGTCGAAATTCACGACGGTGTTGGCGCCGTCCTGCACGGTGACGGCCATCACCGACGCGAAGTCCTTGAAGCCGCCCCACCCCGCGACGTTCAGCACGTCGCCACCGCTGCCGGCCTGGAAGTCGCCGACATAGTCCCAGCCGTCGCCCGGCTTGAAGACGAAGGTGTCGCTGCCGGCGCCGCCGGTCATGTAGTCGTTGCCGGCGTTGCTGATGATGGTGTCGTTGCCGCTGCCGCCGGTGAGGTAGTCGCGGCCGTCGGTGCCGGTCAGCGTCTGGCCGCCCGTGCCGCCCGTCCCACCGCCGGTGCTGCCGCCACCCGTGTTGCCGCCACCCGTATCGCCGCCGCCGGTCGAGCCGCTGCCCTGGCCCAGCGTGATGGTGTTGCCGGACAGGCTGATGCTGGACGCGGCGAAGCTGCCGGCGATGCGGAGCGTCAGGTCGGAGCCGGCGGTGCCGTCGAGCCCGACATGGACCAGCGTGACGCCGTTCACCGTCTCCGCCTGGACCTTGCCGGCGGTCAGCGTGCTGCCGTTGCCGCTGCCGACCGTCCCCGACAGCGCGGCGCCGACGATGGCGAAGGCGTCGCCGGTGACGGCGCCGGTGATGCTGCCGAAGCCGTTGCCCTGGGCCGCGGTCATCGTCACGGTGTGGCGCTGGCTGCCGGTCAGGGCCAGCGTCTCGACGCTGGTCAGCGTCATGCCGCTGATGTCGATCTTCGGCGAGGCGACGTCGTTGTAATATTCGAGATTGTAGCCGTTGTAGCTGGTCAGGTTGTCCGACCGCAGCTCCAGCGTGTCGGTGCCGGCGCCGCCGTCGAAGCTGACCGTCCCGGCATCGTACTGGCTGACCACGATGTAGCGGTCGTTGCCGGCATCGCCATAGATCAGGTCGTTCTGGGTCTGGGCGTAGCTGCCGGAACTGACGATGCCGGCCAGGATGGTGTCGTCGCCGTCGCCGCCATAGACGGTGTCGCGCTCCCAGTCGCCCTTCAGCAGGTCGTTGCCGGCATCGCCGTAGATCAGGTCGGCACCGCCGCCGCCGGCCACCGTGTCGTTGCCGAGTTCGCCATGCAGCTGGTCGTTGTCGGCGCGGCCGTACATAAGGTCGTTGCCGCCGCCGCCGAAGACGCTGTCGTTGCCGTCGCCGGCTTCCAGCGTGTCGTCGCCGGCACCGCCATGCTCGACGTCGTTGCCGCCATGGCCCCAGAACCAGACGGCGGTGTCGCCGGCGGTCAGGCTGTCGGCATATTCGGAACCGATCCAGCGCTGGATGTTGACGAAGGTGTCGCCCGCCGCCTCGCCGGTGTTGTTGGCGCCGTTGGTCAGGTCCAGCGTCAGGCCGCTGGTCGCGTTCTCGTAGGTGACGATGTTGAAGCCGCTGCCGCCGACATAATGGTCGGCGCCCAGCCCGCCATTCATGGTGTCGCCGGCCGACTGGCCCGTGTTGCCGCCGCCGACCAGCGTGTCGTTGCCGATGCCGCCGATCAGGCTGTCGTTGCCGGTGCCGCCGACGATGCTGTCGTTGCCGGCCAGCCCGTTGATGGTGTTGCCGCCGTTGTCGCCGATCAGCGTGTCGTTGCCGCTGGTGGCGGTGCCGCTGTAGGCCAGACGATGCGGCCAGGCCTCCGCGCCTGCGAACGGGCGGGCCGCCAGGATCGGGCCGGTCACCACGTCGAGATCCCAGGACGCGCCCTGGTCGGCATGACCCACCGGATGGCTGGCGGCGGCGACGCGGGCACCGGTGACTGCGGCCAGACGCTCCACGAAGCGGCGGCCGTTGCGTCCGGCGCCGACGTCGCAGGCATGGATCAGGATCTCGCAGCCGGTCGCATCGGGCCAGCGGCGGTCGAACAGGGCGCTGGTGTCGAGCGGCGTCGCCCCCAGCTTCACCACACCGGGCGCGCCATGGGCGATCAGGTGGACCGCCGCCGGGCCTGCCTCGCGGGCGGCCTCCAGGGCGTCGGCCAGCAGGCCCAGGGCGTCCTCGTCCGCGGCGACCCGGACCACCGTCACGTCCGGCGCGTGTCGGCCGATCAGCGCATCGATGTCGGCCAGAGCGGCGTCGGCAAGAATGATCCCGTGCATGAAAACCCCTTTCTGGGGAATTGTTGGAAGTCGTTTGCGCGTTCTGTGATGTACGGGATCATGTCCACCAAACAACATCCAATAAGCCCATCATTCCTTGGGAAGCATCCACTCCGGCCGGGCGACCTGTTTTCTCCGTCATAGCGAAAGCGGTGCGGTCTCTTTCGATTTCGACGCCATCCGGCCGGTCGGGCTTGTTGCGGCGGCTTGCCACTCTTTTTCCAGATTGGGGGGCATCGCTCGGTAACTACCACCAATTCGGGGGACAGACCGGCGCGGCTGGGCGGAGCGCGCACAAAAAAACAGGGCCATCGGGAAGATCCCGATGGCCCAGTCCAGGAGAGAAGTCGTTCAGGGGTGCGGGAGCGCCGCCTGTTTCCCGGTCCGCCTCAGTGCATCAGCATGCGCGGCAGCCACAGCGAGAAGGCCGGGACATAGGTGACCAGCAGAAGCGCCACGAACAGCGCCCCGTAGAAGGGCGTGATGGAGCGCATCACCTCGCCCACCGACACGCCGCCGATGGCGCAGCCGATGAACTGGGTGGTGCCGACCGGCGGAGTGTTCAGGCCGAGCGCGCAGTTGATCAGCATGACGATGCCGAACTGCACCGGGTCCATGCCGTACTGCATGGCGATCGGCAGGAAGATCGGCGTGCAGATCAGGATCGTGCTGGCCATGTCCATGAAGGTGCCCAGCAGGAACAGGATGATGTTGATCAGCAGGAAGATCATCAGCGGGTTGGTCGACACGCCGGCCAGCAGCTCGCCGGTCATGTCCGCCACCTCATAGAGACCCATGAGGTACTGGAACATGGTCGACACGCCGATCAGCAGCAGCACCACGCCGGTGGTCTTCACCGTCTTGGCGGCGGCAGCCAGGAACTTCTCCCAGCTCAGCGTGCGGTAGACGAAGGTGGTCAGCAGCAGCGCGTAGATCACGGCCACCGAGGCCGACTCGGTCGCGGTGAACACGCCGGTGGTGATGCCGGCCAGGATGATGACGACGATCAGCAGGCCGGGGGCCGCGGCGGCGAAGGAATGCCCCAGGATGTCCCAGCCGGGGAAGGTCCCCTTGGGATAGCCGCGCTTCACCGCGACGTAATAGGCGGCACCCAGGTTGCAGACCATCAGCAGCAGCGCCGGCATCAGGCCCGCGGCGATCAGCGCGCCGATGGACGCCTTTCCGCCGGCGGCCAGCGCGTAGATGATCATGTTGTGGCTGGTCGGCATCAGCGCGCCGACGAGTGCGGCGTGGGTGGTGACGTTGACCGCGTAATCGGCGTGGTAGCCTTCCCGCTTCATCATCGGGATCATCACGGCGCCCATGGCCGACACGTCGGCGACCGGCGATCCGGCGACGCCGCCGAACAGCGTGCAGGCCACGACGTTGGACATGCCCAGCCCGCCGCGGATGTGGCCGACCATGCTCTTGGCCGCGGTGACGATCTTGTCGGCGACGCCGCCATGCAGCATCAGCTCGCCGGAGAAGACGAAGAAGGGAATGGCGAGGAACGAGAAGACGTTCATGCCCGACATCATCTGCTGGAAGACCACCGCGACCGGCAGGCCTTCATAGAGGATGGTGCAGAGCGCCGACAGGCCGATGGCGAAGGCGACCGGAATGCCGAGGATGAGGAAGCCGAAGAAGGTGATCGAAAGGATGGTCAGTTCCATGACGGCTTGACCTCCTCGCCGCGCACGATGGCGACGATATGCTCGATGGAGAACGAAACGATCAGCACGCCCGACAGCACCAGCGGCACGTAGCGCACGGCTTCGGAGACATGCAGGTTCGGGATGGTGTAGGAGGCGACCGAGCTGCCCAGGATCCAGCCATTGTAGGCCATGCAGGCGCCGAAGATGCCGACCAGGGCGTAGATCAGCACGTCCATCTTGCGGCGTGCGCTGTCCGACAGCATCACCAGCAGCGACTCCAGACCGATGTGGCCAGCATCGCGGACGCCGACGGCGGCGCCGATCAGCGTGACGTAAAGCACCAGCACGATGGCCAGGCTTTCCGCCCAGGTCGGCGAGCTGTTCAGCACATAGCGGCCGAACACCTGATAAAAGACGACGCACACGATCATCATCAGGCCGATGATGGCGGCATACATGCCGGTTTTGGCCAGCGCCGCGTTCATGCGGGTCAACCAGCCGGCCGCATGCGGCGGGCTGACGTCCATTGCTTGCAGCTCGATATCCATGCTGCGGCTCCCCACTCCTGAGACCCCGGCGGTGCGCGGTCCGTCCCGGACGGGACGAAGCCGCGCGCCGCCTTGTTCTTGGCGTTACAGAAAGGTCGTTACTTGGTTTCCTGGACGCGCTGGACGAGGCTCTGCAGCTTCGGCGTGTTCGCGAACTGGGTGTAGACCGGCTTCATGGCGTCGATGAATTCCTGCTTGTTCGGAACCTCGACGATCTGGGCGCCGGCCTGGGTCACGATCTCCTTGGACTTCAGCTCGCGCTCGTCCCACAGCTTGCGCATGTAGGGCACGGAGTCCTTGGCGGCCTTGCGGACCGTGGCCTGATCGTCCTTCGACAGGCGGTCCCAGGCGACCTTGGAGAAGACCAGCACCTCCGGGGCCATCGCGTGTTCGGTCAGGGTGAAGTACTTGGCCGCCTCGAAGTGGCGGGAGGATTCGTAGGACGGGTAGTTGTTCTCGGCGGCGTCGACGATGCCGGTCTTCAGCGCGGTGTAGACCTCGCCGAAGGGCATCGGCGTGGCGTTGGCGCCCAGCGCCTGGATCATGGCGACGAACAGGTCGGACTGCTGGACGCGGATCTTGGCGCCCTTCATGTCGGCCAGCGTCTTGTAGGGCTTGGCGGCCGAATACATGCTGCGCGAGCCGCTGTCGTAGAAGGCCAGGCCGATCATGCCCTGGCTTTCCATCGCCGCCAGGATTTCGTCGCCGATCGGGCCGTCCAGGACGCGGCGCATGTGGCCGGTGTCGCGGAAGATGAAGGGCAGCGCGGTGACCATCGTCTCCGGCACCACGTTGTTCAGCGGCGCCACGTTGATGCGCATCATCTCCAGCGCACCGATCTTCAGCTGCTCGATGGTGTCCTTTTCGGTGCCGAGCGCGCCGTTCGGGAACACCTTGATGCCGAGCTTGCCGTTGCTGCGCTCTGCCACCAGCTTGCCGACATAGCGGACCGCTTCGACGGTCGGGTAGTCGGTCGGGTGGATGTCGGCGGACCGGAAGTCGCGCGCGTCGGCCGGCGCAGACAGCATCGGGGTGGCCAGGATGCCGCAGACGGCACAGGCGGCCAGCAGCGCGGTGCGGACCGAAGTCAGCGAAAACTTCATAGGTTCTCCTCCTGATGGTGGGGACGAAGCCTGTTGCGGCCCGTCCTTTCTTGTTCTGGCGTTGCCCGTTGGCCTGAAGGCGACGGGCCGCCCTGCACACTCGACTGCACGTACCGTGGACCGGTGACAGACGAAGCGTGGAAGGTGGGACTTGCGGCGGCCGGATTTCGCAGCGCTGCGACAGCGCGGCGCGCAAACCGGGCACCATGCATGGCCGACACCGGCCCTGCCCCCATCCTCCTTCAGCCCCCCGGCTACCCTTGCGCCGCCCCCTGTTCACTGTACTTAGGATATTAGTATATCAATCTGCGCGCAACCCTGAAAGTTCAAAGCGGCAACAACCGTTCGGACTTTATCGCGATCAGGATTGCGGGGAGAGGAACAAAGTGACTGCCGGGGCGGGTTTCGGCCAGACCACGGATCGCCGCAGGGGGGCGGGTGCGACATTCGGCCCCAGCGTCCGCCGCAGCCGCTCCCCCCAGTCACCCGGATGCGGCGACGGACGCCGTCGGTCCTTTAGAGTGTGATCGGTTCAAGCGGAATCGCTTGAAGCGTGAATCACACGGAAAATCAAAGGTTAGAGTCTGTCTGGTGCTTCAATAGGCACCAGACAGACTCTAAAGGCGGGCCGGTCAGGCGTGCCCGTTCACGAGAGGCCACACCTCCAGGGCGCCGCGATAGATCATGTGCAGGGCGACATAGAGGATGATGGCGAGGCCGACATAGGCCAGCCAGCGGTGCTTGTGCAGGATGCGGGCGATGAAGCTGGCGGCGAGGCCCATCAGGGCGATCGACAGGGTCAGGCCGATGACCAGCACCCCCAGATGCTCGCGCGCCGCCCCGGCGACGGCCAGCACATTGTCGAGCGACATCGACACGTCGGCGACGACGATCTGCCAGACCGCCTGACCCAGCGTCTTGCGCGGGCCGGACGCCGCGGCGTCATCGTTCTCCAGCGACTCGACCGCCTCGTCCTCGTCCTGGGACTGGCGCAGCTCGCGCCACATCTTCCAGCACACCCACAGCAGCAGCACGCCGCCGGCCAGCAGCAGCCCGATGATCTGGAGAAGCTGGGTGGTGACGGCGGCGAAGCCGATGCGCAGCACGGTGGCGGCCAGGATGCCGATCAGGATCGCCTTGCCGCGCTGGTCCTTCGGCAGGCCGGCGGCGGCCAGACCGATGACGATGGCGTTGTCGCCGGCCAGCACCAGATCGATCATGATGACCTGGAGCAGCGCGAACAGCGCGTCGGTGGTGAAGAGTTCCGTCATTTGGGCACGAGTCCTCGCATCACGATCAGTGTGGGAGGAGAGGCCGCACGGGGTCTTCCGATGACCGGCCGGGCCGCGCCGAGGGCGTCGGACGGGAAGCGCCGGTCAAGGGCAAAAGGCGCGGGCCGCTCCTGATGTTCCCAGTCCGACATCGCAACCGGTGAAGGTTGCCAGAGGGGCCCGGCCTGGTTCTGGCGCTTTACGCCAAAGCTGTGGATTGCGCAAGGCCGCGCTTGCGGCCGGTGGGAGTTCCGGTGGGGCTGCCGATCAGGGCGTGCCGACCTCCACGGTTTCGCCGCTTTCCGACGCTTCAAGCATGGCCTCGATCAGCCGGTGGACCTTCAGCGCCTCGCGCCCGTCCACCCGCGGCCGGCGTCTTTCGTCCAGCGCGTCGAGGAAGTCGGACAGCACCGCGCGGTGATGCTGGTGGGAGAAGGCCATCGGGTCGGCGCCGCCGCCCAGCGTGGCGCCGTCCGCCCCGGCGGCGATGCGCTCGCCAGTGACCAGCTGCACCTCCAGCCGGTCGCCGGCCAGCACGGCGGATCCCCCGGTCCCGGCGATCTCGATCCGCTCCGGATAGCCCGGATAGACGGCGGTGGTGGCGTTCACGGTCGCCAGCATGCCGTTGCCGTAGCGCAGGGCCGTGGCGACCGCATCCTCCGTGTCCATGCCCACAGCCGGGTCGGATCTGCGCAGGACGCTGGTGGCGGCGAATCCGGCGACCCGGTCCGGCAGGCCGACGAGGCCGACGAAGGCGTCCAGCGTGTGGATCGCCTGGGTCAGCAGCACGCCGCCGCCGTCGCGCGCCTTCATGCCGCGGCCGGGCTGGGCGTAATAGGCATTGTCGCGCCACCAGCGCACCGACACCGCCGCGGTCAGCGGCTGGCCCAGCGCGCCGTCGCGCATCAGCGCCGCCAGCCGCTCGACCGAGGCGCGGAAACGGTGCTGCAACACCACGCCCAGCGTCAGCCCGGCATCCTCCATCGCGGAGACCACCGCCCGCGCGCCCTCCGGCGTCGCGTCCAGCGGCTTTTCCAGCAGCACATGCTTGCCGGCGGCGGCACAGCGCGCCACCAGCGCGGCATGGCTGTCGGGCGGGGTCAGCAGCAGGACGGCCGACAGGGTCGGGTCGTCCAGCAGGCTCTCCAGCCGGTCGACCACCGGCAGGCCGTGGCGGGCGGCGAAGGCGGCGCGGCGGTCGACCGACGGGCTGAAGCAGCCCGCCACCTCCACCCGGTCGGCAAGATCGATCAGGCTCTGCGCGTGCGGCGCCGACGCCATGCCGAGGCCGATGACACCGATGCGGCGACGGGAACCGGTCATCGAAGCGCTCCGTCCAGGGCGGTCGTCCCGGCAGCGATGTCGGCGGTCAGGCTGCCGGAGAAATAGAGCGGGGCGGCGTTGCGCACGTCGTCCACCGTGATCTGCAGATTGTCCAGATGACGCACCAGGCTCTGTTCGGCCCGGTCGGGGTCGTGGCCGGCGATGGCCTCGACGATGGCCTCATGCTCGGCGATGACCGTGCGCATGCGGCCGGGGACCGGCAGGGTCAGGCGGCGGCAGCGGTCGAGCTGGACCTTGGCCTGCTGGATGATGCCCCAGAAGCCGGGATATCCCGCCATCTCGGTGATCTGGGCGTGGAAGGCCTCGTCGGCCTGATGGAAGCCGTCGGCATCGCCCACCGCATCGACCTCGCGCTGGTGCTCCAGGCAGGCGCGCAAGGCGGCGATCTGGCTGCGGCTGGCGCGTTCGGCGGCGAAGCGCACGGTCGCCCGTTCCAGCACCTTGCGGATCACACCGGCTTCCGGCAGGGCGCCCAGCGGGATGCGGGCGACGAAGGTGCCGGATTGCGGGAAGATCTCGATCAGCCCCTCGTCGGCCAGCCGCAGCACCGCCTCGCGCACCGGCGTGCGGCTGACGCCATAGGCCTCGGCGATCTGCTTTTCGGCGATGGGCTCGCCCGGCTTGCGTTTCAGCGACACGATCTCCGCCCGCAGGTCGCGGTGGATGGCGTCGGCGGCGGTCGGGCCGCGCCGCATGTCCCGGCGCGCCGGCGGGCGGACCAGAAGCGCGGCGGCCTTGGCCGGCATGACCGGCGTGGCCGATGGCATGGTCGATGACGGTGTCGCCGCGATGGAACCGGTTTTGGCCGGCGGGTTGCCCGATGGCATGGCGTCCAGCCTCCTCAGAAGCACATGCCTCAGAATACTAATATATCAGCTAGCGCGGCAAGCAATTTCGCTCGTCCCCCGTTCGGATCCGGGTGTGACAAAGGCGCCCCCATTCCCGTCATGGCTGTAGGACGGTGGGGAGCGGAGCATGAGCGCCGAAAGGAACGTCCCGGCCGCCATCTCCCGCGATGGCGGGGAACGACGGCCGGGCCGGGGCTGGTACAGCTTCGACGGCAATCGACCCCGCCGGTCAGGCGCCGAAGCCGCCGTCGATGGTCTGGAACGAGCCGGTGATCATCCCGGCATGCGGGCCGGCGACATAGGCGGTCAGTTCTGCGACCTCGTCGGCGTCGATGTGGCGCTTGATCGCCATGAAGCTGTGCATGGCGGGCGCCATCGGACCGTCGGCCGGGTTCATGTCGCTGTGGGTCGGACCCGGCTGGATGGCGTTCACGGTGATGCCGCGGTCACCGAAATCGCGGGCGAGGCCGCGCACCATGCCCTGGACCGCCGCCTTGGTCAGGGCGTAGGCGGCCCCGCCGGCAAATGGCATGCGGTCGCCGTTGACCGACCCGATGACGATGATGCGCCCGCCGTCGTTCATGCGCCGGGCCGCTTCGACCGCCGCGTGGTAGGGCGCCCGGACGTTGATGTCGATCATCCGGTCGACCGCGTCGGGATCGAAGGTCAGCGGATCGCCGAGGATCGCCGTGCCGGCATTGACGACCAGCACGTCCAGCGCGCCGCGGTCGGCCACCGTGGCGATCAGGGCGTCGCGGTCGGCGCTGTCGGTGCGGATGGCTTCCGAACCGGTTTCGGCGGCCAGCGCCTCGGCGGCGTCCTTCGACCCGGCATAGGTGAAGGCGACCGTGCCGCCGGCCTTGGCGAAGCGGCGGACGATGGCCTTGCCGATGCCGCGGCTGCCGCCGAGGACCAGGATCTTGCGGCCGGTGAACTCACCCATGATGTGCTCCTTGATGAAATGTAGTGATCGCTATATAAATGTAGGCAAGGGATTTGCGCAAGGAGAAAATATAGTGACCGCTACAGAAAATTCCGGGGCTCGCGGACGGCGGCGGTCCTTCGATGTGGACGAGGCCGTCGAAACCGCGATGAGGCTGTTCCATGCGCGCGGCTACGACGCCGTGGGCGTCGCCGAGCTGGGGGCGGAGCTGGGGATCAAGCCGCCGAGCTTCTATGCCGCCTTCGGCAGCAAGGCCGGGCTGTTCGAGCGGGTGCTGCGGCGCTATGCGGCGGGGGAGGCCAACATCTTCGCCCGGGCGCAGGCCGAGGGCGGCGGCATGGCCGAGGTGATCGAGCGCACGCTGCTGCTGGCGGCGCGGCTCTATCCGGAGCGCAATGGGGTGGCGGGCTGTCTGGTGCTCGACGGCGCGCGCAACAGCGCCGACCCGGAGGCGTGCGCACTGGCCCGGACGATGGGAAAGGCCGGCGTGTCGGCGATCCGCGACTTCATCGCCACGGAGCAGCCGGAACGGGCTGACGCGCTGGCGGACTTCGTCGCAATCACGATGAAGGGAATGTCGGCGGCGGCGCGCGACGGCATGGGCGAGGAGGCGCTTACCGTCGTCGCCCGGATGGCGGGCCGCGCCTTCCGCCGCGAACTGGCGGCGGAAGGGTGATTTCAGGCGTTCGAACCGAAGGAAAAGCGTCGATTCAGGCCGGCATGGCGTCGCGCGGGATGATGGCGCCGCGGTGCTGGATGACGGCGGCGGCCAGCTTGTGGGCAGCGCGGGCGGCGTCGGCCGGACCCTCGCCGCGCAGGCGGGCGGCGAGATAGCCTGCGCTGAAGCTGTCGCCGGCCGCCGTGGTGTCGACCACCGTGGCGACCTTCTGCGCCGGCACCTCGACCGCCTCGCCATTCTCGATCACCACGCAGCCGGGCTGTTCCAGCTTCAGGACGATCTCGGTGACGCCGGCCTTGCGGACGCGGGCCAGCACGGCGTCGGCATCGGCGTCGCCATAGAGGTCGCGCAGGTCGGTGACGCCGGGCAGCGCGATGTCGGTCAGCGCCAGCATGCGGTCGAAGGCGGCCCGCGCGGTGTCGAGGTCCGGCCACAGGCGCGGACGCCAGTTGGTGTCGAAGGCGACCTTGCCGCCGCGCGCCCGCACCCGCTCCAGCACCTCGAAGAGGCGCTCGCGGCCCTGCTCGCCCAGGATGGCGATGCTGATGCCGGACAGATAGACGATGCCGTAGCCCTCCAGCGCCTTGGACAGCTCCGGCGTCTGGGGCAGGGCGAACAGCTCGCGCGCAGGCGCCCGGTCGCGCCAGTAGAGGAAGCGGCGCTCGCCGCTGGCATCGGTTTCGATCAGGTAGAGGCCGGGCAGGCGGTTCGGCACGCGCAGCACATGCCCGGTGCCGACGCCTTCCGCCGCCCAGGCCGCCACCATGTCGTCGCTGATGCTGTCGTCGCCGAGCGCGGTGACATAGTCGACCGGCGTGCCCAGACGCGCCAGATAGACCGCGGTGTTCAGCGTGTCGCCGCCGAAGCCCATGGTCAGCGACCCGTCCGGCCGCCGGAACATCTCGATCATGCATTCGCCGAGGGCGGCGACGCGGTTGGGCGTGTCGGTCATGCTTCTTCTCCGCAAGCCGGGGAACGCCCCGGCAAATCCCATTTCAACCAACTTAATGGCCAATTGAACGGCGTTCCCGCGCCCGCATCCGCTCGCGGTGCGCGGTGTAGAGTCCGCTGGCGATGATCACGCCGGTGCCGACGAAGGTCCAATGGTCGGGCACCGCGCCGAAGACGAGGAACCCCAACGCCGTGGACCAGATCAGCTGGACGTAGGTGAAGGGCGCCAGCACCGAGGCCTCGCCCTGGCGGTAGGCCAGGATCAGCAGCCATTGCGCCAGGGTGTAGACCAGCCCGATGAAGGCCCCCAGCAGCATCTCCCACGGGGTCGGCCACGCCGCATGCAGGGGCAGCAGAGCCGTGAGGGCGATCAGGCCGGTGAGCGCGCTCCACACCATGGTGGTCAGCGGGTTCTCCTGCACCGTCATCCTGCGCGTCGCCACCAGCCCCAGAGCCCAGCTGAAGGCGGTCAGGATCGGCAGCAGCGAGGCCGGCTGGAACCCGTCGGCCCCCGGCCGGATGACGATGATGACGCCGGCCAGCCCGACCAGCAGCGCCGCCCAGCGGCGGACGCCGACCTTCTCGGCCAGCAGCAGGATCGACAGCACGGTGACGAAGACGGGAGAGACGAAGCTGATCGCCGCGGCCTCGGCCAGCGGCAGATGCTGCATCGCCATGATGAAGAACAGCGCCGAGCCCAGCATGCCCAGGCCGCGCACCACCTGAAGCCCCGGCCGCGTCGTCTTCAGCACGCTCAGCGAACCGCCGCGCAGAGCCAGCGGCATCACCAATGCTGTGAAGACGACATAGCGCATCCAGGCGATTTCGGCCGGCGGCAGGGTCCGGCCGAGATATTTCGCCGTGGCGTCGGAGCAGGACAGGCAGGCCACCCCCAGCACCACCAGCAGGATCGCCCGCATCGGCTCCGTGCCCTTGGACCCGGATCCGGCCTGCGGATTGACCGTCGGCTGGATCGGTGTCTGGGGCGCGTTCACCGGTTCGGGACCGGTTTCGGCATTGGTGCGGGAGGTGGAACTGTCGGGCATGGCGCCGGCTCTTCAACGGTCATGGTTAAGGGGGCGGACCCCTTACATAACCGCTCCCATCTGCCAAGGAGCAAATTCGTCGGCGCCGACGCCAAGTTCCTCGCTCTTGGTCTTGCGGCCAGACGCGGTGTCGAGCACCAGCTGGAAGATCGCACGGCCGACCTCCTCGATGGTGGCGTCGCCGGTGGCGATGGCGCCGCAATCGATGTCCATGTCGTCCGGCATCCGGCGGAACAAGGTGCTGTTGGTCGCCAGCTTCAGGCTGGGCGTCGGCTTGCAGCCGAAGACCGAGCCGCGGCCGGTGGTGAAGCACAGCACGTTGGCGCCGCCCGCCACCTGTCCGGTTGCCGAGACGGGATCGTAGCCGGGGGTGTCCATGAAGACGAAGCCCTTGTCGGTGATCGGCTCGGCATAGCGGTAGACGGCGGTCATCGGGGTGGTGCCGCCCTTGGCGACCGCGCCCAGCGACTTCTCCAGGATGGTGGTCAGGCCGCCCTTCTTGTTGCCGGGCGACGGGTTGTTGTTCATCTCGCCGCCGGTGCGGCTGGTGTACTCCTCCCACCAGCCGATGCGCTCGACCAGCGCCTCGCCCACCTCGCGGCGGACGGCGCGGCGGGTCAGCAGATGCTCGGCGCCATAGACCTCCGGCGTCTCGCTCAGCACGGCGGTGCCGCCGTTGCGGACCAGCAGGTCGACGGCATAGCCCAGCGCCGGGTTGGCGGTGATGCCCGAATAGCCGTCGGAGCCGCCGCATTGCAGCGCCAGCGTCAGGTGGCTGGCCGGCAGGGTCTGGCGGGTGACGTCGTTGATCTCCGGCAGCAGCGCCTCGATCCGGCGGATGCCCTCGCGGGCCGCGGCGGCGGTGCCGCCCATGTCCTGGATGCCGATGGGGATGACGCGGGCGCCCTCCTCAAGGCCGGTGGCCTCCATCAGCTTGTCGATCTGGTTCACCTCGCAGCCGAGACCCAGCAGGATCACCGCGGCGAAGTTCGGGTGGCGGGCATAGCCGGCGATGGTCCGGCGCAGCGTGTCCATCACCTCGCCGCTGCCGGCCATGCCGCAGCCGTAGCCGTGGGTGAGCGCGACGACGCCGTCGATGTTGGGATAGGCGGCGAGCGCGGACCCACGGAAATGGTCGGCGATCATCCGCGCCGCGGTGGCGGAGCAGTTCACCGAGGTCAGCACGCCGATGTAGTTGCGGGTGGCGACGCGGCCGTCCGGGCGAACGATGCCCTGGAAGGTGGCGCGCTCGGCCTCCGGGATCGGCTCGACCGGATGGACGTCGGCGCCGAAGGCGTAGTCGCGCTCGAAATCGCTGCCCATGCCCATGTTGTGGACGTGGACATGGTCGCCCGGCTGGATCGCCGCGGTGGCGAAGCCGATGACCTGATTGTACTTGCGCACCGGTTCGCCCGGCGCGATGGCGCGCACCGCGACCTTGTGCCCGGCCGGCACCGGCCCGGTGGTCGCGACTTCGGTTGCCGGCAGAAGGATGCCGGATTCCAGGTCGGCGCCGGCGACGACGACGTTGTCGGCGGGGTGCAGGCGGATGGTCAGCGATGCCATGGGAAGATGTCCTTGAGGAGACTTGCTGGCCCCTCTCCCGTCGAGGGAGAGGGGCTTTGCTGGTCGTAGCGTTCAGCCAATCACAGCTTGTAGGCGTTCTTGGCGAGGCGGTAGGCGAGGTCGACGGCCAGGTCCGCGGCCTCGTCCTCTTCCATCCGGTGCTCGGAGACCAGACGGGCGAGGAAGCTGCAATCGACGCGGCGCGACACGTCGTGGCGGGCCGGGATCGAGCAGAAGGCGCGGGTGTCGTCGTTGAAGCCGACCGTGTTGTAGAAGCCGGCGGTCTCCGTGATCATCTCGCGGTAGCGGCGCATGCCCTCGGGGCTGTCGTGGAACCACCAGGCCGGGCCGACGCGCAGCGCCGGGTAATGGCCGGCGAGCGGCGCCAGTTCGCGGGAATAGCTGTCCTCATCCAGCGTGAACAGGATGATGGTCAGGTTGCGCTCGTTGCCGAAGCGGTCGAGCAGCGGCTTCAGCGCCCGCACATACTCGGTGCCGCTCGGGATATCGGCGCCCTTGTCGCGGCCGAAGCGCTGGAACACCACGTCGTTATGGTTGCGGAAGGAGCCGGGGTGGATCTGCATGACCAGACCGTCCTCCAGGCTCATCCGCGCCATTTCGGTCAGCATCTGGGCGCGGAACAGCTCGGACTCCTCGGCCGTCGCACCGCCGCGCCGCACGATGTCGAACAGCTTCTCGGCCTCAGGGCGCGCCAGATCGGCGGTCGCCGCCGTCGGGTGGCCGTGGTCGGTCGAGGTGGCGCCATAGCTCTTGAAATAGAGGCGGCGGTCGGCCAGCGCGGCGAGGTAGCCGTCCCAGGTCGCGGTGTCCTTGCCGGTGATGCGGGCCAGCTCGGCGAGGTTGTCGCGGAAGCCCTCGAACTCCGGATCGACGACCGGATCGGGACGGAAGGCGGTGATGACCCGGCCCTTCCAGCCGCTCTCGCGGATCGCCTTGTGGTGCACCAGCGGGTCGAGCGGCGATTCGGTGGTCGCCAGCACTTCGAGGTTGAAGCGCTCGAACAGGGCGCGCGGACGGTATTCCGGCTTGCGCAGGCACTCTTCGATCTGGTCGTAGATGCGGTCGGCGCTGGCGGCACTCAGACGCTCGGTGACGCCGAACACCGTCTCGAAGGCATGGGTCAGCCACATCGAGGTCGGGGTGCCGCGGAACAGGTGCCAGTTGCTGGCCAGCAGGCGCCAGATGGCGCGCGAATCGGTCGAGGTCTCCCCGCCGTCCTTGCGCGGAACGCCCAGCTGCTCCAGCGGAATTCCCTGGCTGTAGAGCATGCGGAATGCATAATGGTCGGGCTTGACGAACAGGCTCGCCGGATCGGGGAACGCCTCATTCTGCGCGAACCAGGACGGATCGGTGTGGCCGTGCGGGCTGACGATCGGCAGGGCGGCGACTTCGCCGTACAGGCGGCGCGCGATGGCACGTTGCGTCGGGTCGCTCGGGAAAAGACGGTCGGGGTGAAGCATCGGAAGCCTCTACGCTGCAAGAGAAGGGCAAAAGCAGGGTGGGGAAAAGGCGGGGTCCGTGCGGGGGACCGTCCCTACCGGCTGGCTGTATAATATTAATATATCAGATCTGATTGCAAGCCCAATCGTTCCGCCGGAGGGGCATTCGGGCCGGTGAAGGCTGCGCCCAGTCGCCGCACCCGATCCGGAAGGGAAACCGGCGATGGATTTGACGTTGACGAAGAGGGGCGGGTAGATTGCTGGGGATGAGGAACATCTCGCGGGTGGCGGACCGCCACCCCACGACATCTGTATGTTTGCCGCAATGGAGCCATCGGTGAAGAAGGTCGCGACGACAGAGGATGAAGGCGGCCTGACCTCCGCAGCCGTGCGCCGCAGCGCGGTCCCGGCCCCGGCGGTGCGCCCGCCGCGCCGTGCCGCCACCGTCGCGTCGCGCATCTACCGCGACCTGCGCGGCGAGATCGTCTCGCTGAAGCGCAAGCCCGGCGACGCCATCGCCGAGAAGCAGATCGCCGAGACCTATGGCGTCAGCCGCACGCCGGTGCGCGAGGCGGTGCTGAAGCTGGCCGACGAGGGGCTGATCGAGATTTTCCCGCAGTCCGGCACCTTCGTGTCGCGCATCCCGCTGGACGCCCTGCCGGAAGCCTTCGCCATCCGCAAGGCGCTGGAGGAGGCGACGGTGCGCTATGCGGCGGCACGCGCCAGCCGCAGCCAGATCGCGGCCTTGCGCGCCAATCTGGAATTGCAGCGCGAGATGCAGGAAACCGCCAACTATGAAGGGTTCCATCAGGCCGACGAGGCGTTCCACGCGCTGATCGCGGAGATCGCCGGCTATCCCGGCTTCTGGACGCTGATCCAGCAGACCAAGGTGCAGATCGACCGCTACCGCCTGCTGACCCTGCCGGTGCGCGGCCGCATCGCCGAGGTGATCGCCGAGCACACGGCCATTCTCGACGCGATGGCGGCGAACGACCCCGCCGCCGCCATCAAGGCGCTGGACGACCATCTGGACGATTTGCAGATCTCGGTCGCCGACATCCGGCGCGACTACCCGCGCTATTTCACGGCGCCGGGCGACCCGATTTAAAAAGGCCGATCTGAGGGGGTCGATCTGAAAAGGCCGGGGCGCCGGGCCGGTCCGAAAACCGGCCTGCGCCGTGACCGGGGGGGTTACGTCGCGTCGGCTTCGGCGGCGTAGGCCACCGGCTCGCCCAGGAAATCCTCGCGGATCGGCGTGAAGATGTCGAGCAGGATGCCCGGCTCCAGCGCCACCACGCCATGCAGGACGTTGGACGGCACCATGTAGCCGTCGCCGGTGTTCAGCCGCTTGGTGCGGCCGTCGATGGTGACGTCGAAGGAACCCTTCTCCACCACGGCGCACTGGACATGGGGATGGCGATGCTGCGCGCCGATGGCGCCGGCCTCGAACTCCACCCGCACCATCATCATCGTGTCGTTGTAGCCGAGGATCTTGCGGCGCACGCCGTCGCCCAGATCCTGCCACGGGATGTCGCCCGCGGTCAGGAACACATCGGTCGCCGTTGCGGTGGTCATTTTCCGGTTTCCTCCCCCAATGAAAAAGCCCTCCTCCGCCCGTGAGGGGCGGAGGAGGGCTGCTTTGCCTCAGCGCGCCAGCCAGCCGCCGTCGACCGGCAGGATGGTGCCGTGGATGTAGTCGGCGGCATCCGACGCCAGGAACACTGCCGGGCCGCCGATGTCGGACGGCAGGCTCCAACGCCCGGCCGGGATGCGGCCGAGGATCTCGGCGCTGCGGTTCTCGTCGGCGCGCAGAGCCGCGGTGTTGTTGGTGGCGACATAGCCCGGCGCGATGGCATTCACGTTGATGCCCTTGCCGGCCCACTCGCAGGCCAGAAGCTTGGTGATGCCGGCGACGCCGCTCTTGGAGGCGGTGTAGGACGGCACGCGGATGCCGCCCTGGAAGGACAGCATGGACGCGATGTTGATGATCTTGCCCTTGCGGCCAGCGCCGATGGCGTAGCGGCCGAAGGCTTGGCAGAGGAAGAACACCGTCTTGATGTTGAGGTTCATCACGGCGTCCCAGTCGGCCTCGCTGAAGTCGACGGCATCGGCGCGGCGGATCATCCCGGCGTTGTTGACCAGGATGTCCAGCCCGCCGAGCTTGGCGACCGTCTCCTCCACCAGCCCCTGGACCGGGGCGATGGAGGTCAGGTCGGCATGGATGCCGAGGAACTTGCGGCCGGTCGCCTCGACCAGCCCCTTGGTCTCGTCCAGCGACACGACGTCGACGGCGGCGATGTCGGCGCCGGCCTCGGCCAGCGCCAGGGCGATGCCCTGGCCGATGCCGGTGTTGGCGCCGGTGACCAGCGCCACCTTGCCGGTCAGGTCGAACGAAATGCTCATGGTCGGTTTCCGTTCTTATCGTTTGGTTTCAAATCGGGTGGCGCGTCAGCGCAGGCGGTCCATGGCGACGAAGTCCATGTCCGTGAAGTCCTGGTTGTCGCCGCCCATCGCCCAGATGAAGGTGTAGTTGCGGGTGCCGACGCCGGAATGGATCGACCAGGGCGGCGAGATCACCGCCTGCTCGTTGGCGACCACGATGTGGCGGGTCTGCTCCGGCTCGCCCATCAGGTGGACGACGCGCGCCTCTTCCGGCAGGTCGAAGTAGAAATAGACCTCGCAGCGCCGGTCATGGGTGTGGCACGGCATCGTGTTCCACATGTTGTTCGGCTTCAGCACCGTCATGCCCAGAACCAGCTGCGCGGTGCGGACCACGTCCGGGTGGATCATCTGGTAGATGGTGCGCTCGTTCGACTGGGCCGGGTCGCCGAGATGCACGGCCTTGGCCTGGCCGATCGAGATCTTCATCGTCTCGAAGCGGGCATGGGCGGGCGTGCTGTTCAGGTAGAACTTGGCCGGCTCGCGGCGGTCCAGGCTTTCGAAGACGACGTCCTTGCTGCCCATCGCGACATAGAGCGCGTCGCGCGGCGCCAGCTCGTACACGGCACCGTCGACGGTGACGCGGCCGGCACCGCCGACATTGACCACGCCCAGCTCGCGCCGGTCGAGGAAGTTGGGCGAGCCGATTTCCTTGGAGGACTCCAGCTTCACCGGGCCGGCGACCGGCATGGCGCCGCCGACCACGAACCGGTCGATGTGGCTGTAGGTGAAGACGGTCTCGTCCGCCTCGAACAGGGTCGGGACCAGGAAATGGTCGCGCAGCGTCTCGGTGTCGAAGCCGCGGACCGCGTCGGGATGGGAAGCATGCCGGACGGAGATTTTCATGGGAGAGGTCCTTTTAAAATCTGTGCAGCCGGCGTCCCGGCAGGTCTGGCGCCATCATACTAATATACTAGTAAGCCGGGCAAGCTCTAATGATGGAGTGCCGGACATTTCAGGCGGCGGAGGGTGCGACAAAGTCGCTGGTCCGAAGGGGGGCGGGAAGCGGCGGCGGGAGGGCGCGTTGCGCCGGCTTCAAAGGTAATATATTAGTGATCGGTCTTCGTCAGGAGTGTCCAGCCATGACCGCCCAACCGTCCGCCCCATCGCCTGCCAAGCCCCGCAAGCGCATCGCCCTCGTCGCCCATGACGCCCGCAAGGCGGACCTCATCGCCTGGATCGGCGCCAACATCGGCGCGCTGGACGGCCATGCCTTCTGGGCGACCGGCACCACCGGGCAGAAGGTGCGCGCCGCCCATCCCGGCCTGGACATCACCCCGCTGAAAAGCGGCCCGCTGGGCGGCGACCAGCAGATCGGCGCGATGATCGCCGAGGGGCGGATCGACCTGCTGGTCTTCTTCGTCGACCCGATGACCGCCCAGCCGCATGATGTCGACGTGAAGGCGCTGACCCGGCTGGCGACGCTCTACAACATCCCGATGGCCTGCAACGAGGCCACCGCCGACATGATCGTCTCCTCGGCCCATTTCGCCAGCGGCTACGCCCCGCGCGCCGCCAGCTTCACCGATTACGAGACGCGCAAGGTGTGAGCGCCGCCCGCCCGCTCATTCCGTGAAATATTGCGGATAGCTCCGCCGGACCTCGGCGATGCCCAGTTGCAGGTCGGTCAAATGGTGGCGCAGTTCGCCCACCGCGCGGTCGGGGTCGCGGGCGGCGACGGCCTCGACGATGGCGCCATGTTCGGCCAGCGCCTTGTCCATCCTGCCGGCCGCCGGCAGGGTCAAATGGCGGTAGCGGTCGACCTGCCGCTTCACCTGCTGGGTCACCGCCCAGAAGCCGGGATAGCCGGAGATTTCCGCCAGCAGGGCGTGGAACGCCTCGTCGGCCTCGTGGAAGCCGTCGAAATTGCCGGACTCCTTCATCTCGCGCTGGAGTTCCAGATTGGCGCGCAGCCGTGCCACCTGGCTGCCGCTCGCCTGTTCGGCGGCGTAGCGCACGGTGGCCTCCTCCAGCGCGCGGCGGATGGCGATGGCCTCCGGCAGGCCGCTGATGGGAATGCGGGCGACGAAGGTTCCGGACTGCGGGAACACCTCCACCAGACCTTCGTCGGCGAGCTTCAGCATCGCCTCGCGCACCGGCGTGCGGCTGACGCCATAGGTTTCCGCGACCTCCTTCTCGATCACCGGCTCGCCCGGCTTGCGCCGCAGGGAGACGATGTCGTCGCGCAGGTCGCGGTAGATGGTGCCCGAGACCGTGGCGCCGCGGTGGGCGGGCCTTGCGGTGGCGCTGGCGGGCCGGCGGCGGCGGCGGCGCACCGGTGCGGCCACGGCCACCATGTTCGTATCGCCCGCGTTGGAGTCCATAATCGTCCCATTCAATTCATCGGCGGTCGATACCAAGAGGCCGCGCTTACTAATATATCGCTGCGCGTCCGCAGGCGGAAAGTCTTTTGCCGCATGAAATTCATGGGTGGGGGAGCGGGCACGGCACAGCGCCCACTCCCCGAAACCTGACCCCTTACAGCTTGGCCGCCGCGTCGAACACCGCGTGGCTGTAGGCGCCTTCCGGCTTCTTGGAGATCACCGGGGCTGACGCGCCCGACATCAGGATGCCGACGGTGCGGTCGAAATCGGCCGGGTCGAGATAGCCGGTGCCCTTGGCGCCGCCGTCGATCAGCTTGGCGACCTCCTGCATCATGGTGGTCTGGTGTTCCTCGGTCTGGGCGCCGGTGGTGTCGTTCTCCAGAACGATCTTCACTGCCTCGGCCTGGTTCTTGGCGGCGTATTCCCAGCCCTTGGCCGAGGCCTTGACGAACTTCGCCAGCTTCTCGACGATCTTGGGATCGGACAGCGACTTCTCGGTGGCGTAGAGGCCGTCCTCCAGCGTCGCCACACCCTGCTCCTGATACTTGAAGACGGTCAGCTCGTCGGCCTTCATGCCGGCTTCGATCAACTGCCAATATTCATTGTAGGTCATGGTGGAGATGCAGGCCGCCTGCTTCTGCAACAGCGGATCGACGTTGAAGCCCTGCTTCAGCACCTTCACGTCCGGGCTGGAGCCGGAGGTGGAGTAGCCCAGCTTGCTCATCCAGGCCAGGAACGGATATTCGTTGCCGGAGAACCAGACGCCCAGCGTGTTGCCCTTGAAGTCCTTGGGATCCTTGATGTTGGCGTCCTTGCGGCAGGTCAGCATCATGCCCGACTTCTGGAACATCTGGGCGATGTTGACCAGCGGCACGCCCTTCTCGCGGCTGGCCAGCGCCGACGGCATCCAGTCGACGATCACGTCGGCGCCGCCGGCGGCGATGACCTGGGTCGGGTTGATGTCGGGGCCGCCGGCCTTGATGGTGACGTCCAGCCCGGCGTCCTTGTAGAAGCCCTTGGCCGCGGCGACGTAATAGCCGGCGAACTGGGCCTGGGTGACCCATTTCAGCTGGAGCGTCAGCGCATCGGCGGCGGCGGCCGGCGCGCCCCAGCCGGCGAGGCCGGTGAGCGCGGTGGCGGCGAGCAGGACGGCGGAGGCAAGGGTCTTCATCGCGTTCGATCCTCTTCTGGCTGGGTTTTGTTTCGTGGCTGCGAAAGGGCGGCGATAAGGATGGCAAAAGGAGGGATATCAGCGTTTGCGGAAAGACGGGTGCCAGGCGGTGACATGCCGCTCCGCCAGTGCCAGCGCACCGTAGAGCAGCGATCCGGTCAGGGCGGCGACGGCGATCGTCGCCCAGACCACGTCCAAATTCATCCGGGCGACCTGGGTGGAGATGCGGAAGCCCATCCCCACCACCGGCGTGCCGAAGAACTCGGCGACGATGGCCCCGATCAGAGCCAGGGTTGAGTTGATCTTCAGTCCGTTGAACAAAAAGGGCAAGGCGCAGGGAAGCCGCAGCATCGCCAGCGTGCGCCAGTAGCCCGCGCCATAGGAGCGCATCAGGTCGAGCTGGATGCGCTCCGCACTCTGCAAGCCGGCCAGCGTGTTGATCAGCATGGGGAAGAAGGTCATCACCACGATGACGGCGGCCTTGGACTGCCAGTCGAAGCCAAACCACATCACCATGATCGGCGCGATGCCCACCACCGGCACGGCGCTGGCGAGATTGCCGAGCGGCAGCAGGCCGCGCGCCAGGAAGGGCAGCCGGTCGGCCAGGATCGCCACGAGGACTCCGGCGCCGCAGCCGATCAGATAGCCGCGCAGGACCGAAATCAGCACCGTCTGGCGGAAATCGTCCCACAGATCGGCGGCATTGGCGGCGAAGGCGGTTGCCACGAGACTTGGCGGCGGCAGCAGGATGGTCGGCACCTGGAAGCCGCGGGTCAGGATCTCCCACAGCATGACCAGCGCCAGCCCGAACAAGGCGGGGCCGGCCAGCCGCACCGGACCGGCGATGCCCGCCAGCAGGGCCAGCACCCGCCACAGCAGCAGCGTCGCGCCGGCCACGTAAAGCCAGAGCCCGCCGGCCTGGGCGAGGGCGTGGCCTTGGTGGAGCAGCACCAGCGGGGCGGCATAGGCGGCAGCGACTCCGGTCAGCAGCAGCAGGGCCTCGCCCAGCGCCGAGCCGGGCAGGCGGCGGGCGAGGATCGTCGCGACGGTCAGGGCGAAGAGGGCCAGGGCCGCCGGTATCTGCGGCAGATAAAGGGTGGCACCCTCAAGCGTGGCGAAGGGCAGCAGCGGGGCGGCCAGCATCACCAGCGGCCAGGGTGCCATGGTGGGGCGGGGCATGTTTGAGCGGCTCATCGCGCACCTCCCCGCCCGCCCGGCACCAGCGCCCGTTCGGCGAGGCCGACGACGGCGACCAGCGTGACGCTCAGCAATGCCGCCATCACCAGGGCGCTCCAGATCTGCACGGTCTGGCCGTAATAGGAGCCGGACAGCAGCCGGGCGCCCAACCCCGCCTGCCCGCCGGTCGGCAGCTCGGCGACGATGGCGCCGACGACGCTGGCGGCGACCGCGATCTTGAGGCTGGTGAACAAATAGGGCAGCGAGGCCGGCAGGCGCAGCAGGCGGAAGGTCTGGGCGGTGCCGGCGCTGTAGGTCCGCATCAGGTCCAGCGTCAGCGGATCGGCGGAGCGCAGCCCCTTCACCATGCCGATGGTGATCGGGAAGAAGCACAGATACATGGCGATGATCGCCTTGGGCAGCAGGCCGGTGAAGCCCAGATTGCCGAGGATCACCACGATCATCGGCGCAATCGCCAGGATCGGCACGGTCTGCGAGGCGATGACCCAGGGCAGCAGGCTCGATTCCAGCGTGCGCGCCTGGACGATCCCCGCCGCCAGCGCCACCCCCAGCACCACCCCCATGCCGAAGCCGGCCAGCGCCGCCCCGGCGGTGACGCCGGTGTGGTAGAGCAGGTTGCGGATGCTGGTCACCGGATAGCCGGTCAGGGAAGTGTAGAGGTCGAGCGCGACCTGATCCGGCGTCGGCAGGATCGGGCGCTTCATCGCCAGGGTGGCGCGGATCAGGTCGGCGGTGGTCCAGCCGTGGCCGGCACGGTTCAGCGCATCGGTCGCCGTCGGCGCGTTCAGCCAGACCGCGCCCAAGTACCACAGCACCAGCACCGCCAGCGCCATGAAGACCACCGGCAGCGTCTTCCTAATCGTCATAGCTGTGGCCCTCCATCAGCCCTTCGCGGACGCGGTGGGCGATGCGCTGGAACTCCGGGCTTTCGCGGATGTCGAGCGTGCGCTCGCGCGGCAGGTCGCGGTCGCAGTCGATGACGTCGAGGATGCGGCCGGGGCGCGGGCTCATCACCACGATGCGGGTGGACAGGAACACCGCCTCGGCGATGGAGTGGGTGACGAAGATGCAGGTCTTGCGGGTGCCGAGCCACAGGCGGGTGAGCTGCAAATTCAGATGGTCGCGGGTGATCTCGTCGAGCGCGCCGAACGGCTCGTCCATCAAGAGCAGGTCGGGGTTGAAGGCAAGGGCGCGGGCGATGGACACCCGCTGCTGCATGCCGCCCGACAGCTGCCAGGGGAATTTCCGCTCGAAGCCGGACAGGCCGACGAGGTCGAGCTGCTCGCGGGCGCGCTGCTGCCGTTCGGCCTTGGGCAGCCCCATGATCTCCAGCGGCAGCATGACGTTGCGTTCCACCGTCCGCCACGGGTAGAGCGCCGGGGCCTGGAAGACATAGCCGTAGGCGCGCTTCAGCCGTGCCTGTTCCGGCGTCATGCCGTTGACCGTCACCTCGCCGGAAGTCGGCTGTTCGAGGTCGGCGACCACCCGCATCAGGGTCGTCTTGCCGCAGCCGCTGGGGCCGATCAGCGAGATGAAGTCGCCCTTGGATATCGACAGGCTGACGTCGCTCAGCGCGTAGACCGGCTGGTCGGCCGTCTGATAGGTCAGGGTCAGGTTGCGGACATCGACGATGGTGCGCGGTGCCGCGTCTGCGGCCGGCGGAACCAGAGTGAGCGGTGCGGGCTGGGCGGCTGGCACGGCGTTCGTCCCTTCGCGTTGTCGTCTCTCGGTGGAGAGGAGAGCAAGAAGCGAGCCAGACGGGGTGGAGGTTCAGTATTTGGCGGATAGGGCATTGTTTTCACGAAGAGAAAACTTGTCCATCGGGACAGGAACTGACGGTGTGGACAGTGTTCGGGCAGGTGTGCTTTTCGTCAGGCGCACAATTTTCGGGCTGAGACTGATTGGGTGGTGAATTTTCGGGCAGCGGAGCCGGAATTCCCCCTCTCCCCCGGGGAGAGGGTCGGGGTGAGGGGGGATGCACTGCGTGGCTTTACCGAGAATCCTCGCCCCGCGACCCCCTCACCCTAACCCTCTCCCCGGGGGGGAGAGGGGACCACGTGTTGGGAGAGGGTACACAACGCCCCCCTTGCCAGTCCTGCCCAGTCCCCGCTAACTGTTCAAACGGCCGACAAACCCCTGGATGCCATGCTCGACAGTTTCCTGCTCGCCTTCACCGCCTTGTTCTCCATTGTCAATCCGCTGGCGATGGCGCTGATCTTCAGTCAGGTGACGGCGGACAGCAGCCCGCGCGACCGGGCGCGGCTGGCGGGGCTGGTCAGCCTCTATTCCGCCATCGTCATGCTGACCGCGCTGTGGGCGGGCGCCTATGTGCTGAACTTCTTCGGCGTGTCGATGGCGGCGCTGCGGATTGCCGGCGGCTTCGTGGTGGCCGAACGGGCCTGGGCTCTGCTGACGGCACCGGAACGGCACGAGGCGCGCAAGCAGGAGCAGGCGGCGCCGACCGGCGACAACGACCGGCTGGCGGAATCGGCCTTCTTCCCGATGACGATCCCCTTCACCACCGGGCCGGGCACCATCTCGGTCGCCATCGCGCTGGGCTCCACCCGCCCGACGCGCGGGGCCGGCGGGCTGATGGAGTTCTTCCTGGGCATGTCGGGGGCGGCGCTGGCGATTGCAGCCCTGATCTGGCTGTCCTACCGCTCGGCCGACCGCATCGTCGCCTTCCTCGGCCCGACGCGGGTGCGGGTGCTGACCCGGCTGTTCGCCTTCCTGCTGTTCTGCGTCGGCGTCCAGATCCTGTTGACCGGTGTTCTGGACGCCTTCCCGCTGCTGTCGCAGAAGGGCTGAATTCAGCTCTTAGGGCGCAGGTCCTGCACCCGCTTGGCCTTGCCGATGGACCGCGCGATGCCGCCGGGCTCGACCACCTCGACGCGGGTGCTGATGCCGATCAGCGACTTGATCGAGTGCTGGAGATGCTTGGCGTGGCCGTCCCATTCCGACGGATGGACGCCGTCATGCATCTCCACCCGGACGGCGAGGTTGTCCATATGGCCGTCGCGGCTCACCACCAGTTCGTAGTGGGGGGCCAGCGCCGGGATCTTGCAGATCAGCTCCTCCACCTGGGTCGGGAAGACGTTCACGCCGCGGATGATGAGCATGTCGTCGGAACGGCCGGTGATCTTGTCCATCCGCCGCATGCCGCGCGAAGTCGGCGGCAGCAGCCGGGTCAGGTCGCGGGTGCGGTAGCGGATGACCGGCATGCCCTGCTTGGTCAGGGTGGTGAAGACCAGTTCGCCGTAGGAGCCGTCGGGCAGCACCTCGCCTGAGTCGGGGTCGATGATCTCGGGATAGAAATGGTCCTCCCAGATCACCGGGCCGTCCTTGGTCTCGACGCATTCGGACGCGACGCCCGGCCCCATCACCTCCGACAGGCCGTAGATGTCCACCGCGTGGATGTTGAAGGTGCGCTCGATCTCCTCGCGCAGCGCGCCGGTCCAGGGCTCGGCGCCGAAGATGCCGACGCGCAGGCTGGTGCCGCGCGGGTCGATGCCCTGGCGGCGCATCTCGTCGGCGATGTTCAGCATGTAGGACGGCGTGACCATGATGATGGTCGGCTTGAAGTCCTGGATCAGCTGGACCTGCTTCTCGGTCTGGCCGCCCGACATCGGCACCACGGCGCAGCCCAGCCGCTCCGCCCCGTAATGGGCGCCGAGGCCGCCGGTGAACAGGCCGTAGCCGTAGGCGATGTGCACGATGTCGTTGCGCGTGCCGCCCGCCGCGCGGATGGAGCGGGCGACGACCTCCGACCAGACGTCGATGTCGCCCTTGGTGTAGCCGACCACCGTCGGCCGCCCGGTGGTGCCGCTGGAGGCATGGACGCGGACGATGTCCTCCATCGGCACGGCGAACATGCCGTAGGGGTAGGCGCGGCGCAGATCGTCCTTCACCGTGAAGGGGAACAGCGCCAGATCCTTCAATTCCTTGAAATCGTCGGGATGGACGCCCTTCGCCTCGCACTTGGCGCGGAAGGAGGCGACGTTGGCGTAAGAGTGACGCAGCGACCATGCCAGCCGCTCCGTCTGCATCGCCACGATTTCGTCGCGGCTGGCGAACTCGTAGCGGTCCATGCCGGCTTTCGCGCCCTGGTTGACGCCGGTCTCGGTCATGATGGACATGGTGCGCTTCTCCCTTCGTGCTGATGCCCGGCGCTTGGCGGCCAGTGTTGCCTTTGTTTGTTGGCCCTATCCGTTCAGACCCGCTCCACCATCATGGCGATGCCCTGGCCGACGCCGATGCACATGGTGCAGAGCGCGCGGGTCGCCTTGCGGTCCTCCAACTCCATCACCGCGCTGGCGACCAGACGGGTGCCGCTGGCGCCCAGCGGATGGCCGAGCGCGATGGCGCCACCGTTGGGGTTCACATGCTCGGCATCGTCGGGCAGGCCCAGCAGGCGCAGAACGGCGAGGCCCTGCGCGGCAAAGGCCTCGTTCAGCTCGATCACGTCGACGTCGCCGATGGCGAGGCCTAGGCGGGCCAGCAGCTTCTGCGTCGCCGGGGCCGGGCCGATGCCCATCACGCGCGGGGGAACGCCGGCCACCGCGGTGCCGACGACGCGGGCGCGCGGGGTCAGGCCGTAGCGCTTCACGGCTTCGGCAGAGGCGACGATCACCGCGGCGGCGCCGTCATTGACGCCCGACGCGTTGCCGGCGGTGACGCTGCCGCCCTCCTTGCGGAAAGGGGTGGAGAGCTTGGCCAGCGCTTCCAGCGTCGTGTCGGGGCGCAGATGCTCGTCGGCGGAGATTATCGTCGGCTCGCCCTTGCGGCGGGGGATGGCGACCGGGACGATCTCGCGGGCGAGGCGGCCCGACTCCTGGGCGCGGCCGGCACGCTGCTGGCTGCGGACGGCGAAGGCGTCCTGGTCGGCGCGGGAGATGTTGTGGTCGGCGGCGACGTTCTCCGCCGTCTCCGGCATGCTGTCGATGCCGAACCTTGCCTTCATCAGCGGATTGACGAAGCGCCAGCCGATGGTGGTGTCGAAGATCTCCGCCTGCCGCGAGAAGGCGCTGTCGGACTTGCCCATGACGAAGGGGGCGCGGGTCATGCTCTCGACGCCGCCGGCGACGATCAGCTCGGCCTCGCCCGCCTTGATGGCGCGGGCGGCCATGCCGATGCTGTCCATGCCGGAGCCGCAGAGGCGGTTGACCGTGGTGCCGGGCACCGTCTCGGGCAATCCCGCCAGCAGCGCCGCCATGCGGGCGACGTTGCGGTTGTCCTCGCCGGCCTGGTTGGCGCAGCCGAGGATCAAATCGTCGACGGCGGACCATTCGACACCGGGATTGCGCTTCATCAGCGCGCTGATCGGCACCGCGGCGAGGTCGTCCGGGCGCACCGGAGCCAGCCCGCCGCCGTAGCGGCCGAAGGGGGTGCGGACGGCGTCGCAGATGTAGGCTTCACGCATGGGAGGCTCCGGGAACGGGGATCACGCTGCCGGCGAGGCGCGCCGACTGGCCGCGGAACAGGCCGACGACGGTGCCGTCCTGACTGGTGACGGTGACGTCGTAGACGCCGGAACGGCCGCGCTTGTGCACTTCGCGGCATTCGGCGGTCAGCAGGTCACCCAGCCTAGCCGGGGCCGGGAAGGTGATGGAGCAGCCCGCCGCCACCGTCACCTCGTTTGCCGCGTTGCAGGCATAGGCGAAGGCGGTGTCGGCCAGGGTGAAGGTCATGCCGCCATGGCCGATGTCGTGGCCGTTCACCATGTCCTTGCGCACGGTCATGCTCATGCGGGCATAGCCGGGGGCGATCTCCAGCAACTCGATGCCATGGGCCTGGGCGCAATGATCGCGCTCGTACATGCCGCGGCCGACCGCTTCGGCGAGGCTTTGGGGGTCGGTGTGGGGCTCAGCCATGGAAGCGGTTTCCTCCGGAAATCTTGCGGCGCAGCAGGGCGGAGGCGCGATAGCGGTCCTCGCCGTAGGTGCGGGCCAGCGCGTCGAGCACGGCCAGCACATGGGGCAGGCCGATGCGGTCGGCCCAGGCCAGCGGACCCAGCGGGTAGTTCACGCCCTTGGTCATGGCGATGTCGATGTCGGCGGCGCTGGCGACGCCCTGCATCGCCGCATCGGCGGCCTCGCTGGCGAGCATGGCGACGGTGCGCATCACCACCAGACCGGGGGCGTCGTCGATCACCGACACCGCTTTGCCCAGCGCCTGGAACAGCCCGGCGGCGACGGCGAGCGCCTCGGGCGGCGTGCCGTCGGCAGGGGCCAGCGCGACGCGGGTCGCTTTGGCGTAGTCCAGCGCGAGGTCGAACAGCACCAGCGGAGCGATGCCGTCCTCCGCCGCCCGCGCGGTGGCGGTGCGGCCGTCGGTCAGGGCCAGGGTAACGCCATCGGCGACGAGCAGGCCGGAGCCGGCGGTTTCCTCCACCGCGATGCCGGCCTCGCGCAGCAGCCCGACCAGCGACGCGGCGGGGCCGAGGTCGCCCTGCACCAGCACGCGGTCGGGTTTCGCGGCCGGTTCGGCGGTGTGCGGCGCCGGCTTGGCGGCGCCGGGGCCGTGGTCGTAGAAGCCGCGGCCGGTCTTGCGGCCGAGGCGGCCGGCCTCGACCAGCTCCTGCTGTATCAGCGAAGGCTGGAAGCGCGGGTCGCCGAAATAGGCGGCATGGACCGAGCGGGTCACGGCGAAGTTCACGTCATGGCCGATCAAATCCATCAGCTCGAACGGCCCCATGCGGAAGCTGCCGGCCTCGCGGGCGACGGCGTCGACGGTGGCGGGGTCGGCCGCCTGCTCCTGCACCAGCCGCAGCCCTTCGGCGTAGAAGGGGCGGGCGACCCGGTTGACGATGAAGCCGGGGGTGGAGCGGCAGCGCACCGGGCTCTTGCCCCACGCCTTGGCCGTGTCGAACAGCGTGTCCAGCACCGCGGTGTCGGTGGCGAGGCCGCTGACGATCTCGACCAGCGCCATCAGCGGCGCGGGGTTGAAGAAATGCAGGCCCGCCAGCCGCTCCGGCCGCCGCACCCCGGCGCCGATGGCGGTGACCGACAGCGACGAGGTGTTGGTGGCGAGGATGGCGCCCGCGCCGACGATGCCCTCAAGTTCGGCGAACAGGCGGCGCTTGACGTCGAGATCCTCGACGATGGCCTCCACCACCAGGCGGGCGGGGGCGAGGTCGGACAGTCCGTCCACCGCGCGCAGCCGGTCCATTGCGGCGTCGCGTTCCGCCGCCGTGCGCTTGCCCTTCTCGACCAGCGCGGTCAGCGCCTTGGCGATGGACCCGACGGCGGCCTGGGCGGCACCGGGGCGGGTGTCGACCAGCAGGACCGGGTGGCCGGCCTGCGCCGCGACCTGGGCGATGCCCTGGCCCATGGCGCCGGCCCCGACCACCGCGACGGTGACGGAGGGAGCGAGCGCCGCCATCACCGCCCCTCGAACTTCGGCGCACGCTTCTCCACGAAGGCCGACACGCCTTCGCGATAGTCGTGCGAGCGGCCGGCCTCGCGCTGGAGGTCGCGCTCCAGGTCGAGCTGGGTATCGAGGTCGTTGGCCGAGGAGGCGTTGAGCGCCTGCTTGATAAAGGCCAGACCACGCGTCGGCTGGGTGGCGAGATGGCGGGCGAGCGCACCGGCCTCCGCCATCAGCGTGTCGTCGTCCACCGCCTTCCAAATCATGCCCCAGGCTTCCGCCTGCTCGGCCGGGACCTTGTCGCCCAGCATGGCGAGGCCCATGGCGCGGGCATGGCCGACCAGACGCGGCAGGGTCCAGGTGCCGCCGCTGTCGGGGATCAGCCCGATCTTGCAGAAGGCCTGGATGAAGCTGGCCGAGCGTGCCGCCAGCACGATGTCGCAGGCCAGCGCGATGTTGGCCCCCGCCCCGGCGGCAACGCCGTTCACCGCGCAGACCACCGGCATCGGCAGGCTGCGCAAGGACCGGATCAGCGGGTTGTAGTTGGTCTCGATCGACACGCCGAGGTCGGGACCCTGGGCGCCGGGCGCGACGGCACGGTCGGACAGATCCTGTCCGGCGCAGAAGCCGCGCCCGGCGCCGGTCAGCAGCAGGCAGCGCACCGACTTGTCGTCGCGCACCTCGGCGATGGCCTCGCGCAACTCCTCATGCATCGCCGCGGTGAAGCTGTTCAGCCGGTCGGGCCGGTTCAGCGTGATGGTGGCGACGCCGTCGGCGATGTCGAGAAGGATCGTTTTGTCGGTCATTGCGCGGCTTCCTTCTCGACGGCCAGCACCGGGACGCGGCTCTGCACCACGCGGAAGCGGTTGGCGACGAAGGCGAGGTCGCACAGCGCCGCGTTGGCCGCCGGGTTAGCGCCGGTGCCGTGGAAATCGCTGAAGGCGGCCGACTGGTTGACGAAGACGCCGCCGGTCAGGTTGACCGACAGGGCGACGCCGGCCTCGACGAACAGGTCGGCCGCCTGCTCGATCAGCTGCGGGTCGGTGCTGTAGAGGCCGGTGGTCAGCGCGCCCTTGGTGCGGGTCAGGCGGGCGGCGCGTTCCAGGCTGTCGGCGGTGCTGTCGGTCTTCACGACGATGGAGATCGGGCCGAACAGCTCATGGCCGTACTTGTCCTCGTCGGCCGCGTCCATCGTCAGGATCAGCGGCGTGCGGATGCGGGCGTCGGGGAATTTTGGATGCGTGATGGCGCGCGACGGCAGCACGACGGTGCCGAGCGTCGCCGCCTCGTCGATGCGGGCGAGCGTGGCGTCGGACTGGATGGCGCCCAGCACCTCCACCGCGCGCTCCGGGTCGGACAAGAACTTGTCGACGCCGCCGGCCAGCGCCGAGACCACCTGATCGAAGCTCATGCGATCGGCGCCGGCCTGGATGCCGTCCTTGGGCACGAAGATGACCTGGGTCGTCGTGCACATCTGGCCGGAATAGAGGCTGAGCGTGAAGGCGAGGTTGCGCACCATGCCCTTGGGGTCGTCGATGCTGTCGATGACCACTGTATTGACGCCGGCCTTCTCGGTGTAGACCTGGGCCTGACGGGCGTTCTGCTCCAGCCAATCGCCGAAACCGGTGGAACCGGTGTAGTCGATCACCGCCACCTCGGGCCGCAGCGCCAGATCCTTGGCGACGGTGTCGCCGATGGCCAGCGTGACGAGGTTGGGGTCGAGCCCGCACTCCGCCAGCACCTCGCGCGCGATCCTGACGGTGATGGCGAGCGGCAGGATGGCGGTCGGGCCGGGCTTCACGATCACCGCGTTGCCGGTGACGAGGCTGGCGAACAGGCCGGGATAGCCGTTCCAGGTCGGGAAGGTGGCACAGCCGATGACCAGCCCGACGCCGCGGCCGACCACCTCGAAGCGCTTGTCCATCACCAGCGGCGGGTTCTTGCCCTGCGGCTTCTCCCAGCGCGCCGTCGGGGTCTGGTCGGTCATCGCCTTCCAGCCATAGGCGACGGCCTCCAGCCCGCGGTCCTGGGCGTGCGGGGCGCCGGCCTGGAAGGCCATCATGAAGGCCTGCCCGGTGGTGTGCATCACCGCGTTGGCGATCTCGAAGCTGCGCGCGTTCAGCCTTTTCAGGATTTCCAGGCAGACGCCGGCCCGGCCGTTCGGCCCTGCCTTGCGCCAGCCCGGCATCGCGGCCTTGGCCGCCTTCACCAGCGCCTCGACGTCCGACACCGGATAGGCGATGCCGAGGTCGAAGCCGAAGGGCGAGCGTTCGCCCCCCGCCGTTCCGGTCACGCCCGGCTGGTCCAGTTCGAACGGCTTGTCGCGGTAGGCCGCGAAGGCCGCCTCGCCATCGGCCGCCGCCGTCTCGCCATAGGCACGCGGGCTCGGCATTTCGGGGAAGGCCGACCAGTAGGCGCGGCTGCGGCAGGCCTCGACGGCCTTCTGCAACGTCGCCTCGTGCGTCTCGAACAGGGATTGCGGGGTGGTGGTCATGGCGGGGCGTTTCCTTTTTCTCGTTGCTTCAGGCGGCGTCGAAGTCGATGACGACCCGTTCGGTCAGCGGGCGCGACTGGCAGGTCAGGACATAGCCGGCCTCGATCTCCCACGCTTCCAGCGAGTAGTTCTCGGCCATCTCCACCTTGCCTTCGCGGACCTTGGCGCGGCAGGTGCAACAGACGCCGGACTTGCAGGAATAGGGCAGGTCGGCGCCATGCCGGTGGGCGGCCTCGAGGATGCTCTCGCCATCGTAAGCCAGGGTGAATTCCTTGCGCTTGCCGTCCTGAAGAACGGCGATGGTGGCGGCATCGGTGGGGCTGTCGGTTGGCGCCTTCTTCGCCGCGGGCCGCGCGGCGGTCGTGGTGCCGAACAGCTCGACATGGATGTTGGCGGCCGGCGTGCCGCAGGCGGCGAGCGCGTCGCGCACCTCCTCCACCATCGGCTGGGGGCCGCAGAGGAAGGCGGCGTCGATGTCCTCGGCCTTCAAGGGACCGGCGCACAGCTCGCGCACCAGAGCGGCGCCGATGCGGCCGCCCAGCAGCCCGGCCTCTTCCGGCTCGCGGCTCAGCACATGGTGGATGACCAGCCGGCCGATATAGCGGTTCTTCAGGTCCTCCAGCTCTTCCCGGAAGATGATGGAGGAGACGGTGCGGTTGCCGTAAACCAGCACGAAGCGGCTCTTCGGTTCCTGCGCCAGCACGGTCTTCAGGATCGACATCACCGGGGTGATGCCGCTGCCGGCGGCGAAGGCGACGTAGGTGCGCGCCGCATTGGGGTCGATGGGGGTGTAGAAGCGCCCCATCGGCGTCATCACCTCCAGCACGGCGCCGGGCGCCAGCGACTGGTTGGCATGGGTGGAGAACAGACCGCCGTCCACCTTCTTCACCGCCACCCGCAACTCGCCGTCGCCTGCACCCGAGCAGATGGAGTAGGAGCGCCGCACCTCCTCGTCGCCGATGCGGGTCTTGAGGGTCAGGTACTGGCCCTGGACGAAGCGGAAGCGGTCGGCGAGATCGGCCGGCACGTCGAAGGCGATCGACACGGTGTCCGCCGTCTCCCGGCGGCACTCGCGGATGGTCAGCGGGTGGAAGCTGGGGCTGGTCATGGGCTCGGGATCCTTAGCGGCGCGGAGGGGGCCTCCGCCGAAGCCGCTCAATGGCATTTGAACACGTCGAACGGTTCGAGGCAGGCGTTGCAGGCGTGCAGCGCCTTGCAGGCGGTGGAGCCGAAACGGCTGATCTGGCGGGTGTCTTCCGATCCGCAGCGCGGGCAGGCGATCACCTCGTCCGGTGCCGTCAGCGCCCGCTTGCCGGAATGCGGCGGCGGGACGATGCCGACCTCGGCCAGCTTTTCGCGGCCGGTGTCGCTGATCCAGTCGGTCGTCCAGGGCGGGGCGATCACCACCGAGACGCGGGCGTCGAGACGCGCACGGGCCAGCGCGGTTTCCGCCTCAAGCACGATGACGCCGGTCGCCGGGCAGCCGGAATAGGTCGGCGTCAGCGCCACCGACAGCCGCCCGTCCGCATCTGCCGAGACGGCGCGGACGATGCCGAGATCGACGATGCTCAGCACCGGGATCTCCGGATCCATCACCCCGGCCAGAGCGTCCCAGGCGGCCCTCACAACCGCATCGGCGCCCGGTTCCGGTCCCCAGCAGCCCGCTGCATCCGGCATGGCATCCTCACCAGTTCGCGTCGGGATAGGCGCGCGGCAAGAACTGCATCTCGGCCAGCAGATAGCCCAGATGCTCGCTGTGCTCGCCGCGGCGGCCGCCCTTCTGCATCCAGCCGTCGGCCGGGCGGTCGAGCGTGGCGTCATTCAGCACCGCTTCGACGCGGGCGGTCCAGGCGGCCTTCAGCCCGGCCGGGTCGGGGACGATGCCGGCGGCGACCAGCGCCTGTTCGGCCTCGTCGCGCTCGAACATTTCGCCGGTGTAGGGCCAGAGCCGGCTCAGCGCGTCGGCGACCTTGGCATGGCTGACGTCGGTGCCGTCGCCCAGCCGCACCAGCCAGTCGCCGCTGTGGCGGACATGGTAGCGCACCTCCTTCACCGCCTTGGCGGCGATGCCGGCCAGCGTCTCGTCCGTCGAAGCGCACAGTCGCCCGTACAGCTCCACCGCCCAGGCATCGTGCAGGAACTGGCGGACGATGGTGTGGCCGAAATCGCGGTTGGGCTGCTCGACCAGCAGATGGTTGCGGTAGTCGAAGACGTCGCGGCGGTAGGCGAGGCGGTCCTCGTCGCGGCCCTTGCCCTCCAGCTCGCCGGCATAGGTCAGCAGCATGCGGGCATGGCCGACGAGGTCGAGCGCGACGTTGGTCAGCGCGATGTCCTCTTCCAGCTCCGGCGCATGGCCGCACCATTCCGACAGCCGGTGCCCCAGCACCAGCGAGGTGTCGCCCAGACGCAGCGTGTAGCCGAACAGGGCCTCCTTGAGATCCGTGCTCATCAGATATTCTTCACGTCTGAGGGGATGTCGTAGAAGGTCGGGTGGCGATAGACCTTGTCGTCGGCCGGGTCGAACAGGCTGGCCTTGTCCGTCGGATCGGACGCCGCGATGCTGGATGCCGGAACCGCCCAGATGCTGACGCCCTCGCCGCGGCGGGTATAGACGTCGCGGGCGTTGTCCAGCGCCATGCGGGCGTCGGCGGCGTGCAGGCTGCCGACATGCTTGTGCGACAACCCGTTCTTCGGCCGGATGAAGATCTCGAACAGCGGCCAGTCCTTACGATCCATAATCTCGTTCCCTCGGAAATCTTCGGTCAGCCGGCCTTCTTCAGGGCGCGCTGCTGGCGTTTGGCGGCGTGGGCGACGGCGGCCTCGCGGACCCAGGCGCCTTCGTCCCACGCCTTGCGGCGGGCCTCGATGCGCTCGCGGTTGCAGGGGCCGTTGCCCTTCAGGATCTCGTTGAACTCGGTCCAGTCGATGGCGCCGAACTCGTAATGGCCGGTCTCGGCGTTGAGGCGCAGCTCCGGGTCCGGGATGGTCAATCCCAGGAACTCCGCCTGCGGCACCGTGGCGTCGACGAAGCGCTGGCGCAGCTCGTCGTTGGAGAAGCGCTTGATCTTCCAGGCCATGTTCTGGGCGGAGTGGGCCGACTGGTCGTCCGACGGGCCGAACATCATCAGCGACGGCCACCACCAGCGGTTCAGCGCGTCCTGCGCCATCCGCTTCTGCTCCACCGTGCCCTGGGCCAGCGCCAGCATCAGCTCGTAGCCCTGGCGCTGGTGGAAGCTCTCCTCGCGGCAGATGCGGACCATGGCGCGGGCATAGGGTCCGTAGGAGCAGCGGCAGAGCGGCACCTGGTTCATGATCGCCGCGCCGTCGACCAGCCAGCCGATGGCGCCGATGTCGGCCCAGGTCGGGGTCGGGTAGTTGAAGATGCTGGAATATTTGGCCTTGCCCGCCAGCAGCTGGCCGACCAGCTCGTCGCGCGACACGCCCAGCGTCTCGGCAGCGCTGTAGAGGTAGAGGCCGTGCCCGCCCTCGTCCTGCACCTTCGCCAGCAGGGCCACCTTGCGGCGCAGGGTCGGCGCGCGGGTGACCCAGTTCCCTTCCGGCAGCATGCCGACGATTTCCGAATGGGCGTGCTGCGAGATCTGGCGGACCAGCGTGCGGCGGTAGCCTTCCGGCATCCAGTCGCGCGGCTCGATCTTCTCCTCGGCGTCGACGCGCTCCTGGAAGCGGCCCTGGAGAGCGGCTTCCTGCTCCGTCACCAGCCGGGGAGACGGTTGAGCGCCCTGCTCGGTCTTGGCATCCAAACCCTGCGTGTACATCGGCATCCCCGAGATGGATTGCGCGTCCAGCGAACAATTTCTGAAGGAAAAATATGATACAGATCAACGACTGTAAAGAGGAATTGTGTGTCGCTTTAGGGGTGGGGAGGTGTGATCGCAGAAAAGCGTTTTATAACAAGGAATTGATTTGAAAATTCCGGACGCGTGCCGGGGTGGTCCGCAGGGCGGATGGGCGCATGGATCCCACCACCGATACACCGGAGCTGCGGTTTTGCGGATTTTGTGCGGCGCAGAAAAGGCTGGGCGGGCAGGGAGGATAGCTGCCGGACCGATGGTTGACCCCAGCGCTGCGGATTGGGCGCAGCGGCACTCATCGGTCGGGCGCAGGCGTCCCGCCAGGAGCCGCTCCGCAGGGTGGGGAGGGCTCTGCTGACGGGGAACTGCGACGCTGGCGGATCGGGAGGCGAAGCCGAGGCTTCGGGGGGATTTGAACGGCCGAAGCCAGCGCCTCAGGCGCCGGCGCCGGAAAAGGTGCGCTCCAGGCGACGGGGCGCGCGGATCAAGTGGAGGTACAGCTCGTCGAACTGCCCGACGGAGGCAAGCTGGCGCACGTCGTTGACGGTGATGCGCTGGCCGTTCACTTCGATCAGGCCGCTGTCGCGCAGCCGGCGCAGGGTCCGGTTGATGTGGACGATGCTCAGACCCAGCGCGTCGGCCAGGATCTCCTGCGTCACCGGCAGGACGAAATGTCCGTCGGTCACCATGTTGACGATGCTGAGGCGGCGCAGAAGCTCGACCAGCAGGTGGGCGGTGCGTTCCAGCGCCGTCCGCCGGCCCAGGCTGAGCAGCCGTTCGGCCAGGATCGCCTCCTCCCGTGCGCCCGACCAGGCGAGCGCCGCGGCGAGGCGCGGGAAGGAGCGGAACATCTCGCCGATCCGCTCCGGCGGAAAGCTCGCCACCTCGACCTGGGTCAGGGTGGTGACGCTGTGGTCGGCGGATTCGAACAGCGTGCAATACATGCCGATGATGTCGCCCGGCAGGACGAAGTTTACGACCTGACGCCGGCCATCGGGCAAGGCCTTGTGGCGGATCGCCCAGCCATCCCGCATGATCCGAACGTCCCGATATCTTTCTCCCTGTTGGAGTAGATCGGTGCGTGGCGATACACGAGCAATTGTCCTTTCCAAATCGGTAAGGTACAACTTCTCCTCATCCGACAGGATGAGGTAGCTGCTCAATTTAAGCCACAATGGAGTGGGTTCCAGGGCGCGGCTCGCCGGTGCGCGAGTCATGGTCGTCTTTGCCTTCTTTGTCCTAATATTGGCGCTCTGATAAACGGACGTGCAGTTGACCCGGTTCCGCGTGAACTCGAACGTTTAGGGTTTTCGGCAAAGGCGGCCACAACATAGGTTAATCAGCGAAATATTTTTCTCGAACGGCCTGTGACGCGCAGCCGACCATGGTGTTGTTCCCTATGCAATTGGACCTACCGGCAGCATGGCCGGACGGAAGCACATCCAATCACACGGGGGGCATGATGACGGCGGAGGATGGGGCGGCGGGGATGGCCGCTCTCTCGATTTGTGAATCGTTGGTGATCGCCATGGTCGAGAAAGGCCTCCTTACGGTGGAGGAGGCCCGGGGCGTGCTTGAGGACGCGGCGGCGGCTCATCTGCGGCAGGAGACTGCCGGATTGGCGGACGGGTATCAGGAAAGTGCGGTGCGGGCGATAGAACGGCTCGTCCTGCAGGTGGACGCCGCTGGGCAATCCGGTCGAAGATGACCTGAGGCTGCACGTCGGCGCACTCGAACCGGTTCAATCGGTCAGCCGGTTCGAGTGGGGCTGGTTCGAGTGGGCAACCGGTTCGAGTGGGGCCGGCGCGATCAGCCCGGCAGGATGACCGGATTGCGCCGGCTGCCGGTCTTCCGCCCACCCTCGGTTACGGTCCGCTCCAGAACGGCGTCGCTCAGCAGTTGCGCGACTTCCTTGGCGGCGATGGGCTTGTGCAGGATGCGGTAGCCGCTGGCTTCCGCGTCGGCGATGCGCTGCGGTGCGGTGTCCCCGGTCAGAACCACACTGGTCGGAACCGCGAAGCCCCGGCCGCGCAGGGCGACCTCGACCGCCTGGATGGCCTGCAGGCCGGTGGCCCCCGCCTCCAGCCGGTAATCGGCGATCACCAGATCGGGCGGACGGTCCTGGCCGCTCAGCAGGCGCAGCGCATGGCCGGCGCTGTCCGCCGCGGTCACCCTCCAGCCGAAATCCTCGATCAGCAGGGTCAAGCCTTCGCGGACCAGCGGGTCGTCGTCGATGACCAGGGCGGTGCCGCGTCCCGGCTCCGGCGCCTGTTCGGCCGGTGCGGGGGTGGACGGCGTCTCGATGACCGCTTGGGCCGGGGTGGGGATCTCCAGCGTGAAGCAGGACCCCTTGTTCGGCCGGGAGGCGACATGAACGCGGTAGCCGAGCAGCCGCGCCAGCCGGTCGACGATGGCGAGCCCCAGCCCCAGCCCCTTGCCGCGGTCGCGGGTGGGGTTGGAGACCTGATAGAACTCGTGGAAGATCCGCTCCAGATGTTCGGGCGGGATGCCGATGCCGGTGTCGTAGACCTGGATGCGCAGAACCCCGTGGGCATGGCGGCAGCCCAGCAGGATGCGGCCATGGTCGGTGTAGCGCAGCGCGTTCTCCACCAGATTGCGGATGATCCGCTCCAGCAGCGCGGCGTCGGCGTTCAGCGTCACGCCGGTGGGGACGCTGCGGAAGGCCACCCCCTTCTCCGCGGCGCGCAGGCGGTATTCGCCCTCCAGCCGCGCGAAGATGGTGCCGAGCGACACCGCCTGCACATTGGGCGACACCGTGCCGGCATCCAGCTTGGAGATGTCGAGGATGGCGTCGAGCAGGCGGCACAGCGCGTCCATCGACGCCTCGATGCTGCCGACCAGGGAGGCGGCGGGGTGGTCGCCGAGCCGGATCGCCAGTGCCGAGGTCAGCAGGACCAGCGACTGCACCGGCTGGCGCAGGTCGTGGCTGGCCGCGGCCAGGAAATGCGTCTTGGCGGCGTTGGCGCGCTCCGCCACCATCAGCGCCATCACCGCTTCCTGGCGCGAGCGTTCCGTCTCGTTGCGTGCGCTTTCCGCTTCGGCGCGGGCCTGCTCGGCGCGCTCGGCCAGCGTGCGCTGGATGGTGATCTCCTCCGCCGCGCGCATCTCGCGGTCGCGCTGGATGCCGGCGATGTGGTCCAGCATGGCGTTGAAGCCGCGCGCCAGGGCGGACACCTCGTCGTTGCCGCGCACTTCGGCGCGCTGGCCGGTGAATCCGTCGGAGGCGATGGCGCCGGCCAGCCGCTCCAGTTCGCGCAGGGAGCGGGTCATGTGGTTGCCGACGGCGCGGCTGCCGACATAGATCGCCAGCAGCGCGGCCAGCCCCACCATCCCATAGGCGGGCAGCATCCAGGACAGCAGCGCCGAGGTCGGCGTTTCCGGCGCCTCCAGCCGCAGGGTCAGCCCCAGCGAGGCCAGCCGTTCCGGCACGGTCAGCGGCACCGTCACCGCCATCATGTCGGGCGGCGGCGGCTTCGGTGCATCGCCGGCATAGAGAAGCTCCGCCTCCGGATGCAGCACCAGGAAGTCGAGCGGCACCTTGTAGAGCAGCGCCCCTTCCGGCGACAGGGTGCGGGAATAGATCAGCATCTCCGCCGCCAGCAGGAACTGCGCGTCGCCCTGCTGGACCACGCGGGCGGCCGGCTTGCCGGCGGCGATGGCGGCGCGCAGCCAGGCCATGTCGGCCGGCGCAATCGCCAGCGGATCGGCATGGCGGCCGTTGTCGGCGATGGTCTCCCCTTCGAAATCGGTGAAGACCAGGGCGACCGGAACGCTGGCGATGTGGTTGAAGCTGCCCAGGAAGGGGATCAGGTAGGTTTCCTTGCCGGCGGAATCGACCAGGGCGGTGGCGAGCATGCTGTTGTTCGCCAACTCGCGCACCGTGGTCACCAGCGTGTTCAGCAGCCCTTCGGTCTGGCGGGCGGCGAGGCTGGCGTTCGCCTCCACATTGGCATGGTGCTGGCGGGCCAGATGGCGGCTGGACACCACATACAGGCTGGCGCCGATCAGGATGGCGATCAGCGCGCCCAGCATCAGCGACACCAGCGCGAAGCGGCGCGCCAGACGGCCGGAGGTCAGCATCCGCTGCGCGGTGCGCGGGACGCTGCCGTAGGCTGGCGGATCGAGGGGGGTGGGATCGGTCATCCGTCTTCTCAATCCACCGGGACCAGCACGCCGTCGGTGCGGAACCGTGCCATCAGCAGGTCGTCGGGCCCAAGCGCCTCGTGCCGGCCGGGGGCGAAGGGGCGGTCGAAGTCGCGGATCACGCCGCGATAGGGGCCGACCTGCTCCAGCGCGTCGCGCACCGCGCTGCGGTCGGTGGTGCCGGCACGGTCGATGGCCAGCGCCAGGATGCGGGTCAGATCGTAGGCATGCAGGAAGCCCACCGGCGACACGATGTCCTCCGGCCGGCGGATGCCGAACAGCCGGCCGGCGGTCTCCAGCACCGGGGCCAGCCGGTCCGGCGGGATGCGGAGGGGGCTGACCGTCTGGATCACGGTGAAATCGACCTCGCTGAGGGCCGGTCCGGCCTGTCCGACGAAGTCGCCGCCGGTGACGCCCCAATGGCTGAGGATCGGCAGCCGCTGCTGCGCCGGCAGGGCGGCCACTTCGCGCACCAGCACGGCGGCCTCGTCGTCGTTGGCGACCAGCAGGATCGCCTGGGCGCCGTCCTCGGCCAGCGCCTGATACTTGTCGAGCAGCGAGCGGTCGCGCCAGTTGTACCAGGCGGTGCCGGCCAGGTCCGGGACCTTGTGGCCGGCGAGATAGCGGCTGGCGGCCTCCAGGTTGGAGCGGCCCCAGGCGGTGTTGGTCAGCAGGAGCCCGACGCGGGTCAGGCCGCGGTCGGCGGCGCGCTTCAGCAGGAAGGGCATCGCCAGGCTGTCGCGCAGCGACAGGCGGAAGATGTAGTTGGGCTCCATGCCGTTGTCGACGATGGCGTCGGCCGACGACCAGGGCGCCAGGAACAGGGTGCGGGTCTGTTCCAGGAGCGGCAGTTCCTCGATCACCACCGGGCTGAACCGGCCGCCGAACACGGCGATCAGATCAGGAATGGTGGCCAGTTCCCGGATGTTCTTGATGCCGCGGGCGGAGATCGACCGGTGTTCGCGCGTGATCAGCTCCAGCGGCCGGCCGCCCAGCACGCCGCCCTGGCGGTTGATGTCGTCGATGGCGGTCAGGATGCCGCGTTCGATGGCCTCTGCCGAGGTGCTGTTGGTCAGCCCGAACTCACCGTCCAGCGCCAGGATCACCGGCTCGCGGCCCAACTCCCGGCCCACCTCTCCCGCCGTCTGGGCGGCCGCAGCCGTCGCCAGCGCCGCGAGCGGCAGCGCAAACAGAAGAAACATCGGCCGGCAAAGGCGGAGGACTGCGATGAACATTGACCGTCGTTCGATGGGATCGGCGGACGGAAGATGGGCTCCCGCACACGCAAGGCCGCACTATGGGTGGGCGGAAGCGGCGGGGTCAATCTGCCCTTCGGCAGAGCGGAAGGTTTGAAAGACATGAAGCGCCGCGGCAGCTTTGCCGCCGGTGGCTCGCTGCATTATCTGCACCGGTACGCTTGCCGCCGCGGGGCCCGGCGGGGAAAGGCGCCGCCCGGCATTGGGCGGCGCCTTTCCTGCGGGACGGATCAGAGAAGCCTGGCTGTCAGGCTGATCTGGGTGCCGGCCAGCGCCTTCGACACCGGACAGTTGGCCTTGGCGCCGTTCGCCTGTTCCTGGAAGGTGGCCTCGTCGATGCCGGGGATCTCCGCCTCGCACTCCAGCTCGATCCGGCTGATGGCGAAGCCGGTGCCGGCCTTCTCAAGATGCACCTTGGCGGTGGTGTGGACGCGGGTCGGCGTGTGGCCGGCCTGGGAGAGCCCGGCCGACAGCGCCATGGAGAAGCAGCCGGCATGCGCCGCCGCGATCAGCTCCTCCGGATTGGTGCCCTGGCCGTTCTCGAAGCGCGACGGGAAGGAGTAGCTGCCTTCGAAGGCGCCGCTGCCCAGCCGCATCTTGCCGCTGCCCGATTTGAGGTCGCCACGCCATTCGGCGTCCGATTGCCGCATCGCCATGCTGATGTCTCCCTTTGACGGTCGTGGTTGGTCCGGCCGGCCGCGATCGGGGGTGCCGCCATTGCGGGACCGGTCGGGCCTGACCTAGGGCAGGGGGGCGCCGCGGCCAGCCATATACCACCTCCGCGCTTCACGCCGCCCGCCACGCCGCCCGCTGCCCTTGTCGTGCCGGGCGCCAGGCGTCAGGCCTCCTGAACGGTCTCGATTTCCGACAGGTCCGACAGGCGGCGGGCCAGACGTTCGGTACAGCGCACTTCCAGAATGCCGAAGCCGGCGTTGGGGGCGATGGTGTGGAGGTCGCCGGCCATGCCGTTCTCGCTGGCCAGCCGCCGCACCCGTTCCACCATGGCGTCGCGTTCCGGCCGTCCCGGACGCAGGCCCGGCAGCGGGCGGGTGAAGTGCAGCTTGTATCGCTTGAAGATCGAGGGGGCCATTCTGGTCACGGAAGCCGGGTCATGGGTGCGAAGTGGGGGCGGCCCCCCGGCATGAAGCCTGCGGATGCCGTCCCCCGGATCTCGCACAGGCCGGCGGTGCGGCGCCAGCCTGAAAAGCCCCTTATTCCGGCAGCCTACGTCTTCGGCTCGACATTCTCGGCGCCGGCACGGGTGCCGCCGAAGCGGTCGGCGCCCTTGGCGTCGGGGGCGTCCGGCTTCTTGTGGTTGCCGGTGTTCTGCTCGCCCTCGGTATGGCGGACGGTCTCTTCGGTGTGGGGCTGCTTGTTCTGCTGGCCGGTCATCGGCGACGCTCCTTCTATATATAAGGTGTCTTCCGTTAACCGGATCGGGCCGCTTTGGTTTCGAGCGGCCTCACCGTTGCCGGGCGATGGTCCGGGAAATGGCCTGGGCCACGGCAATCCAGCGCTCTTCCTCGTCCGCTCCCTCTCCCTCGTCGCGCAGGACGCGCAGGGGCGGCCAGACGCCGAGCCGGCTGGAGCGGCGCAGCGCGAAAAACCGGTCGAGTTCCTCGTCGGTCGGCAGGCGGTCGTCCTTGCGCTGGTTGCAGCGGCGGTGCGCCAGCACGACGTTGGCCGGATCGTCGATCCCGCCATAGGCCTGGGGGATCAGATGGTCGAAGGTGGACTTCGCCCCCACCGACCCGTCGCAGAAGAAGCAGCGCCCGCCCTGCTGGACGTCCATCAGTCTGGCATCGTCCGGCGTGACGGGCATGGCGCTCTCCGGTCTGTCGTCTGCAGGGTTAGAGGTCGCGCTCGACGCTGCCCCACAGGTCGTACTCGTCGGCATGCTCGATGGTGACGTCGACCATGTCGCCCGGCTTCAGGCCGGTCTCGCCGTTCAGGAAGACGTTGCCGTCGATCTCCGGCGCGTCGGCATAGGAGCGGCCGATGGCGCCGTCCTCGTCGACCTCGTCGATCAGGACGCCCAGCGTATAGCCGACCTTCTGCTGGAGCCGCTCGGCGCTGATCGCCTTCTGCGTCTCCATGAAGCGCTCCCAGCGCTCCTGCTTGACCTCTTCCGGGACGGCGCCGGGCAGGTCGTTGGCGGTCGCACCCTCCACCGGCTCGTACTTGAAGCAGCCGACGCGGTCGAGCTGGGCCTCCTTCAGCCAGTCCAGCATGAACTGGAAGTCCTCCTCCGTCTCGCCGGGGAAGCCGGTGATGAAGGTGGAGCGCAGGACCAGATGCGGGCACTCGTCGCGCCATTTGCGGATGCGGTCCAGCTGCTTTTCCTGGGCGGCCGGGCGGCGCATCGCCTTCAGGACGGTGGGCGAGGCATGCTGGAACGGGATGTCGAGATAGGGGAGGATCCTGCCCTCCGCCATCAGCGGGATGACCTCGTCCACATGCGGGTAGGGGTAGACGTAATGCAGGCGGACCCACAGGTCGAAGTTCGCCAGCTCGTTGCACAGGTCGAAGAAGCGGGTGCGGACCTCGCGGTCGTACCATTTCTCCGTCTTGTACTTCACGTCGACGCCGTAGGCGCTGGTGTCCTGCGAGATGACCAGCAGTTCCTTGACACCGGCGACCGCCAGCTTCTCCGCCTCGCGCAGGACCGAATGGATCGGCCGGCTGACCAGATCGCCGCGCAGGGACGGGATGATGCAGAAGCTGCAGCGGTTGTTGCAGCCTTCGGAAATCTTCAGATAGGCGTAATGGCGCGGGGTCAGCCGCAGCCCTTCCGGCGGCACCAGATCGGTGAAGGGATTGTGCGTCGGCGGCACCGCCTCGTGCACGGCGCTGACCACCTGCTCGTACTGGTGCGGACCGGTGACGGCCAGCACGCCGGGGTGGACTTGCCGGATCATGTCCGATTCCACGCCCATGCAGCCGGTGACGATCACCCGCCCGTTTTCCTTGATCGCCTCGCCGATGGCGTCCAGCGATTCCTTCTTGGCGCTGTCGAGGAAGCCGCAGGTGTTGACCAGAACGACGTCCGCGCCGTCGTAGCTGGGGGAGATCTCGTACCCCTCCGCGCGCAGGCGGGTGAGGATACGCTCTGAATCGACGAGCGCCTTCGGGCAGCCGAGGCTGACGATGCCGACCTTCGGGGCGCCCATGGTCTGAGCGGCGGCCGGCGATGCGGACTTCGGAACGGGGGATGTGGTCATCGCGCGCGTATACAGCCGAATCGAAGATTACGCCAGTGAAACATGGCAAAATAGCCCGCAGGCATGGCCGCCATGCCCGTTTCGCCTGGAACTGCCGGGCCTTCGAGGTCTTTCGGCGCCTTGTCCATCCCTTCGCCCCTCCTTCGCCAGGCTCAAGCCAATGCGACAATTTGCAACAAAAGGGTGAAGTGTTCGATGTTCCGTTTTGTGTTCAACCACGCTAGTATGTATGACGATCTTATGATCGATGTGGCTGCCGCCTTACAGCGATAGCCGCCAGCCTTGTGATGCGCCCATCGTATAGCCACTAAACCTTATAGAGTGGAAAAAATGGACTTCGCAAAAGTGCGCGGTGTTGCTGCGGGCCGGATGTCGGTCCGGAACAACGGGACGCTGGACCGGCCGCTGATCGGAGCCGGAGCCATCGGAGCCACCATGGACTTCGTCGAACCGGATCGTGCGGGGGCCGCCTCGCCGCAGGCCATCGCCGACGTGATGCTGCAGATCTCCCACATCGCCGACAGCCTTGGCTATACCCATGGCCTGAAGCCGTCGCAGTGGACGGCGCTCCGCTATTTCGCCGGGGCCAACAACAGCCAGCGCACCGTGTCGGCCTTCGCCGACTTCCACGCCACGACCCGTGGGGCCGCCTCGCAGATGGTCGAGGTGCTGGTGGGCAAGGAACTGCTGGTCCGCGTGCCGGTTCCGGAGGACCGCCGCGTCACCCAGCTGCACCCGACGCCGAAGGCGCTGGAGCTGCTGCGACACGACCCGCTGAACGACTTTGCCGGCGTCATCGCCGCGCTGCCGGGCGAAGACCAGTACAAGCTGGCCGAGACGCTGACCAGCCTGCTGCGCGGCCTGCTGGAAAAGCGCCAGTCCGTCTGACTGCCGGCGCGGCCCGGGCGACCGAGCCCGTCCGCCGCCGTCAGGGCTTGCGGCAAGCGGCGACCGCCGCCTCCAGCCCGCGCCGGTCGTGCTCGTTGAGGCGGTTGGCGACGAAGCCCTCCCACAATCCGTTGCGCGCCAGTTCGGATTGCACGCAGCCGCAGTTGGCGGCGCAGGTGGCCCTCGCCACGCCGGCGCGTTCGCAGCTCGCCACGCAGGATGCCTGGAACTCGCGCACGGCGGGCGTCTCCACCGGCATCAGCTGCGCCGCGGCCCAGGCGATCCCGAACAGCAGCGGCTGGTGCAGCAGATAGACGGCAAGGCTGTGCCGGCCGCCGAAGGCGAGCAGCCGCGCGGCGTGGCCTGTCACCGCCACCCCCTCGCCCAGCCCAGGCCACAGCCGGCCGATCCCGATGCCGGCCAGGACTCCGCCGATCCAGGGCAGAAGCGGCACGTAATCGTTGGAGTCCGGCGCCACGCTGGTCAGCCCGATCCAGCGCAGCCAGGGGCTGTCGAACAGCGGGAAGCCCTGGGTCGTCCCGACCAGCACCGCCGCTGCCGCCACTGCCAGCGTCACGATGGCGGGCAGGCGGACGAAGGCGAGCCCGATGACGCTCGCCACCGCGATGTGGTGCAGCACGCCGAAGAAGATCGGGCTGTCGGGGAACAGGGCATAGGACGCCGCCGACACCGCCGCGGCCCCGGCCGCCACCCGCCCCAGCCGGCGCAGGAAGCGCCCGGACTCGATCCCGTCGCGGCTCGCAAGCACCAGACCGATGCCGGCCAGCAGCAGGAAGCTCGACAGGATTGCGGTGCGGGCGGCGAGCCACAGCGGGTTGCCCAGCAGATCGAAGCCGGCGAGGCCGAAATAGGTGGCGTCCCAGCTGCCGTGATAGGCCGCCATCGCCACCAGCGCCAGCCCGCGCGCCACGTCGATTGCCGGGCGGCGCGAGGGCCGTTTTGCTAGGCCCTGTGCCGGCGTGACGCCGATTGCGCTCATGTTCCAGCCATCCCCACCCCGAAAATCCACCCCTCCTGCCGCCTTGCGGTGTCGTCCAGCCCCGGCGGCGCCCAGGCGCGCGGGGTGCTGGCGAGCCAGCGCAGACCGGCGGCCGACACCAGAGCGTCGCTGTCATGGTCGCTGACCGTCCCGGTCCGCTCCAATGGGTGCGAGCCCAATCGGTGCAAAGCCTCGTCCATCTCGGCACCGTCGCGGATCTTGCGCTGGCCGAAGCCGGTATGCTTCAGGAACAGGCGCGGGTAGATCTCCACCATCACGCTGGCGCCCGGTGCCGGGTCATCGAAGGGCCAGACCGCCAGGCGGCCGGGCAGGGCGTGGCGCAGGGCACGCAGCACCCGCATGCCGGCCAGCGCGCCCTTGCCGACCTGACGCGAGCCGATCAGCTTGTAGGGGCTCTGCGGGTGGCCCAGCCCATCGGCGCGGCAGGCCCATTCGGTGGCGCGGTGCGGGTCCTCGTACCAGTCCGGCTGCGGCCCGCCATGCCAGAAGCCGACCCCGTGCAGCGGATGGCTGGCGAAGGGACCGCCGCCGAAGTCGGGCTCCGCCGCGCAGATCTCCTCCACCGCGTCCCACAGGTCGAAGACGGTGGCCGCGCGCCCGGGAAAGCCGTGCGCCGCCACCGCGAAGGGCAGGGAGAAGGCGCAGTCGATCCCGACCAAAGCGGGCTCCTTCGGCAGTTCCGCACGCAGCCAGTCGAACACCGCCGTCCGCGACCACCAGCCGCGGGGGCCCTCCACCAGCCGGGGGGCGGCGTCGCCCGCGGCACACTCGGCCACCGCGATTCCGGCGTAGCGCTTGGCCAGCGCGCCGGACCAGTCGATGGCGATGAAGCGCCCGAAGGCGGGCGCCGCGGTCCCGGTCACAATCCGGCTCCGGTCAAAGCTCCGCCACCTCCACCACGCCCGGTACCGCCTTCAGGGCGGAGCGGCTCTGCGCGGTGATGGTGTAGCTGCCGGGCAGCTCGATCTCGATCTCCTTCAGCGGGTCGACCTCGACCAGCACATTGATGCGGCTCTTGCCGCGCGACAGCCGGTCCAGCGTGGCGCGCAGATGCTCGATCGGGCCGGGGTCGCGCAGGACGACGCGCAGGCCGGCGCTGACCGAGGCGACGGCCTCCTCCAGCGGCTTGATCTCCTGGCAGGTCAGGCGGATCTCTTCCCCGTTCAACTGGACATCGACGGTCAGCAGAACCGCGTTGCCCGGCTCCAGCAGGGCGCGGTTGACCGCCAGGATTTCCGAGAACAGCGTGACCTCGTAGCCGCCGGCGGCGTCCGACAGCTCGACGAAAGCGAAGCGGTTGCCGGACTTGGAGGTCTTCTCCTTCTTCGACACGATGATGCCGGCCATCGCGCGGCGGGTCATGCCGCCGGCCTTGGCGACGTTCGCCAGATCGGCCGAGCGCACCACCTTCATGCGGCCGAGCGGGCCGGAATAGGCGTCGAGCGGGTGGGCCGACAGGTAGAAGCCGATGGCGCCGAACTCGTGCTTCAGCTTCTCCAGCGGTTCCCAGTCCTTGACCTTGGGCATCTCCGGTTCGGGCAGGCCGCCGCCCCCGCCGCCGAAGAGGTTGCCGATGCCGCTGTCGCGCTCCGCCGCCTCGGCCTGGGCGTAGCGGATGATGGTCTCCAGCGCGGCATGGACCTGGGCGCGGTTGGGGTTCAGCCCGTCGAAGGCACCGGCGCAGGCGAGATTCTCAAGCTGGCGCTTGTTGATGGTCTTCAGATCCAGCCGGCGGGCGAAGTCGAACAGGCTCTTGAACGGGCCGTTCTTTCGCCGCTCCTCCACCACCGCCTTCATGGCAGGCTGGCCGACGCCCTTGACGGCGGCCAGCGCATAGCGCACCGCCTTGGTCCCGTCGGCCAGCTGCTCCACCCCGAAGATCGCATCGGATTTGTTGATGTCCGGGGTCAGCAGCCTGACGCGCAGGCGGGCGAGTTCCTGGCGGAAGACGTTCAGCTTGTCGGTGTTGCCGAGGTCGAGCGTCATCGACGCCGCCATGAACTCCACCGGGTGGTTCGCCTTGAGATAGGCGGTGTGGTAGGCGACCAGGGCGTAGGCGGCGGCGTGGGACTTGTTGAAGCCGTAGCCGGCGAACTTCATGACCTGATCGAAGATCATGCTGGCCAGATCGGCCTTGACGCCGCGCGACTCCGCGCCGTCGCAGAAGATCTTGCGCTGGTTGTCCATCTCCTCCTTGATCTTCTTGCCCATGGCGCGGCGCAGAAGATCGGCGCCGCCCAGCGAATAGCCGGACAGCACCTGGGCGATCTGCATGACCTGTTCCTGGTAGATCATGATCCCGAAGGTCTCCTTCAGGATGCCTTCCAGGCTGTCATGCATGTAGTCGGCTTTTTCCTCGCCGTTCTTCACCCGGATGTATTTCGGGATGTTGTCCATCGGGCCGGGGCGGTAGAGCGACACCAGCGCGATGATGTCCTCCAGCCGGTTCGGCTTCAGCCGGCGCAGGACGTCGCGCATGCCCGAGCTTTCCAGCTGGAACACGCCGGTCGCCTCGGCGCGGCTGAGCAGCTGGTAGCTCTTCTCGTCGTCCAGCGGGACGGTGGTCAGGTCAGGCTTCTCGGGGATCAGGTCGACCGCGGTCTTCAGCACGGTCAGCGTCTTGAGGCCGAGGAAGTCGAACTTCACCAGACCGGCCTGTTCGACATATTTCATGTTGAACTGGGTGACCGGCATGTCCGACCGCGGGTCTCGGTAGAGCGGCACCAGCTCCTGCAAGGGGCGGTCGGCGATCACCACGCCGGCGGCGTGGGTCGAGGCGTGGCGGTAGAGACCTTCCAGCTTCAGCGCGATGTCGATCAGGTGGCGCACGGTGTCGTCGCCGTCGCGCGCCTGCCGCAGCATCTCCTCGCTGTCGAGCGCCTGTTGCAGCGTCACCGGGTTGGCCGGGTTGTTCGGCACCATCTTGCAGATCTTGTCGACCTGCCCGTAAGGCATCTGCAGGACGCGGCCGACGTCGCGCAGCACGGCGCGGGCCTGGAGCTTACCGAAGGTGATGATCTGGGCGACGCGGTCGTAGCCGTACTTGTTCTGGACGTAGCGGATGACCTCTTCGCGGCGGTCCTGGCAGAAGTCGATGTCGAAGTCGGGCATCGACACGCGTTCCGGGTTCAGGAAGCGTTCGAACAGCAGGCCGAAGCGCAGCGGGTCGAGATCGGTGATGGTCAGTGCCCAGGCGACGACGGAGCCGGCGCCCGAACCGCGGCCCGGCCCGACGGGGATGTCCTGGTTCTTCGCCCATTTGATGAAGTCCGACACGATCAGGAAGTAGCCGGGGAACTTCATCTTGACGATGACGTCCAGCTCGAACTCCAGCCGCTCGAAATAGGTCCGCCTCGTCTCGGCGCGCTGCTCCGGGGTCATGTCGGGCGTGTAGACGACCTTCTCCAGCCGCATCTCCAGGCCGGCGCGCGACTGGGCGCGCAGCTCGTCGTCCTCGGTGCGGCCGCCTTCGCAGGCAAAGGGCGGCAGGATCGGCTTGATCGGCTTCAGCAGGAAGGAGCAGCGCCGGGCGATGGCGACCGTGTTGTCCAGCGCCTCCGGCAGATCGGCGAACAGCAGCCGCATCTCCTCCGCCGACTTGAAGCGGTGGTCGGGGGTCAGCCGGCGGCGGTCCTCCTGGCTGAGATAGGCGCCCTCGGCGATGCACATCAGCGCGTCGTGCGCCTCGTACATGTCGGCGGTGGCGAAATAGCAGTCGTTGGTGGCGACCAGCGGCAGGTCGTGGGCATAGGCGAGGTCGATCAGCGCCGGTTCGATGGCGTTCTCAGCCGCAGCGAAATGGCCGCGCCCGCCCTCGTGCCGCTGCAACTCGACATAGAGGCGGCCGGGGAACAGCCGCTTCAGCCGCTCCAGAACGTCGAGCGCCAGATCCTTCTGCCCCTCGTGCAGCAGCCGGCCGACCGAGCCGCCGGGGCCGCCGGTCAGCGCGATCAGCCCGGCCGAATGGCCGTCCAGCGCGTCCAGCGTCACCTGGGGGCCGGCCAGCGGGTCCGACTCCAGGAAGGCTTTGGACACCAGCGCCGCGAGGTTGCGGTAGCCCTCCTCGTTCTGGCAGAGCAGGACGAGCTGGTCGGGGGTGGCCGCCGCCTTGCCGGGCAGGCCGGGCTTGGTCTGGGCCGGGCCGACGCGGGTGATGCCCAGCACGGTGCCGATGATCGGCTGCAAGCCGGCATCGGACGCGGCCAGCGCGAATTCCAGGGCGCCGAACAGGTTGCCGGTGTCGGTGACCGCGACGGCCGGCATCTGCTGTTTCAGGCAGAGCTTGACCAGCTCCTTCACCTTGATCGCACCTTCCGACAGCGAATAGGCGGAATGGACGCGCAGGTGGATGAAGTCGGCGTGGGGCATGGCAACCGGGGGCTTGCTGCGACAGGGCCCCTGGTTCTAGCACAGCCCGGACGGTTCCCGCGACGGTCGCGCGGGGGCATGCGAACGTGGTATGGAAGTCGCCGCAACACGTTCCAGGGATGGGGAGGACGCCGCGATGGATCGGCAGCACCTTGCACCCGTCGTCCGACTGCGGCTGGCCCTGCGGGACCGCCCTGCCGTCGGGACGGCGACGCCTTCGGCCCTGCTGACCGGGGCGCTGCTGACCGGGTTGGCGCTGGCGCTGTCGGCCTGCGAGACCGTGCCGCCGCCGCCGGCCGCGGCCCCGCCCGCGGCCGGGCTGCCGGACGGGCCGTCCAAACCCTTCAGCTCGGGCAAGGGCTGGACCGTCACCATCCACACGCCCCCCGGCGGCAAGCCCTTCTGCGTTGCGGAGCGCGGCATTCCGGTCGGCCAGAACGCCGCCCCGCGCCTCAGCTTCCGCACCGCCGCCGCCGAATCGGGCTTCATCCTGTCGGGCTTCACCCCGTCGGACAGCGGGGCGACGGTGAAGCCCGGCGAACGCTACGATCTGGCGGTGATGTCCGACCTGGGGCCGCGCCTGTCCCTGAGCGCCCGCGGCCTTTCCAACGGCAGCCTCTATGTCGCCGTGCCGACCAAGGGATTCCTGGAGGAGATGGAACCGCTCGCCCGCTCCCACCGCGTCAGCTTCCGCAGCAGCGGTCTGGGAGATATCGGCACGATGCTGCTGTCGGGATCGTCCTGGGCGATCAACGCATCGGACGAATGCCGGATCCTGCACGCGGAGTCGTGAGGCCGGTTCCACCCGCGGGGTTGACGCGCAGGTCAGCCAAGCAGGCCGCGCGCTCCGCCGCCGATTGACCGGCCCGGCGGGGCCCGTTTAGCCTTCGGATCATGCGCGCTTCCCACATCCTGCTTGCCGTGGCGGTTGCCGCCGTCTGGGGCCTGAACTTCGTCGCGATCAAGGTCGGATTGCGCGATTTCCCGCCGCTGCTGTTCTCCTGCCTGCGCTTCGCGCTGGCGGCGCTGCCGGTGGTGGTGCTGGGCTGGGGCAAGGGGCCGCCGGTGCCCTGGCGCTATGTCGTCGGCATCGGCGTGATGCTGGGCGTGGTCAAGTTCCCGCTGCTGTTCCTGGGCATCGACGTCGGCATGCCGGCGGGGCTTGCCTCGCTGGTGTTGCAGGCGCAGGCCTTCTTTACCGCCATCTTCGCCGCCTTCGCGCTCGGCGACCGGCCGGGGCCGCGTCAGGTCGGCGGCATGGCCGTCGCCTTCGCCGGCGTCGGGCTGATCGCGCTGGAGATGCCGGCCGGCGACTCGCTGCTCGGCCTTGGGCTGACGCTGGCGGCGGCGGCGGCCTGGGGCGTGGCGAACATCGTGATGAAGCAGGCCAAGGCCCCCGACCTGTTCAGCCTGATGGTCTGGGTCAGCCTCGTTCCGCCGCTGCCGCTGCTGGCGATGTCGCTGGCGCTGGAGGGGCCGGACCGCATCGCCCATGCCTTCACCTCCCTGACATTGGTCGGAGTCGGCTCGCTGATCTACATCGCGGCGGGGGCGACCTTGTTCGGTTTCGCCGCCTGGGGTTTCCTGATGCGGCATTATCCGGCGAGCCTCGTCGCGCCCTTCTCGCTGCTCGTCCCCATTTTCGGCATGAGCTCCAGCGCCTTGCTGCTGGGCGAGACCTTCACCACGGCGAAGCTGGCCGGCGGGCTGCTGGTGTTCGCCGGGCTGGCGCTGTCGGTGCTGAGACTGCCGGCGCGGGTGCGGGCGCGGGCCTGATCATAGGCTAATTGGGGGCCAATCGGGGGCCGATTGGGGATCGGATGGGACTGGCAGGAGGAACCAGGCGCATTAGAGTCCTATTGAACTCGATGAGCTTGACGCGGCGCTATGGCGTCCGGATCATTCCGGTCGATAGTTGCGTCCCTAAACCATAGGCAAGCCTTGATCTCCTCCGATAGGACTGCGCAACCGAATGGTGGAATGCCGAACGGTGGAATGCCGATTCCGCCGATCAGGCACTGGCAGGCCCATCTGCGCGCCAGCCGGCCCCTGCGCGTCCTGCTGCTGATCGGCGGGCTGTCGGTCGCCGTGCTGCTGGCGGCGACGGTCCAATACATCGACAGCATGCGCGACCGCGAGATGGAGGGGGCGGAGCGCGAACTGTCCACCCTGAACCTGTCGCTGGCGGAGCAGACGGCCAGCGCGACGCAGAGCGTCGATCTGGTGCTGACCACCATCATCGAGCAGCTGAAGTCGGACGGGATCGACACGCCGGAGGAGTATATCCGCCGGATGGGCGGGCGCGACACCCACCAGATGCTGCGGGCGCGCATCACCGGCCTGCCGCAGCTGGATGCGGTGACGATGATCGCGGCCGACGGGCACCTGATCAACTTCTCGCGTTATTACCCGATCCCGCCGGTCAACGTGGCCGACCGGGATTACTTCGCCTATCTGCGCGATCATGACACCACCGCCCCCTACATCAGCGAACCGGTGCAGAACCGCGGCAACGGCAGCTGGACGGTCTATCTGGCCCGCCGCATCAGCGGCCGGGACGGCAGCTTCGTCGGGCTGGTGCTGGGCGCCATCGAGCTGAGCTATTTCCAGAGGATCTATAAGGCGTTGCAGCCCGATGGCGACGGCAGCATCAGCCTGTGGCGCCGTGACGGCATCCTGCTGGCCCGCCATCCGGTGCTGCCGGACATCGGCCGGCCGCTGGGCCAGCGCCACTTCCTGAAGGTGCTGGAGCGCGCCAAGTCCGGCGTCTATTTCTCCTCCGGCGGGCTGAACGACGGCGCCCGTCTGGTGGCGACGCGGGCGCTGGCGGACTATCCGCTGGTCGTCAACGTGACGCGCAGGCTGGATGCCGTGCTGGACAAATGGCGGATCCAGGCCTGGACCATCGGTGCGGCAAGCGCCGTCGGCATCGCGGCGCTGCTGCTGTCGCTGTGGGCGCTGGCCCGCCAGTTCAGCGCCTACGAGGCGGCGACGCGGGCGATGGACGCCGCCCGCCGCGCCGTGGAGGGACGGGAGCAGGCCGAACATGCGCTGCGCCAGAGCCAGAAGATGGAGGCGATCGGCCAGCTGACCGGCGGCGTCGCCCATGATTTCAACAACCTGCTCCAGGCCATCGGCATCAACCTGCATGTCATCGACAGCCGCACCGAGGACGAGCGCATCGCCGGCCCGGCCCGGCTGGCCTTGCAGGCGGTCGAGCGGGGCGCCACCCTGACCCAGCATCTGCTGGCCTTCTCGCGCCGGCAGCAGCTTCGCCCGGTCCCGGTCGATGTCGCGACACTGGTGGAGCGGACCAGCCGCCTGCTCGGCCGCACGCTGGGCCAGTCGGTGCGGATCGAGACGGAGGTGGCGCCCGGCCTGTGGCCGGCGATGATCGACCCGACCCAGCTGGAAATGGCGCTGCTGAACCTGGCGCTGAACGCCCGCGATGCCATGCCCGGCGGCGGCACGCTGTGGATCCTGGCCGGCAACCGGACGGTGGCCGGCCCGGCGGCCGGCGATCCGGCGATTGGCAGCCGGTTGCCGGGGGCCGGTCCGCTGCCGGTGCAGGTGGAGGGGCTGGCGGCCGGCGACTATGTGGTTCTGCGGGTGCGTGACACCGGCACCGGCATGGCCGCCGAGGTCGCCGCCCGCGCCTTCGAGCCCTTCTTCACCACCAAGGAGGTCGGGCGCGGCACCGGGCTCGGTCTCAGCATGGTGCATGGGCTGGCGACCCAGTCCGGCGGCGGGGTGGAACTGGACAGCTGGCCGGGGCTGGGCACCACGGTGACGCTCTATCTGCCGCGCGCCGAGCAGGCGGCGGAGGTGGCCGCGGCACCGCCGCCTCCTCCGCCGCCGGCGAGGGCGAAGGTGGCGGAAACGGTGCCGGTCGGCGCCGGCTGCGCCATCCTGCTGGTGGACGACGAGGAGCTGGTGCGCTCCGCCACCGCCGGCTATCTGGCCCAGGCCGGCTTCGCGGTGCGCGAGGCGGCCGATGCGGCGGCGGCGCTGTCCCTGCTCGACCATGGGTTCCGGCCCGACGTGATCGTCACCGACCACATGATGCCGGGGATGACCGGGCTGGAGATGGCCCGCACCCTGCGCGCGCGCCAGGACGAGACGCCGATCCTGATGGTCACCGGCTATGCCGAGGATCTGACCTCCACCGCCGCGGCGCGCGAGATGTCGCTGACCGTGCTGTCCAAGCCCATCGAACCGTCGCGGCTGGTCCGTTCCATCCGCGACATGGCGTCGGTCGAGGGGTGAGGACAGGGCGGCGCTTCGGGAAGACCTCTTGGGGAACATCGGGGGAGTGGCGGCGTTGGAAGGGCGATCCCACCCCATTCCAGACCCCGGAGAAGCCATGAACGCCCAATCCACGATCCGCGACGCCTACGACAGCGTCTTCGAAGGTCACACCAACCTCGGCATGGGCGAGCGCATCGTCTCGACCGGTCTCGGCCTTGCCGTCGCGGCGGGCGGCCTGCGCAAGGGCGCCAGCATTCCCGGCGCCATCATGGGTCTGGTCGGCGCCGCGCTGGTCGCCCGCGGCATGAGCGGCCATTGCCCGCTCAAGGACCGCCTGTCCGGCGACCACCAGGACCGGCTGGGCCATGGCGGCTCCTATGGCGAGTCGCAGGCCGTCGACCATTCGCGCATGGCGGAAACCTACTGATCCGCACCGCGACGCGTCCATCCCTTCACCGGATGAAGCAGCCCAGTCACGGGAATGTGTGACGCAATTAACCCTGATGGTGAATTGTTGGGCAGGCCAGCGACGGGGTGAAGACCGGGGACCGCGGGTGTGACATCCTGCGGGGCCCGGGCAGCAGCCCCCGACCTGACGTCCCGCTCAGGAGTTTCACCGCATGTGGTTCCCTGCCTTCCGATCCCGGTCCACCATTGCGGCGGTGGCGGCGCTCTGCGTCGGCTCCGCCCTGGTGCTGCCGGTGCCGGCGCCCGCCCAGACTGCCGCGACCCCGGCACCGGCAACGGCCCCAGCCCTGGCATCGGCTTCGGTCCGCTACGACCTCGGCTACAACATTTTCTATCCCGTCCGCAGCCAGAACGGGATGGTGGCCTCCGAGCACCGGCTGGCGACCGAGATCGGCATCGACATCCTCAAGCGCGGCGGCAACGCGGTCGATGCGGCGGTGGCCGTCGGCTTCGCCCTGGCGGTGGTGCTGCCCAATGCCGGCAACATCGGCGGCGGCGGCTTCATGGTCGTGCATGACGCCAAGAGCGGCAAGGACGTCGCCATCGACTTCCGCGAGATGGCGCCGGCCAAGGCCTTCCGCGACATGTATCTGGACCAGCAGGGCAAGGTGGTCCCCGACCGCTCGCTCTACACCCATCTGGCGGTCGGCATTCCCGGCACCGTCGCCGGGCTGGCCCATGCGCTGGAAAAATATGGCACGATGACGCTGGCCGACGTGCTGGCCCCGGCGATCAAGCTGGCGCGCGAGGGGCACACCGTCACCCCGCAGCTCGCCGGGCTGCTGGAGGTCGAGCGCGACCATCTGGCCGCCTGGGACGCCACCCGCGCCATCTTCTTCAAGGACAACCGCCCGCTGACCGCCGGCGAGACGCTGGCCAACGCCGACCTCGCCAACTCGCTGGAGACGATCGCCCAGCAGGGGCCGAAGGCCTTCTACGAGGGCGCCATCGCCGACAGGATCGCGGCCGAAATGTCTCGCCACGGCGGCTACATCACCAAGGACGACCTGAAGGCCTACAAGGTGGTGGAGCGCGAGCCGGTCAGCGGCAGCTACCGCGGCTACACCGTCAAGTCGATGCCGCCGCCCAGCTCCGGCGGGACGCACATCATCCAGATGCTGAACATCCTGGAACGCTGGCCGCTGAAGGAGTACGGCCCCGACAGCGCCCGGTCGATCCACCTGATGGCGGAGGCGATGAAGCTGGCCTATGCCGACCGCTCCGAATATCTGGGCGATCCCGACTTCACCAAGGTGCCGGTGAAGGGCCTGACCTCGCGCAAATACGCCGACGAGCTGGCGGCAAAGATCGATCCCGAGAAGGCGACCCCGGCCGGCAGCATCAAGCCCGGCAAGCCGGCGCCCTACGAGAGCGACCAGACCACCCATTTCTCGGTGGCCGACAACCAGGGCAACGTCGTCAGCACCACCTACACGCTGAACCTCAATTTCGGCAGCGGCATCGTTGCCGAGGGCACCGGCATCCTGCTGAACAACGAGATGGACGATTTCTCGGCCAAGCCGGGCGTGCCCAACGCCTTCGGTCTGGTCGGCGGCGACGCCAACGCCGTTCAGCCCTACAAGCGGCCGCTGAGTTCGATGTCGCCGACCATCGTGCTGAAGGACGGCAAGCCCTGGCTGGTCACCGGCAGCCCCGGCGGTAGCCGCATCATCACCACCACCATGGAGACGGTGATCGACCACATCGATTTCGGCATGAACCCGGCCGAGGCCGCCGCCCTGCCGCGCGTCCATCACCAGTGGACCCCCGACGAGCTGCGGGTGGAGAAGGGCCTCAGCCCCGACACCGTCCGCCTGCTGGAGCAGATGGGCCACAAGGTGGCGGTGAAACCGACGATGGGCCGCACCCAGACCATCCAGCTGCGCGAGGACGGTCTGTACGGCTTTTCCGACCCGCGCAATCCGGACGGCATGACGCTGGGATATTGAGGGGAGCAACCGGGGAGGGGATTGGCCGGAGGGCAATGAGCGGAAGGGAGGAGGGGCGCCCGGCGGAGGCCGGGCGTCACAATTCCCGTGTACAAAGAAAAAGCGGCGTGCTTTGGTAACCTTTGATCCGCCATGACCGGCGGCGCAGGGGCCAAAGGCTCGTGCCCGTTCGGGAAAGGCAACGGAACAGTTGGATTAAGGCGGGCCTGTCGGTTAGCCTTTGCAGGAGTGAACCGGAGCATTTGCCGTGGATAAGGCCTTGGTCGAAAAGAACCGCGAGTGGACCTATCAGCGTGAAGGAAAGCAGCCCGTCACCATCCGGGTCGCCGATTTCGAGCGCGAGGGGAAGCGCATCGTCGCCTTCCTGGAACAGACCGACATCGCCAAAGCGGCCGGGGTGCCCCAGCCGGCCGTGAACGATTGGCCCCGCATCGCCGAGGCCTATGCGAAGGAACAGGGTGTCGGCCTCAACGACATCTATTGGTACGAGCTGCATCCGCGCCGCTTCGCCAATGGCCGCCCCAACGTGTCGGAATACCGTCCCGGCATGGCCGAATGGCGGTTCGAGACCAGCATTCCGCTCGCCCGCGCCATCGTGGAGCAGCTGGGCTTCGACCCGGACAATCTGCCGCTCGACATCTGACAGTCCTGCATACGGCCTCCGCGCGCAGCCTCTGTGATGCGCCGCGGGACCGGTGTATGATGGCGCCATATCTCAGGCGGCCGGCGGGACGGTTTCCGCGTGCCGGGAGATAGAGGCCGGGAGACAAAGATGAAGACGGTGCGGAGGGCGGTCGCCCTGGGTGCTGCGATGCTGGCGGTTGCCGCCGCAGCTGCCGTGATGTCCGTTCCGGGTGCGGCACAGGCGCGCACGTCGGTATCGGTCGGCATCGGCGTCGGACCGATTTTCCCGGCCTATGGCTATTACCATCCGTACCGCTATTACGCGCCCCCGCCGCCGGTGGTGCAGTATTACGCGCCGCCGCCGGTCGTCTACGCGCCGCCGCCGGTGCAATATTATGCACCGCCGCCGGGCACCATCGGCGCCGATCCGGCCGGACCGGTCTATTATTCGCGAAGCGGCCAGCAATGCCGCGAATACCAGAGCAGCGCCATGGTCGGCGGCCGGCCGCAACCGGTCTACGGCACCGCCTGCCTCCAGTCCGACGGGACCTGGCGGATCGTGAACTGAGGGCAGGTTGGATCAAGGGCGGGTCGTGAAACGAGGGCCTCACCGGCCCTCGCGCCCGTTCAGGCACGTCCTGTCAGCCGCGCCTCTTCAGTGATGAATCGCTTCGGGAACGAGTTCGGACAAGTCTTCGGCGTTCTCGTGGTGAATCCTGCACACGTCCTCCCAGCGCGACAGGAAGGCGTCCAGCAGCGCCGGGTCGAAATGGCCGCCGCGGTTCTCCACCATGTAGGCGCGTGCCTCCTCCAGCTTCCAGGACCGCTTGTAGGGGCGGGTGGAGGTCAGGGCGTCGAACACATCGGCGATGGCGACGATGCGGCCGGACAGCGGGATGTCCGGCCCGGCCAGACCGTTGGGATAGCCGCTGCCGTCGAACTTCTCGTGATGGCTGAGCGCGATCTCCGCCGCCAGCCGCAGCAGCGGGATGGGGCTGTCCGCCAGGATGCGGTGGCCGATGGCGGCGTGCTGCCGCATCACCGTCATCTCTTCCGGCGACAGGCGTCCCGGCTTCAGCAGGATCATGTCCGGGATGGCGATCTTGCCGATGTCGTGCATCGGCGCTGCCTTCATCAGCTCCTGGGCGAAGGCGCCGCCGCAGCCGGCCGCTTCGGCGACCAGTTTCGAATAGAGCGCCATCCGCTCGATGTGGGCGCCGGTCTCCGGATCGCGGTATTCGGCGGCGCGCGACAGGCGGGTGACCAGTTCCTCCCCCTGGCGCTGGAGGGCGGCGGTCACCCGCTCGACCTCCGCAGCCAGCAGGGCGGCGCGGTCGCGCAGCAGGGCGCGGCTGTGGCGCAGGGCCAGCAGGTTGCGCAGGCGCGCCTGCACCTCCGGCACGACCACCGGCTTGGTCAGGAAATCGCTGCAGCCCTCGTCGAGCGCCCGCACGCGGATGTCGACCGCCGTGTTGGCGGTGATCATCACCACCGGCACGGTGTCCAGCCGCGCATCGTCGCGGATGTGGCGCAGCAGCTCGATGCCGTCCATGTCCGGCATCATCTGGTCCAGCAGGATCAGGTCCGGCTCGTTCCCGCGCAGCCATTCGACGGCCTCCAGCGGGCTTTCCATGGTCACCGGCTCCGCATCGTCCAGGCGGCGGACGATGGCGGCCATGATGAACAGATTGGTGCGGTCGTCGTCGACAATGAGGATGTTCATCTTACGGCGTCGCCTTCCCGGCCGCTGTCCTTGCGGGCGGCGAGCAGGCGGCCGACCTCGGCCAGCAGGGCCTTCAGGTCGACCGGCTTTTCGAAGGCCGCCTCGGCCCCCAGCAGGCGGGCCATTCCCGGCAGCTCCATCCGCAGGCGCACGCTGCCGCCGGTCACCGCGATCAGGGGCGGGCGCGACTGTTGTGCCTTCAGCCGCAGGATGATCTCGTACCCGTCGGCCTCCGGCATGATGATGTCCGTCACCACCAGATCCACCGCATGCCGTTCCATGATGGCCAGTGCCGCGTTTCCGTTCTCGGCCTCGTGCACGGTGTAGCCGGCCCGCTGGAAGGCGATGCGCACCATCCCGCGGAAGTCGGGGTCGTCGTCGACCAGCAGGATGGACGCGGCGGATTCGGTGGTCGGGGAGGGGGTGGGCAGGCCCCGCAGCTCGAAGAGGGTCATTTCCATGGTTGCCGCTTCCGTGATCCGCCGCGTGACCGTCGGGCCGCGCTGGAGAGAAATCGCTAAGCGTCACCATAACCGGCTACCGGCGCGCGCACCCGCTGTGTCTGGGATAGCGGAGACGGGAAATGGGATAGTGGGGATATTATCCCGCATCCATGAAGATGCGGTACCGGGTGGAGGCGGGGAAGTATGACCGTCATGCAATTATGACTGGCGTGAAATGTACGGAAGCCACGAAAACTTAAGATTTCGGCCAGTATAACAGAAAATCTTGATACTATGGGATGAATGGTTGCCGAGGGTGGCGGAGGCTGGTTGATGAAGATCCTGGTGGCGGACGACCATCCCTTGTTCCGGGACGCCTTGGAGCTGTCGGTCCGTCAGGCTTGGCCGGATGCGGAAATCGGCTGCATCGGCTCGCTTCTGGAATTGCCTACGGCGCCGGCATCGGCCGACGGCAGCCCCGCCATGCTTTTCCGCTATGACCTGATCGTGCTCGACTGGCGGATGCCCGGTGCGGAGGGAGGCAATCCGATCGCCGTGCTTCGTCAGGCGGGGGTCCAGGGGCCGGTCGCCGTGGTGACGGGGGCGGAGGATGCGCTGACCGCCCTGGAGGTGCTGCGCTGCGGCGCCGAAGCCTTCCTGCCGAAGACGACGCCGCGCCGCATCCTGGCCCAGGCCCTGCGCCTGGTGGCCGAAGGCGGCAGCTTCGTGCCGAAATGCGTGGCGCTCGACCTGCTGCACATGACCGACCTGTCGCTCGACATCGACGAGGCGGAGGAGGCCGACGGAGCGCCGCTGGACGGGGAGGGGGCACCGTCCTCGCCCCTGACCGACCGGGAGCAGCAGGTGCTGTCGATGCTCGCCACCGGGGCGACCAACAAGGAGATCGGGCGTCACCTCAGCCTTCAGGAGGTGACGGTCAAGCTGCACACCCGCCGCATCCTGCGCAAGCTGGGGGCCCGCAACCGTACCGACGCCGTGCGCCGCGCCCAGCAGGCCGGCCTCTTGTCGCGCAGCCTGAACGAAGCGTCATCCTGACTCCGGCAGGCGCGCCGGGAAGACCGCTTGCCGCATAGGGCTGGTCCCAGCAGCGGGAGGCCGGCCGTTCTGGTATGGTCACCTCCTCTCGTCACACGCCTTCGTCCGGTGCGGCAGAGATGGGCGTAACCGCTACAGGGCCGCAAAATGGGGCCGTATTCCGAGTCGCCGATGAGCCCATCCGACCATTCTATGCCCGCTCCGCAAACGGTCCGCGCCGCGCCCGCCGCCGTACCTGCCGCCGGTGCGCCCTCCATCGCGGCGCCCGCCATCTCGGCGCTGTGCGGTGCCGCGGTGCTTCTGCTGTCCGCGCTCGACCCACTGCGCGAGGCGGCGCCCCTGGCGCTTCCGCTGATGGCTGCCGGCTGCGCTGCGGCGGCCGGGCTGACGCTGCTGTCGGCCTGGAATGCCGGGCGCCGCAAGGCCGCGCGCGACAAGGTGGCGGAATCCACGCCGTTTTCCGTCCCGTCCCCCGTCCCCTTCCCTGGCCCGGCGACGCCGCCGGAGCGGCCGGCCCCCGACATGGCCGCCGGGGCCACCGTCCGCATCGCCGCGCTGGAAGAGGCGTTGCGCCAAAGGGACAGGCAGGCTGCGGAGCGGCTGCGCAGCCAGCAGCTGGCGGCGATGGACGTCCGTGCCGAGCTTGCCTGCGCCATCGTCCACGACATGAACAATGCGCTGGGCGCGGTCTCGGGCTATGCCGACTTCCTGGTCAGCGACCTGCCCGCGGACTCGCCCCAGGCCGACTATGCCAGCCGTGTCCTGACGGCGGTGACCCGCGTCGGTCCCGGCCTGCGCAGGCTGGTGTCGGCCGCAAGGATGGAGCCGGTCCCGCTGAAACCCGAGCGGGCCGCCGGCATTCTGGACGAGGCGGCTGCACTGCTGCGGACCGTTCCGGTGCAGCCGGGCAGTCTGGCCGTCCGCCACGATCCCGGCGTGCCCGATCCGGTCTGCAACGCCGTCCTGCTGGCGCGGACCCTGGCGGGTCTGGCGGCGGAGATCCTCGCCACCTCCGGCCGGGCCGGCGATGCCCGGCTTTGCCTGCGTGCCTCGGTTCCAGCGCAGTTTGGGGCGCAGTTTGGGGCGGGGTTGGGATCGGAACCGGTTGCGGATCAGGACGATCCGGATCGGGACGCCGCCGGCTGGACCGTCCGGCCGCTCCTGACGCCGCGCTGCGGACCGCACATCCTGTTCGAACTGCGGGTCGACGGTCCGCCGCTGGCCGACGACGTGCTGTCCATGCTGGTCGACCCGCTGCTGTCCGCCCGCGCCTGCTACCGCCGCGGCCAGTCGGAGCGGGAGGAGGGCGCCTCCTGGCCGGCAGCCCTGCTGACCGCGCGGCTCCATGACGGCGGGTTGAGCCTGCTGACCCACCCGGTGGAAGGGACGGCGGTGCGGCTGCACATTCCCGGCGCCCCGGCGCCGCTCCGCACCGCCAAGGTGGCGACACCGCAACCGGAGAACGCGCCGCCACAGCAGCCGCAGCAGGCACCGCCGCTGCCGCCCCGGCAGGTGCCGGGTCCGGCGCCGCGCAGTTCCGCGCCGGCCTGCAAGGTTCTGGTCGTCGATGCCGACCCGGCGTCCGGAGACCGGTTCCAGACCGGACTGGAACGGCAGGGATTCGAGGTGTCGGTCTGCGACGACCTCCGCGATGCGCTGGACGTCGTCGCCGACGAGCCGGGCTTCTTCGATGCGGTGGTCATCGGTCCGGGGCTGAGCGCGCTTCCCGCCGGCCTTGCGCTGGCCGGCCGCCTGAAGGCGCTGCGGCCGGACCTGCTCTGCGTGCTCTACGGCGCGGCCGGCGCGGAGTTTCCGGGGGCTGGCGCCGTCCCGCTTCATGTCGAGGCCGGCGGACCGGCCGACCTTCTGCTGCCGCTGCCGGTCGATCTGCCGCGGCTGGCGCGCGGGGTGGCGGCGCTCGCCGCCGGCGGCAGCCGGACGGGCGGCGGGGAGGAAAGCGGGGACGGGCTGGCCGGAGGGCGGCGCTGATGCGTGGACGCCTTCATCTGCAAGGCTTCATCGCCGCCATCTGGACGGCGACCCTGGTGATCGCCGCCGGACTGTGGGCGGCGGCCCTGACGCTGGCCCATTACGACGATGCCGAGGCGATGGCGCGGGCCGAGCGCGACAGCGGCAACCTTGCCCGCGTGGTCGCCGAGCAGGCGACCCGAACCATCGCCGAGGCCGACCAGATCCTGCTGTTCCTGATCGACGATTACCACGAGCATGGCGACAACTGGACCCACGGCATCACCCAGATGCTGCGGCAGGCGGTGGAGCGTTCGAGCATCCTGGTCCAGCTGGCGGTGATCGACGAGCATGGCGACCTCATCCACACCAGCGTCGAGGATGCGCCGGTCCGCATCCATCTGGCCGACCGCGAGCATTTCCGCGTCCATGCCAACAACCCGGCCGCCGGCCTGTTCATCGGGAAGCCGGTGTTCGGCCGCGCCTCCGGCAAATGGTCGATCCAGCTGACGCGGCGCATCAGCAACAGCGACGGCAGCTTCGCCGGGGTGCTGGTCGCGTCGATGGACCCCTTCTATTTCAGCCGTTCGCTGGAGGAGCTGGATGTCGGCCCCAACGGGGCGGTGGCGATCGTCGGCACCGACGGTATCCTGCGCGCCCGCTCGCTGATGAACGACCGCATCGTCGGGCGCGACGTCGGCGAATCGCCGACCCTGCAGATGGCGCGCCTCCGGCCCAGCGGCTTCGTGCGCACCGCCAGCGTGATCGACGGGATTCCGCGCCTGCAATCCTTCCGCACCCTGGCCTCCTATCCGCTGATCGTCACCACGGCGTTCGACGAGGGCTCCTTCCTGGCCGACACGCGGCGGCGGCAGCGGGTCTATCTGCTGGCGGCGGCGGCGTGCAGCGCCGGGCTGATCGGGCTGGCCCTGCTGGCGACGCGGCAGACGGCGCGGCTCGCCGCATTGGCCCGCCAGCTGGCCCAGAGCGAGGAGCGGTTCCGCGATCAGGCGGAAACGGCGTCCGACTGGTTCTGGGAGATGGACGCCGACCTGCGCTTCTCCAATCTGGCCGGGCCGCTGGTTCCGCATGTCGTCAACGGCACGCTGCCCATCGGCCTCAGGCGGGAGGATGTCGCGCTGCGCGAACCGGGGGATGCGCCCAAGTGGGAGCAGCACCGTCAGGCGATGGAGCGGCGGGAGCCGTTCCGGAACTTCCGCTACCGGGTGATGACGGCGGCGGGCTTGCGCTATTTCAGCGTCAGCGGCCGTCCGATCTTCGAGGAGAGCGGGGAGTTCCGCGGCTATCGCGGCTCGGCCACCGACATCACCGAGCGGGAGCTGGCCGCCAACCGGCTGGCCTCCAGCGAGGCGCGCTACCGCGCCATGTTCGAGGCGGTCGGCCAGCCGATCGTCACCATCGACGAGCATGGCACCATCGATGCCTTCAACCGTGCGGCGGAACGGCTGTTCGGCTACCGCGCGGCCGACATGGTCGGCGGACCGATGACCCGGCTGATGCCGACCGCGATGGGCGCCGTCCATGACGGGCTGCTGGCCACCTACCGCGAGAGCGATGCCTCCGCGCCGCGCTCGGAGATCCGGGAACTGACCGGCCGCCGCAAGGACGGCAGCGAGTTTCCGCTGGAGGTGACCCTGGCCGGCTGGCGCGAGGGCGACCGCCGGTACGTCACCGGCGCGCTCCGCGACGTCACCGCCCAGCGCGAGATCGAGGCCAGCCTGCGCCGCGCCAAGGAGGCCGCCGATCAGGCCAACCGCGCCAAGGGCGAGTTCCTGGCGACCATGAGCCACGAGATCCGCACGCCGATGAACGGGGTGCTGGGAGCGCTCGCCCTGGTCGAGGGGCCGAACCTGAACGAGGAACAGCGCCAGCTTCTGGACGTCGCCAACCGGTCGGGCAACGCGCTGTTGCAGATCATCGACGACATCCTCGACCTGTCCAAGCTGGAGGCCGGCAAGGCGGAGGTCGAGCCGGTCGATTTCGAGCTGCGCGCCGTGCTGGGCGACAGCATCGACCTGCTGGAGCCGACCGCCTGCGGCCGCGGCCTGATCCTGACGCGGGAGGTGGCGTCCGCCGTGCCCGACCGGGTGCGGGCCGACCTGCGCCGCATCCGGCAGGTGCTGGTCAATCTGGTCGGCAACGCGCTGAAATTCACCAACCGGGGCGGCGTGTCCGTGCGGGTCGCGCTGGAGGGGGCCGGAAAGGGAGCGGCGGCGCTGGCGGCAGATGGCGGCTTCTTCCTGCGGTTCGAGGTGGTCGACACCGGAATCGGCATTCCGGAGAATGTGCAGCAGACCCTGTTCCGCCGCTTCACCCAGGCCGACAGTTCCACCACCCGGCGCTTCGGCGGCACCGGGCTGGGGCTGGCGATCAGCCGGGAGCTGGTGACGCTGATGGGCGGGCGCATCGGCGTGGTCAGCACCGAGGGCAAGGGCAGCACCTTCTGGTTCACCGTCCGCTGCGAACCCGCCGCCGATCCGTCGGCGGGGGTGCTGACCGTGCCCTGCGCTCCGGAACCGGTGCCGGCGGCAGGGGACGGGGTGGCGGGCGGAACCGCGCAGCCGGCCGGCCTGCATGTCCTGGTCGCCGAGGACAACGAGATCAACCGCGACATCGTCGTCACCATGCTGCGCCGCGCCGGCCATCGCGTGACCGCGGTGGAGGACGGCTTGCAGGCGGTGCGTCTGGTGGATGAGGGCGGTTTCGACCTCGTCCTGATGGACGTGCAGATGCCGGTGATGGACGGGGTCACCGCGACCCGGCACATCCGCACCATGCCGGGTGAGGCTGCCCGCCTGCCCATCGTGGCGCTGACCGGCAACGTCATGCCGGGCCACCGCGCCGAATATCTCGCCGCCGGCATGACCGCCTATCTGACCAAGCCCATCGTGTCGGCCGACCTGTTCGACGTGCTGGCCTCGGTGGCTGCGTCGCGGGCGGCCGGCGGGACATGGGGGGACTCCGGCCTGCCGCCGCGGGCGCCCCTGGCATCCGCGTCCCCGGCAACCCCGTCGCCCGCCCCGTCCGAAGCGGAGGCCTGGCGCGCGGTGCCGCTGCTGGACGACGGGCAGGCCTCGTCGCTGCGCGCGGTGATCGGCGAGGAGGCCTGGGCGCAGACGGTGGTCGCCTTCCGTCGGACGGTGAGCGACAGCGTGGCCGCCATCCGCGCCGCGGCCGGGCGGGAGGGGCGCGCCGTGCCGCCGGTCCGCATCGCCCACACCCTGAAGGGAACGGCCGCCAACATCGGCGCCGTGCGCCTGAGCCGCCTGGCTTCGCTGCTGGAGCAGCGGGCGCTCGACCATGGCGGCTGGACGGCCGGAGACCCGCACTGCGAAGCGCTGGAGGGTGTCGCCGAGGCCACGCTGGACGCCCTGGCGTCCCGGTTCCAGCCGGCGGACGATGCCGCGATGGAGCAGGAAACGGCCTGACGCAACGAAAGCTCTGCCGGCCGTTGCTTTATTTCCGAAGAGATTTCATAGAGTTTCTCAAGAAGAGAGGCATATCCGCGTCGGATATGCATCCGGCAAAAAGTATTTTCGATGACCGAATGATGTGGATAGTCTAGAGTGTGCAGTATCTCTCTTTGACGATCATTCGTACTCTTAACGAGCAAAGTCCTTAATCATGATGCCTGCCGGCAATATTCTCCACGCCATCTCGATCCGGGCGAAGGTCGTGGCGGTCGCGGTGTTCGTCTTCGCCGCGGTCGGCCTGTCCTCGGTTCTCACCATGCGCGACATGAACCGGCAGACCGACCATCTGTCGGAGGTGCAGCACGACACGCATGACCTCGTCGGCAGCGTCATCCCCCTGGTTTCGCTGGTCGGGGAAATCCGGTTCGACGTGGTGCAGACGCAGCAGTGGCTGACCGACGTGTCCGCCACCCGCGGGCTGGACGGCATGAACGACGGTCCGGAAAAGGCCGCCGACTATGCCCGCCGGTTCGAGGAGCACAGCGCCAGGGCCACCGAACTGGCGCAGGCGCTGACCCTGCCCCAGGTGGTCGACGAGATCGGACGCGCCCGCAAGGCCTTCGGTCCCTATTACGAGATGGGGCGGCGCATGGCGCAGGCCTATATCGACGGCGGGCCGGAGGCCGGCAACCGGATCATGAGCGAGTTCGACAGCGTCGCCGACGCCATGGGCGACAGCATGGAGGCGCTGGGCGCCAGCGTCGTCGCCCTCAGCGCCGACCGGCTGAAGGAGCTGACCGGCGGCATCGGGGCGGTGCGGGAGGCGGCCGACGGGCTGCGCTGGACCCTGATCGGCGCCGGGCTGGTCATCCTGCTGATGGCCTCGGCCTGCGTCGTCTTCCTGGAGGCGGCGATGATCCGTCCGCTGGAGCGGCTGCGCCGCGCCATGGTGGCGCTGGCCGGCGGCAGCCTGGACGTCGAGGTCGGCCTGAACGAGCGCCGGGACGAGATCGGCCACATGGCCGACACCGTCCGCGTCTTCCAGCAGGGCGCGCGGGAGAATGCCCGGCTGCGCCTTGCCCAGGAGGAGACCCGCCGCCGGGGCGAGGAGGAGCGGCGCCAGGCGCTGGAGGCGATGGCCGAGAAGGTGGAGCGCGAGACCCGCGTCGCCGTCGATCATGTCGCCGAACGGACCAGCCGCATGAGCGGCAATGCCGGCGCCATGGCGGAATCGGCGGTGCAGGTCAGCGACAACGCCCAGAATGTCGCCGCCGCCGCCCAGCAGGCGTTGAGCAACGCCGAGACCGTCGCCGCCGCGACGGAGGAGCTGTCGGCCTCCATCGGCGACATCGGCATGCAGGTATCGACCGCCACCCAGGTCACCGGCCGCGCGGTGGAGCGGGCGGGGCTGGCCCGCTCCACCATCGAGCGGCTGTCGGTGTCGGTCGAGCGCATCGGCGCCGTCGCCCGGCTGATCGGCGACATCGCCAGCCAGACCAACCTGCTGGCCCTGAACGCCACCATCGAGGCGGCGCGGGCCGGCGATGCCGGGCGGGGCTTCGCCGTGGTGGCGAACGAGGTGAAGAACCTCGCCAGCCAGACCGCGCGGTCCACCGAGGAGATCGGCTCGCTGATCGCGGAGGTGGAGTCGGTGACCGCATCGGCCGTCGGCGTCGTCGGCGAGGTGGCGGAAACCATCGACGAGGTGGCCGGGATTTCCTCCTCCATCGCCGCCGCGGTGGAGGAGCAGGCGGCGGCGACCCAGGAGATTGCCCGCTCGGTCAGCCAGACCAGCGACGCGGCGAAGGAGGTGTCGCTGCGCATCGGCCGCGTTTCCGCCGAGGCCGACTCCACCCAGAACCGCGCCGGCGAGGTGCGGGCGGTGGCGGACGACGTCGCCGGCGGCATCGACGCCCTGCGCAACGTGCTCATCCGCGTGGTGCGAACCGCCACCAGCGATGTCGACCGCCGCCAGCGCCCGCGTTTCGCCGTGTCGATGGGTTGCGGTCTGGAGGTCGCCGGCGCCGGCCCGGTGCGTGCAGTCGTCGCCAACCTGTCGGCGGGCGGCGCCATGCTGACCGGCGCTCCCGACCAAGTCACCGGCGGGCATGCCACCGGCGGGATGGTGACCCTTCGCATCGACGGGGTGTCCCGGCCGCTCACGGCGCGGGTCAAGTCCAGCGAGCGCGGCCGGCTGCACGTGAAGTTCGATCTGTCCGACGCCGACCGGGAGGCGTTCGAGCGCGAGGTGGAGCGCCTGACCCACGGCCTGACGCCGATGGCCGCCGTTGCGTGACGCCGGGTGAGCTGCCGCTACAGCCCGATGAAGGGCTGCATCAGCCGGCCCATCAGGCCGGTGAAGCGCAGCGGCGCGTCGGTCGCGATCAGGCAGACGCAGTCGCGGTGGCTGTCGGCGATGGGCTGGTGGTTGGTGTCGCCATCGACCTCCGCCAGATCGCCGGGTCCATAGCGGCCGAGTTCATCGGCGAAATGGCCGCTCAGCACCACGGTCAGCTCCAGCCCGCCATGGCCGTGGTGGGGCAGGGCGGTGCCGGGCGCGATGCGCAGAAGCTGCGCCGCGCCGCCGGACGCCGTACGCGGCAGCAGTTCCACCCGCCGCACGCCGGGGGCCAGACGCTGCCAGGACAGGCCGTTCAGAGCGGGGACATAGGCCCGCAGCGGACGGGGCAAACCCGTCGCCGGTTGCGGCGCGAAGGCGGCTTTCGGCTTGCTCCACTGCGGCTTGAGGCGCAGGGCCTTGCAGGGATTGGCCGGCGCCTCCTCCCGGTCCAGCCGGTCCAGAGTGGCGGCCAGCGACAGGCTCTCCAGCGGGGCCGGCGGCAGATCCTCCAGCAGGGCGCCGCCCAGCGCCTCCACCTCCGCCAGGGTGGCGCGGCAGTCGGGGCAATGGGCGAGATGGACCGCCACGGCCAGCGACAGCCCCTCTCCCAGGCTGCCGGCACCGTAGGCCACCAGCAACGCATCGCTGGGATGGTGGTTCGGCAGGAGGGCCGGGGCGGCATCGGGGTGATTGGCGGTCATCGGTCGTCGTCTCCCAACGCCTTGCGGATCTTGGCCATGGCCAGACGCAGGCGCGATTTCACTGTGCCCAGCGGCACGTCCAGCCGTTCGGCGATGGCCGGATGTGCAAGGTCGGCGAAGAAGGACAGCCGAACCACTTCCGCCTGTTCCGGCGTCAGCGCTGCCAGCGCACCGCGCAGGCGGCGGGCACGGCGGTCGCCGTCCAGCAGCTCGTCGGCGGGCGGGCGGTCGTCCTCATGCTCCAGCAGCTCGTCGTCGGACACCTCCGGATGCCGTTCACGGCGCAGCGCATCGATGCGCAGGTTGCGCGCGATGGTGAAGACCCAGGTGGCGGCCTCCGCCTTCGCCGGATCGTAGAGCTGGGCCTTGCGCCACACCGACAGCATGGTGTCCTGCGCCAGATCCTCCGCCCGCTGCGCCGGCATGCCCAGCTTCAGCATGTACGCCTTCACCCGCGGGGCGAAATGGGCGAACAGCCGGGCGAAGGCCTGACGGTCCCCCGCCGCCACCGCGACCAGATCGGCGGACAGCCGGGCTGCCGCCGGATCGTCGCAGCCGCGTGCCGCCAGCCCGGCTTTTGCCCGGTCCGGTTTGGCCATATCCGGCTTGGCCCGGTCCGCTCCGGCGGTGTGCGTCAGAAGAGTGGCGAGGGGGGCGATCATGCTGGGTTTACGCCGACGCCTGCGCTTCGGATCACTGCCGCCCCTTGTCTTTTTGTTCATCCGGCCGGGTGGCGGGAAAGCGCGGGCGTGGCGATGATCCAACCGCGATCCGCCTCCGTATCCCGATCACAAGCCGAGCCTACCCAATCCGGATAGAGTGCGGCCCCGGACATCGTCGAAACCATCGTCGAAACCCTGGCCGATTACCGCCAAGTCCCCCCAAAGAGGGCCACCCCATGCCGCATTCACCGCCCGAGACCAGCCCGCCGGCCCCGCTCGACATCGCCGTCATCGGCGCCGGCATCGCCGGACTGTCGGCGGCGTGGCTGCTGTCGAAGTCGCACCGCGTCACCCTCTACGAGAAGGAGGACCGGCCGGGCGGCCACGCCAACACGGTGGAGGCGGACGGCGCCGGTCCGGTCGACACCGGCTTCATCGTCTACAACGAGCCCTGCTATCCCAATCTGGTGGCGCTGTTCGACCATCTGGGCGTGGCAACGCGGGCGACGGACATGAGCTTTTCCGCCTCGCTGGACGGCGGGCGGGTGGAATATGCCGGCAGCTCGCTCGCCACCCTGTTCGCGCAGAAGCGCAACCTGCTGCGGCCGCGCTTCTGGCGGATGCTGGCCGACCTGATGCGCTTCTACCGCGAGGCGCCGGGGCTGCTGGCGGAGTTGCAGAAGGGCCCGGCGGCGGAGACGCTGACGCTGGGCGAGGTGCTGGACCGCGGCGGCTATTCCGACGCCTTCGTCCGCGACCACCTGCTGCCCATGGCCGCCGCGATCTGGTCGACCCCGGCCGTCGCGATGCGCGACCATCCCGCCGCCGCCTTCCTCCGCTTCTGCGACAACCACGGCCTGCTGAAGATCAAGGGCCGGCCCGTCTGGCGCACGGTGGAGGGCGGCAGCCGCAGCTATGTGGACCGCATCCTGGCCGACATGCCCGGCGCCCTGCGCCTGAACTGTGCGGTGGAGGGCATCGTCCGCGAGGGGGGCCGTGTCCTGGTGCGCGACCGCCGCGGTGCGGTGCGCGCCCACGACCATGCGGTGATCGCCACCCATGCCGATCAGGCGCTGGCCCTGCTGGAGGATGCGGACGGGGAGGAATGCCGGCTGCTGGGAGCCTTCGGCTATGAGCGCAACCTTGCCATCCTGCACAGCGACGCCTCCCTGATGCCGAAGCGCCGGGCGGTGTGGTCGAGCTGGAATTATCTGGCCGAGCAGGGCGACAATGGGCGCGACGCCGTCTGCGTCAGCTACTGGATGAACCGCCTGCAAGGCTTCCTGCCCCGGGAGCGCGACCTGTTCGTCACGCTGAACCCGGTGCGCCCGCCGCGCGAGGGCAGCATCCTGCGCAGCGTCCTTTACGACCACCCCATCTTCGGGATGGCGGCGCTGGCGGCGCAGAAACAGCTGTGGAGCCTGCAAGGGCAGCGGCGGACCTGGTTCGCCGGCTCCTATTTCGGCGCCGGCTTCCACGAGGACGGCGCGCAGGCCGGACTTGCGGTGGCGGAGGCTCTGGGCGGCCTGCCCCGGCCCTGGACGGTGGCGAACCCGTCCGGCCGCATCCATGTGGGACCGGTGCCGGGCGCCCGTGCCGCCGCGCTGGAGGCGGTGTGATGGAGGTGCGGCCCTTCGCCTCCGGCCTCTATGTCGGCAGCGTGATGCACCACCGGGTGAAGCCGGTGCGGCACCGGCTGTCCTACCGGGTGTTCAGCCTGCTGGCCGATCTGGACGAGCTTCCCCGGCTTGACCGCGACCTGCGGCTGTTCGCCCACAATCGTTTCGGACTGCTCGGCTTCCGCGACCGCGATTTCGGGCCGCTGGGCGGGATGAGCCAGGACCTTAAGGGCTGGGCCGAGGGCCAGCTCGCCGCCGCCGGGATCGAGGGGGGCGGGCCGGTCCGGCTGCTCTGTTTCCCGCGGGTGCTGGGCTTCGTCTTCAACCCGCTCTGCGTCTGGTTCTGCCACCGCCGCGACGGGACGCTCGCCGCCATCATCCACGAGGTGTCCAACACCTTCGGGCAGCGCCACGCCTACCTGATCCCGGCGGCGGCCGGACCGGACGGGCTGGTGCGCCAGCGCTGCGACAAGGGCTTCTACGTCTCGCCCTTCATGGATATGGAGACCGCCTATCACTTCCGCATCCGTCCGCCCGGCGGGCTGGCCGGGGAGCCGATGGCGGTGTCGATCCGCCAGACCGATGCCGAGGGGCCGGTGCTGCACGCCACACTGACCGCCCGGCGGGTGGAGCTGACCGACGGCGCCATCCTGCGCGCCTGGGCCCGCCATCCGCTGATGACCGCCAAGGTGGTGGCCGGCATCCATTGGGAGGCGCTGCATCTGTGGCGCATGGGGCTGGCGATCCGCCCGCGCCCGCCGGCCCCCGCCAACCCCGTCACAATCGTGAAAAGCGCGATCCCGACTGTTTCCGAGAAGGCTTTCCGTCCATGACCGACATGGCTACCGACATCGCTGCAAGCACGCTCCGACGGCAGCCCCGATGGCTGCGGCTGCTGACCGGAGGGGATTTGTGGACCGCCGGGCTGGCGAGGATGGCCGGCCGCATCCGCCGGGGCGAGCTGACCCTGCGCCTGCCCGACGGGCGGACGATGGGCGTCGGCGATCCAGCCCAGGGGCCGCGGGCCGACCTGACCCTGCTGGACGGGGCGGCGGCGCGGCGTCTGCTGCTGGGCGGCGGTATCGGCATGGCGGAGGCCTATGGCGACGGGCTGTGGCGCACCGGCGACCTGCCGGCGCTGATCGAACTGGCGATCCGCAACGAGGGGGAACTCGGCGGCGCTTCGAAGAGAAATGCGCTGAAGGGCCTCCCGGCGGCGGCGCTGGCCAACCGGCTCTTCCACCGCAGCCATGCCAATTCCCGCCGCGGCAGCCGCCGCAACATCGCCTTCCATTACGATTTGGGCAACGACTTCTACCGCCTGTGGCTCGACCCCGGCATGACCTATTCCTCCGCCCTCTACGGGCGGGAGGGCCAGAGCCTGGAGGACGCACAGGACGCCAAGATCGCCCGCGTCGCCGAGCTGTTGCAACTCCGGTCCGGCGACCGGGTGCTGGAGATCGGCTGCGGCTGGGGCGGCATGGCGGAGCATCTGGCCGGCCGCTTCGGCGCCTCGGTCACCGGGCTGACCCTGTCGGCGGAGCAGCTCGCCTTCGCCCGCGGCCGCGTCGATCGCGCCGGGCTGGCGGATCGGGTCGATCTGCGGCTGACGGATTACCGGGATGCCGGCGGCAGCTTCGACCGCATCGTCTCCATCGAGATGATCGAGGCAGTGGGGGAGGAGCATTGGCCGCGCTATTTCGCCACCCTGCGCGACCGGCTGGTGTCCGGCGGGGCGGCGGTGGTGCAGGCGATCACCATCGACGACGCGCGTTTCCCGTCCTACCGCCGCCGCTGCGACTTCATCCAGCGCCACATCTTCCCCGGCGGCCTGCTGCCCTGCCCGTCGGCCCTGCGGGCCGAGGCGGAGCGGGCCGGGCTGGTGGTGGAGCATGTCGAGACCTTCGGCGCTTCCTATGCCCGGACCTGCGCCGAGTGGCGGCGGCGCTTCCTGGAGGCCGGGCCGCAGGTGGCGGCGCTGGGCTTCGACGAGCGGTTCCGCCGGCTGTGGGATTATTACCTCGCTTATTGCGAGGCCGGGTTCCGCGCCGGGACCATCGATGTCGGGCTCTGGCGTTTCCGCAAGCCGTGAGCGGGGGACCCTTGCGATGAAGATCGAGGATTTCGCCGCCAACATGCCCGAACTGCGGATCGAGCGGTATTTCGCCGGGCGCACCCATGCCTGGGGGGTGTTCGAGGACCGCTTCGGCACCCTGCGCCGCAGCTTCACCGTGACCATCGACGGGCAGTGGGACGGCCGGGAACTGGTGCTGGACGAGCGCTTCCTCTATGCCGACGGCGAGACCGAGCGCCGGGTCTGGCGCATCGCCAGGACGGCGGAGGGCCATTACGAGGGGCTGGCCGACGACGTGATCGGCACGGCGGTCGGGCGGTCGGCCGGCAACGCGCTGAACTGGACCTACGAGATGGCGCTGAAGGTGGGCGGCGACCGCTGGCGCGTGCGCTTCGACGACTGGATGTGGCTGCAACCGGGCGATGCGCTGATCAACCGCGCCAATGTCTATCGCTGGGGCCTGTGGATCGGCACGGTCAGCCTGTTCTTCCTGCCCGAAGGCCGGCTGCCGCAGCCCGACGCCGTCAACGCGGCGGAGACGCGCCCAGCCGCCGCCGAATAAGGCGCAGCGGGGCGCCCAGCAGCGGCAGGCGCAGATAGACATGCTCGCCGGAATCCCAATGGTCGATGTGTTCGGCCACCCGCCCGTCGGCGGCCTGTCGCACCTCGCTGATGCCGATGACGTCCATGCGGCCGATGCCGGTCACCGTCGCCTCGAACCGCCAGCGCAGGATCGCCAGATCGGGAGCGAACAGCCGGTGGGTGACGGTGAAGCGCAGGTCGCGACAGCCGTTCAGCGTGTGGACCAGCACCGCGCGCACCGCATCGCGCCCGCGGGCGTCGTTGAAGGGATCGCGGAACCGCACCTCCGGCACCGTCAGCGCGGCAAGCCGGTCGAGCGTGTCGAGGCTCAGATGTTCGAAGAAGTGTGCCCAGGCGTCCAGCCCCTGGCTTCTGGCGTCGTCCGTCATGCTCCCGTCGCCTTGCGCACCAGGGGGAAGTAAAGCCGATAGGGCAGGCAGCGCGCCAGCTTCAGCTTGCGGGTGAAGCGCCGGGGAAAGGCGATCTCGAACCCATCGCCGTCAAGTCCGTTGGCCAGTTCCCGTGCCGCATCCTCCACCGGCATCAGGTCCGGCATGGGGAAGCGGTTGCGGGCGGTCAGCGGCGTGTCGATGAAGCCGGGGCAGACCAGCTGAAGCCTGATCCCGGCGCGGTCGCAGTCGGGCTTCAGCGATTCGCACAGGTTGATCAGCGCCGCCTTGGTCGGGCCGTAGGCCGCCGCCGTCGGCAGGCCGCGGTAGCCGGCGACCGAGGCCACCACCGCCAGCTGCCCGCGCCCCCGCGCCCGCATCCGCGGCAGCAGCGCCTCCAGCCCATGAACGACGCCCATATAGTTGACCTCCATCAGCCGGCGGGCGGTGTCGGCGGAGAAATCCTCCAGCGACATCGGGCTGTGGGTGCCGGCGTTCAGCACCGCCCGGTCGATGGGGCCCAGCCCGCTTTCGATGGCGGCGACGGTGGCCGCGGTCGCCTTGCGGTCGGTCACGTCGAGCGGGAACATGCGCATCCGGTCGGGCACCATCTGAACGGCGGCGGTCAGATCCTCGACGGTGCGGGCGGACAGCGCCACCCGCGCCCCGGCATTGGCGAGGTGGATCGCCAGAGCGCGGCCGATGCCGCTGCCGGCCCCGGTGATCCAGGTGACGCCCTGCGGACCGCCGTCCGAACCCTTGCCCATGTCACCGCCCGTACCGTCCATGGCGCGTGCCCCGCACAGTTTCGCCGTCGCGGTACGCAGCCAAGGCTGCGCCGGATCACCGGAGCCGGCGGGCCAGTTGGTCGCCGCGCTCCGACAGGTCGCGCATCAGGGCGCGGGCCTCGTCCTCTCCGGTCCAATGGGCGACCGACGCCACGCCGTCGGGGGTGTCCGTGGCACCGTCGCGGCCGCCGCCGGAGTCGTCCGGCATGCCGAACACCTGGCCTGCCCGCGCCTCCACCACCGCGAAGCGGCCGTCGCTGGCCACCAGACGGAAGCTGCCTTTCTCCTCCACCACCGAAAGCTGGGTCATCGGCCGTCTCCCTGACGCTGTTCCATGGGCGGTTCAACCGGCGGGAGTGCCGGAAGGTTGCGGTGCGTCGAGATTCTTCGCGACAAAGGACCGGAACGATGGTAGTGAGACTTATTCGCACTTGGTTGCAGGCGCGGTTATTGCCCCGGGATGGTTCGTCAGGCCAATAAAACTGCGGCCGGACGGTGTCGAATTCCCACAAAAAACGACTGAATCCCCGCTGGGCGCGGTCGATTTTCAGTGCGAGTGCGACTCATTCGCATTATAACCGCGGTGGGGTATCCGCTTCGGGGCATTGTTCCGGAGCGCCATCGGGTTTTTTGCAGTGCGCGTGCGGAGCACGCGCCGAGGGGGAGTTGGACCGCCATGCCGACATCGTTTCGCCACCGTCCTGTCCTGGCCGCCGTCCTTGCCGGCGCCGGGGTACTGATGGCCGGCGCCGTCCAGGCGCAGGAGGCCGCCGCGCCCGCCGCCGTGCCGGGGGTGGCTCAGGGTGTGGCGCAAGGGGCGGCACAGGGCATGTCTCAGGGAGTGGCCCAGGGCGTGCCGGACGCGGCGGCGGCGCTGGCGTCGCTGCCGCACGACCTGTCGCCCTGGGGCATGTTCGTCACCGCCAGCCCGGTGGTGCAGGCGGTGATGGTCGGTCTGGCGCTCGCCTCGGTCGTCACCTGGACCATTGCCATCGCCAAGACGGCGGAAGTCACCTCGGCCAAGCGCAAGGCGCGGGCGGCGCTGGAGATGCTGGAGGAGGCGCGGTCGCTGTCGCAGGCGGCGGAGCGGGTCGGCTTCAGCCAGGGCACGGCCGGCGCGCTGGTCCGCGCGGTGCTGGCGGAGACCCACATGTCGGCCGATGCGCCGTCGCGCGACGGCCTGATGGACCGCGCCGCCTCGCGGCTGGAGCGGATCGAGGCGGCGGCCGGCCGGCGCATGGCGCGCGGCACCGGCATCCTCGCCACCATCGGCTCGACCGGTCCCTTCATCGGCCTGTTCGGCACGGTGTGGGGCATCATGACCAGCTTCATCGGCATCTCGAAGGCGCAGACCACCAACCTCGCCGTCGTCGCGCCGGGCATCGCCGAGGCGCTGCTGGCGACCGCCATCGGCCTCGTCGCCGCCATCCCGGCGGTGGTGGTCTACAACGCCTGCAGCCGCGCCATCGGCGGGCACAAGGCGCAGCTGACCGACGCGTCGGCCGCCGTGCTGCGCCTGCTGAGCCGTGACATCGACCGCCATGCCCTGCCGCGCCCCCATGCGGTGCCGGGCCATGGTGTTCAGGGCCATGCCGCGCAGGCTCACGGCAATTCCCGTGCGGCGGAGTAAGGGCGATGGGTGCGCGCCTCGGCTCCGGCAACGAAGACGATCTGACCGAAACCCATGAGATCAACGTCACGCCCTTCATCGACGTCGTCCTCGTCCTGCTGATCATCTTCATGGTCGCGGCACCGCTGGCGACGGTGGATGTGCCGGTCGATCTGCCGGCCTCCACCGCGACGCCGACGCCGCGGCCGGACAAGCCGCTGTTCCTGACCATCCAGGCCGACAAGACGCTGTCGCTGGGCGAAACCGCGACGACGAAGGAAGCGCTGGGCGCGGCGCTGGACGCCGCCACCAACGGCGACAAGACGCAGCGCATCTTCCTGCGTGCCGACAAGACCGTCGATTACGGCGCCCTGACCGAAGTGATGAACAGCCTGCGCGGCGCCGGTTATCTGAAGATCGGCCTCGTCGGGCTGGAATCGGCGCCCGCCCCATGAGTGCCGCCTTCGACCAAGGTTCCGCCGATTGGTCCGCTGGCGATGAGGACCGGCCGGGGCGGGGAGCCTTTCGCTGGGGCGGCAGCCTGATGGTGGCGCTGGGCGTCCATGCCGCGGCCGGTGTCGCGATGGTCGCCTGGCATGTGCCGATCATGCCGTCCGACGCCGAGCCGCCCGCCGTTCTGCTGGAACTCGCCCCGCTGCCGGTGGCTCCGCCGGAACCGACGCCGGCCATCGACATCCCCCTGCCGGAACCGATGCCGGAGCCGGTGATCGAACCGCCGCCGCCCGAACCGGAGCCCGAGCCGGTCGTCGAGGAACCGCCCCCGCCGCCCGAGCCGCCCCCCGTGGTCGAGCCGGAGGTCGTGCTGCCCAAGCCGCCGCCCGAACCGCCGAAGCCCAAGCCCGAGGTGAAGAAGGAAGCGCCGAAGCCCCAACCGGAAAAACCGAAGCCGGAGAAGCCGAAGCCGCCGCGTCCGGTCGCCCAGCCGGCGCAGCCCGCCCCGGTGGCCGCACCGCCTGCACCGACCCAGGCACCCGCCCCGGCGGCACCGGCGCCGTCGGCCGCGCCCAGCCGGGCGGTGCCGAGCTGGCAGGGCCGGCTGCTGAGCCATCTGGAACGGCACAAGCGCTACCCGCGCGCCGCCCAGGCCCGCCGGCAGGAAGGCGTCGCCCAGGTCCGCTTCACCATCGACCGCGAGGGCAACGTCCTGTCGGTCCAGCTCGACCGCAGTTCCGGCGTCAGTTCGCTGGACGAGGAGACGGTGGAGATGGTCCGCCGCGCCTCCCCCCTGCCGGCCCCGCCGGAGGAGATGGCGAAGGACCGCATCGAGCTGGTGGTTCCGGTCCAGTTCTTCATCCGCTGACCCGCAGCCCGTCCAACCGCCCAATCCCGTCAGAGCCCATCCCATGGCCAACGCCAGCAAGCCGCGCAGCCAGCGCCTGTGGTACCGCACGCTTCAGAACATCCATCTGTGGGTCGGCCTGATCCTCTGCCTGCCGCTGGTCGTCCTCGGCATCACCGGGTCCATCCTGGTGGTGGACGAGGAGCTGCGCAGCCTGACCGGCGACGCGCCTGTCCGGGAGGTGTCCGGGACGCCGGCCGACGGTCCGATGCAGCCGGTGTCCGCCATCCTGGCCGCCGCCCGCGCCGCCGCACCGGCCGGGACGCAGCCGGGCTTCCTGGTCCTGCCCGAAGAGCCGGGCCGTCCGGCCACGGTGCGGCTCGTCGCCGCGCGTGGCGGTGACAGGGGGGGCGAACGGGGCGGGGAGCGGCCGCAGGGAACTGCTCAAGGTGCTCCCCAGGGCACTCCTCAAGGTGCTCCGGCGCCGCAGGGCGGACCGGTCGGCATGCTCAGCATCGATCCGGTGTCGCTGGCGGTGACCGGCGGCGCCAACCCGGCGCAGGCGTCCGGCGGCTTCCTGCGCACGGTCCACATGCTGCACGGCAACCTGCTGATCCGCGACCGCAGCGGCCGCGAACTGGTCGGCTGGCTGGGCGCGGCGATGCTGGTGCTGGGCGTCAGCGGCCTCGTTCTGTGGTGGCCGCGGCCGGGCCGCTGGAAGGCCGCCTTCACCGTCAAGGCCGGTGCCCGCGGCATCCGTCTGCACCGCGACCTGCACGGCGCGGTCGGCATCTGGTCGCTGCTGGTCTTTCTGATCGTCAGCTTCTCCGGCGTCTATCTCGCCTTCCCGCAGACGCTGGGGGCCGGCGTGTCGTCGGTTCTGCCGGCCCGCGACCTGCGCGCCGCGGTGACGGTCCAGCCGGTGAAGGGCGCCACCCCCATCGATGTCGACCGCGCGGTCGCCCTGGCGCAGGACGCAATGCCGGGAGCGGCCCTGCGCTCCGTCTCGCCGCCGGCACGGCCGGATCAGGCGTACCGGATCGGTCTCGCCCCGGCCGGGCAGGCGCATGGCGCGCCCATCGCCACGGTGTTCGTCGATCCCTGGACCGCGCAGGTGGCCGAGGTCCGCGACCCGGCAGGCTATAGCGCCGGCGAGACGGTCATCGCGTGGCAGCGCCCGCTGCATGCCGGCGAGGGGCTGGGACCGCTGTGGAAATGGGCGGTCTTCCTGTCCGGCATCCTGCCGCCGCTGTTCGCCGTCACCGGCACGCTGATGTGGTGGCTGAAGCGCAAGGCCCGCCGGGCCAAGAACGCCGAGCGCGCGGCGGCGCTGGCGGCTGCGGAGTGAGAGTGGCGGGGGGCGTCGTCGGCTGACGGCGTCTCCTCAATCCCGCCCCCCAATCGCCCGCCCCTCAATCCAGAGTCGGTTCCATCCGCTTGCCCACCCGCCGCTGGGAGTCGACGGCGGCGCGCAGCCGGTCGCGGGCGGCACCGCGGCTGCCGGCGGTGGCGGCCGGGCGCAGGCCGTTCAGGGCCGCCAGGAAATTGGTGCCGGCGCGGCCCTTCGGTTCGGCACCACGCCGGGCCGGCAAGGCCGGGATCTCCTGAGTCACCACATCGCGGCTGGCGTCGGTCTCCACCGTCTCCACCGCCTTCGCCTGCGCGCGGGCCTGCTGCGCCTCGACCCGCGCGCGGGCGACGATGCGGTCGCGCAGGTCGGCGTCGAGCGTGCGGAACACGCGCGACGCCTCGCTCAGCTCGTTCTCCCGTCCGCTGTCCAGCGTCCGCTTCAGAGCGTTGGCGAGCAGGCGGCATTCCAGGACGCCGGGCACCCGCTCGCGCTCCACCGCGCGGGCGAGGACGCCGACGGCTTCGAGGGTTTCGCGGTCGAGGGTGCCCTGGGGCATGGTGCGGCCCGATCCAAAAGGGTTAGGGCCGACACTATCGGTCGGCAAGCGAGCTTATTCAACCCGCTTGTTAACCTTTTGTGCGATGCACCCGGATCAGCGCCCGGCGGTGGTTTCCGGCCGGTCCTGCTCCACCGCACCCCGGCGCTGGAGCCATTCGGCGATCATCCAGCAGAGGGCCGCCCAGGCGGCGCCGACACTCCAGCCCGCCAGCACGTCGGTCGGCCAGTGGACGCCGAGATAGACGCGGCTCGACCCGATGATGAGGGTCAGCACCATCGCCCAGGTCAGCAGATAGGCCTTGGTGCGACGGCCCTCGACGAACTGGGTCATCAGGGCGCCCAGCGTCAGGTAGACGACGGCCGACTGCATGGCATGGCCGCTGGGGAAGCTGGCGGAGATCACCTCGTCGCCATGCGGCACCAGATCGGGGCGGGCGCGGTCGAACAGCATCTTCAGCCCCGTGCTGAGCAACCCGCCGCCGCCGACCGACACCAGCACCAGCAGGGCCGCCGCCCGCTTGTGCAGCAGCAGCAGGAAGCCCAGCGTGGCGACGGTCAGGATGGCGAGGATGGTGGTGCTGCCGAGCGAGGTGATGTCGCGCGCCACCCGCGCCAGCCACCAGGGACCGCCGGGCTGGTCGGGGTTCAGCGGATCGCGGAGCGCCAGCAGGATGCGCTTGTCGAAGGCGCTGGTCTCGCCCTCCATCACCTCGCCGGCCAGTTCGACGAAACCGAACAGCAGGCCGGCGATCACCGAGAGGCTGACGAGCATGCCCAGCCGGTGCCGGCTCAGCTTCGCCCAGAACCCGTTTCTGCCGCCGCCTCCGACCGCTTCGTTCCGGTTCACCCGTACCCTCCATCCCTGTTGCCGTTCAGGCGGGAGAGAGAAGCCGCACCGGTGAGCCCGCCGTCCAGGCCAGGATGTCCTCCAGGGCGTCGCGGTAGAACACCGCGTAATTCTCCCGCGTCACGTAGCCGAGATGGGGCGTCAGCACGGTGTTGGGAAGGTCAAGCCAAAGGCTGTCTTTCGGCAGAGGCTCGATGGGGAAGACGTCGATGCCGGCGCCGCCGATATGGCCGTGGCTCAGCGCATGAACGAGCGCCGCCTCGTCCACCAGCCCGGCGCGCGAGGTGTTGACGAAGAGGGCGGTGGGCTTCATCGCGCCGATCTCGTCGGCCCCGACCACGCCGCGGGTGCGCTCGCTCAGCACCAGATGGACGCTGACCACGTCGGAGGTCGCGAACAGCGCGCGCTTCTCCACACGGGTCACACCGGCGTCCGCCGCGCGTTCGTCGGTCAGGTTGGGGCTCCAGGCCACCACCTCCATGCCGAAGGCCTGGCCGACCCTGGCGACCTTGCTGCCGAGCTTGCCCAGGCCGACCAGACCCAGCCGCTTGCCGCCGAGATCGCCGGTCAGGCCGGTCTGCCAGCGGCCTTCGCGCAGCGCCCGCTCTTCGGCCGGGATGCGCTTGGCCAGCGCCAGGATCAGGCCCCAGGTCAGTTCCGCCGTCGGCGCGCCCACCATGCGGGTGCCGCAGACGGGAATGCCGCGGGCGGCGCAGGCCTTCAGGTCGATGGCGTTGTTGCGGGCGCCGGTGGTGATCAGCAGCCTGAGGTTCGGCAACCGCCCGATCAGGGAGGCCGGGAACGGCGTGCGTTCCCGCATGATCACCAGCACGTCGAAGGGCTCCAGCGCCGCCGCCACCGCGTTCTCGTCGCCGAGCGGCTTTTCGAACACCGTCAGGCTGCTTCCCGGAGGAAGTCGCGACCAGTCGGCAAGGTCGCAGGCGACCCCCTGGTAGTCGTCGAGGATGGCGATGCGCATGGAGCCCGTCCCCCTTTACTTGGTGAAGTAGGGCGCCAGATTGGCGCGGATGCGGTCCAGCACCGGCACGGCGGTCGCCGGCACCTCGAACGGGCGGCCGGTGATGGTCTCGCCGGCCTCGATGTAGACGCGCGCGGCCTCCAGAACCACGTCGGCGGGGATCTCCGGCACATCCTGGGTGTAGGGATCGCAGCGGGCGACGACCCAGTTGCGGACGAAGTCCTTGTCGAAGCTCTCCGGCTTCTCGCCGGCCTCGAACCGCTCCTGATAGCTGCCGGCGAACCAGTATCGCGAGCTGTCGGGCGTGTGGATCTCGTCGGCCAGCAGGATGTTGCCGTCCGCGTCGAAGCCGAACTCGTACTTGGTGTCGACCAGGATCAGGCCGCGGTCGGCCGCCATCTTCTGGCCGCGGGCGAACAGGGCCAGCGCCTTGTCCGACACCTCGTCCCACTGGGCGCGGGTCAGCAGGTTGCGGTCGACGATCTCGGTCGCGGTCAGCTCCTCGTCATGGCCGGCGTCGAAGGCCTTGGTGGTCGGCGTGATGATCGGGGTGCCCAGCTTCTGGTTCTGGCGCAGCCCGTCGGGGAAGATGTGGCCGTACATCTCGCGCCGGCCCTGCTTGTACATCGACCAGATCGAGGTACCGGTGGTGCCGGCCATATAGTCGCGGACCACGACCTCGACCGGCATGATGGTCAGCCGCTTCGCCACCACCACGTTGGGGTCCGGATATTCCAGCACGTGGTTGGCGCAGATGTCCTTCGTCGCCTCGAACCAGAAGCGGGCGGTCTGGGTCAGCACCTGCCCCTTGAACGGGATGGCGGTCAGGGCGCGGTCGAAGGCCGACAGCCGGTCGGTTGTGATCAGGATCCGCCGCCCGTCCGGAAGGTCGTAGTTTTCACGCACCTTGCCGCGGTAATGATTGGGCAGCTCCGGGATGAAGGCGTCGCGAAGAACGTTGGTCAGATGCGGGGCGAGCAGGGCGGTGTCAACCATGGGATCCTGGTCCGGATGCAGGGGCGGATGCGAGAGGCGCGCATGATACCCGAAACCCCTGCCGGAGCCAGGACGCTAATTTAGGAGGGAGGATCGCTGTCCGATGCATGACGGGACCATCGAAATGCCGGAGGCCGGGGGCGCAACCGGGCTTGCCGAGGATTATGTCTTGGCCCCCGGAGTCGTCCGCGTCTGGTTCGCCGATCTCGCCGCGCTGTCCAGACAAAAGGCGGCGATGCGCGCCCTGCTGTCCGCCGACGAGGTGGAGCGCGCCGACCGGTTCCTGATGGAGCGGCTGACCGAGCGCTTCATCCTGCGCCGCGGGCTGCTGCGGCTGCTGCTGGGGCGCTGCACCGGCCGCGATCCGGCGGGGCTGGTCTTCGACTATGGGACGCACGGCAAGCCGTCGCTGCCCGGCGGCCCTGCCTTCAACCTCAGCGACAGCGAGGACAGCCTTGCCATCGCCGTGGCGGCGGAGGGGCGGATCGGCGTCGACATTGAGCGGCTTCGTCCCATCGAGAGCGCCGAGGGCATCGCCGACCGCTTCTTCCACGCCACCGAGCGCGCCGCCTTGCAGGGGCTGGGGCCGGAGCGGCGGGACGAGGGCTTCCTGCTGGCCTGGACGCGGAAGGAGGCATTCATCAAAGCGGCCGGCGTCGGTCTGTCGATGCCGCTCGACCGGTTCGCGGTGGAGGTGAGGCCCGAGGCGCCGCCGGCCCTGCTGGAGATCGGCGAGGACCTGCGCGGCGATGTCGGCGTGCCGGCGGACTGGAGCCTGTTCGACCGCCGGGTGCTCCCCGGCACCATCGCCGCCATCGCGGCGCACGGCACCGGCTGGACGGTGGAGACGCGGGTGATGGGGGCGGGGTTCGCGGGGTAGGGAGACCCTTACCTCACTCCCCCCCGGCCAGCGTCCCGGTCAGGCGGTTGCGGATGGCGGAGACGGCGCATTCCAGCGGGCGGTCGTCGTCGGGCTTGGGGGCCTTGTCCATCACGTCCGGGCACATGTCCGGCGCCATCCACACCTGCGGCTTCGGCGGAACCGGGGCGTTGGGGTCGCAGGTCGCCGGGTCGGGGTGGGTTTCCTCGGTGCTGCCGTGGGTCGGCTTGACCTCCAGGTTCGGCGAGACGCCGAAGCAGTCCACCAGCGCGCCCGACGGGCGGTAGTAGCGGGCGGTGGTCAGCCGGATGCCGGTGTCGGCGCTGAGCGAGGAAATCGTCTGCACCGACCCCTTGCCGTAGGAGCGGGAGCCGAACAGCAGCGCCCGGTGATGGTCCTGCAGGGCGCCGGCCACGATCTCGGACGCCGAGGCCGAACCGCTGTTGATCAGCACCACCACCGGCAGCCCGGCCATCAGGTCGCCGGCGGTGCCGCGGTAGGTGCGGGATTCTTCCGGATCCCGGCCGCGGACGGACACGATGTCCACCGTCTCCAGGAAGCGGTCGGCCACCTGCACCGCCTGCTCCAGCAGGCCGCCGGGGTTGTTGCGCAGGTCGATGACGGCGCCGGTCAGCCGGCCCTTCGACTGGCGGCGCATGTCCTCGATCGCCGCGTCCAGCGCCGAGGAGGTCGACTGGTTGAAGGTGGCGATGCGGACATAGGCGACGTTGCCCTCCAGCCGGTAGCGCACCGGCTGGATCTTCACGATGGCGCGGGTCAGCGAGACGCGGGTGTTGGCGTCGGTCGCCGGCGGGCGGCGGATCGACAGGGCGACCGAGCTGCCGACGGGGCCGCGCATGCGGGCGACGGCGTCGTGCAGGTTCAGCCCCTTCACCGCCACGTCGTCGATGCGGGCGATCAGGTCGCCGCTGCGCAGGCCGGCGCGGGCGGCGGGCGAGCCGTCGATGGGGGAGACGACCTTGATCAGGCCGCTTTCCTCGTCCATCGTCACTTCGATGCCGAGCCCGCCGAACTCGCCCTGCGTCTGTTCGCGCAGATAGCGGTAGCGCTCGGCGTCGAGGAAGCTGGAATAGGGATCGAGCGAGCCCAGCATGCTGTCCAGCGCCGCTTCGGTCAGCAGCCGGTCGCTGGCCTTCGGGTTCTCCGCCTTCTTCTTCTTCAGCCCGTCTTCCGCCTTGTCGATCAGCACCTGCGGGTCGAAGGGCTTCACATGCTCCGTCAGGACACGGCGCATGGCGTCGGAGAAGAGGACGTAGTTGCGGTCGGCGGTGGACAGCGACCCGTAGCCGCGGATTTTTGCGAAGTCCGTACGGTAGCGGTCGAGCGCCGCGACGGTGTCGGCACGGCTGGTGGGCGCCACGGCGCAGGCGGGCCCGATCGCCACCATCATCAGCAGCAGGGCAGCCAGCAGCTTCGCCATCCTTGGACCCTCTTGACTGGCCGATCCGGCCGGCGGTCTTGCACGCATCGTTCACTATACCAGGGTTTCGCCGGTTGCCCCGACCCTAGCACGTCGTCCGCCCATTCTCAAAGTCCACCCGATTTCGGCAAGAGGGCATGCCTGGGGTGGAATGGCCGAACCGCGCGATGGAGCGGAGTCCTGACATAGGATGCACGAACAGCGATGTCGCGCGCCCCGATGGGACGCGCGACCGGCGTGAACGGATGAGTGCTTTCGGAGGGTGTGGGCGGAGGGTGTGGCGCTGCCGGACCTGAGGAGAGGCGCTCAGTAGGCGCCGCTGCCCTTCACCACGACGCGCACGGTGCGCAGCATGATGCCGATGTCGGCCCAGAAGTTCCAGCCGACGACATAGGCGGTGTCGAGCTGGACGCGGCGCACGTAATCGACGTCGCTGCGGCCGCTGACCTGCCACAGCCCGGTCAGGCCGGGGCGGCAGCGGGTGTAGAAGGGGAAGCAGGCGTGATAGTAGGACACCTCGTCGTCGATGATCGGACGGGGGCCGACCAGGCTCATGTCGCCGCGCAGCACGTTGACCAGCTGCGGCAGCTCGTCCAGGCTCGATTTGCGCAGGAAACGGCCGACCGGGGTGATGCGCGGGTCGTTGCGCAGCTTGCGCGTCGCCAGCCATTCGGCACGCGCCTCCTCGTCGGTGGCGAGTAGCCGTTCCAGCACCTCGGCGGAATTGACCACCATGGAGCGGAACTTCAGGCAGGTGAAGGAACGGCCGTCGGCGCCGATGCGCCGGTGGCCGAACACCGCCGGGCCGCCGTCGCGCGCCACCATCCAGGCCAGCACCACCATCAACGGTCCGAAAACGACGAGCAGCCCCAGCGCGCCGACGATGTCGAAGGCGCGCTTGACGCGGTGCCTGTGCAGGGGAGGGCAACCGGGAAGCCGGTCCATCGCCTGCATCGCCGACCGGGTCCCGGCCATCCGGCCGGGGTCCAGACGGGGAGCGCCCAAAAGAGCGATGTTGGACAACGCCATTGTAATCTCTCGTCGCTGAACGTCTCTGGTCAGAGCATAGGACCATCCGAGAGAGGCAACGGCCAGCGCGCGAAAGGGGTCCCGCCAATGGGGCCGCTTCTTTGGAAACAGCGGGTTAGCCCGCCGGTACGTATCAGCAGATCCGGGGAAGCTGTTCTCCGGTCAGCCAATCCACGATCCGGCGGCCGCCGAAGCGGGTCTCCATCTGAACGAAGCGATGGGGGTCTTCCACCACACGTCCGATGCAGGCGGCATCCCGTCCCAGCGGGTGATCGCGCATGACGGAGAGCAGGCGGTCGCACTCCTCCCCGGTGCAGATCGCGATCAGCTTACCCTCGTTGGCGGCGTAAAGCGGGTCGAGCCCCAACAATTCGCAGGCCGCCGTCACCTGCGCCCGCACCGGGATGTCGGATTCGCGCAGCCGCATGCCGACGCCGGACTGATGGGCGATCTCGTTGAGCGTCGTCGCCAGCCCGCCGCGGGTGGGATCGCGCAGCACATGGACGTCCGGCACCGCCGCCACCATCGCCGCGACCAGCCCGTTCAGCGCGGCGCTGTCGGACAGGATTGCCGTCTCGAAGCCCAGATTGTCGCGGGTCGACATGATGGCGACGCCATGGTCGCCCATGGTGCCGCTGACCAGGATGACGTCGCCCGGCCGCGCCCGGTCGCCCGAGGGGGCGACGCCGGGCGGTACCATGCCGATGCCGGTGGTTGTGATGAAGATACCGTCGCCCTTGCCGCGCTCCACCACCTTGGTGTCGCCCGACACGATGGCGACCCCGGCCTCGCGCGCCGCGGCGGCCATGCTGTCGACCACCCGCTTCAGGTCGGCGAGCGGGAAGCCCTCTTCGATGATGAAGCCGGCGGTCAGGTGCAGCGGCACCGCACCCGCCATGGCGACGTCGTTCACCGTGCCGTGGACGGCCAGCGACCCGATGTCGCCGCCAGGGAAGAACAGCGGCGAGACGACGAAGCCGTCGGTCGTCATCACCATGCGCCCGCCTGGCACCTCGAAGGCGGCCTGATCGTTGCCCTGGTCGAGCCAGGGGTTGGCGAAGGCGGCGGCGAACAGTTCGCGCACCAGCTGCGCCATCGCCTTGCCGCCCGACCCATGGGTCATGTCCACCGCCCCGCGGGCGATGTCGAGCTTGCGGGTGAAGAGGCGGCGGTCGGTCATGGCGGGGGTCCGGATGGTCGGCGGGTGTGTGGAAGGGGAGGGGACGTCAGGCCGCGGCTTCGGCGTCGGCGACTTCGGCCAGGAGAGCGAGCGTTCGCTCGGCTTCCTCCGCATCCAGGCGGGACAGGGCGTAACCGACATGGACGATCACGTAGTCGCCGACGGCGACGCCCTCCACCAGTTCCAGCGAGCAGGTGGAGGTGACGCCGCCCAGGCTGACGGTGGCGCGGTCGTCGGGCAGCAGGGCGGTGACCAGGGCGGGGACGGCAAGGCACATGGCGGCGATCCTCCGGTCAGACGGCTGCGGTGGCAGTATGAGACGCGCGGGCCTCGGCCAGCCCGTCGGCGATCCAGTCGTACCATTCCTCCAGCCCCTGGCCGGTGGTGGCCGACAGCTGGATCACCGCCAGCGACGGGTTCAGGCGCTGGGCGTAGCCGATCATCCGCTCCACATCGAAGGTCAGGTGGGGCAGCAGGTCGATCTTGTTGACGACCAGCAGGTCGGCGCGGACGAACATGTCCGGGTATTTCAGCGGCTTGTCCTCGCCCTCCGTCACCGACAGCACGACGACGCGGTGGGTCTCGCCGAGGTCGAAGCCGGCGGGGCAGACCAGATTGCCGACATTCTCGACGAACAGCACGCCGTCCCCGGCGAACTGGCCGTCGGCCGCCAGCTTGTCGGCGGCCTGCGCCACCATCGAGGCGTCGAGGTGGCAGCCCTTGCCGGTGTTGACCTGCACCGCCGGGGTGCCGGTGGCGCGGATGCGGTCGGCGTCGAAGCTGGTCTGCTGGTCGCCCTCGATCACCGCGACGGGGAAGCGGCCCTTCAGGTCGGTCAGGCTGCGGGTCAGCAGGGTCGTCTTGCCCGAGCCGGGGCTGGACATCAGGTTCAGCACGAACACGCCGCGGTCGGCGAAGCGGCGGCGGTTGACGGCGGCCAGCCCGTCGTTCTTCGCCAGGATGTCGCGCTCGATGGTGACCAGCCGCGGCTGGTTCAGCGCGGCGCCGCCGTCGATGGCGTCCGGCCGGTCGGGGCGGTGGTGGTCGTGGCCATGATGATGGTGGCCGTGGTCATGGCTGTGATCGTGGACATGACTATGGTCGTGCCCATGCCCATGCCCGTGCTCGTGATCATGCCCATGGTCGTTATGGCTGTGGCGGAACACCGTGCCGTCGGGGGCGACATGCTCGTGGGTGTCGTCATGGTGATGGTGGGCATGGTGGTGCGCTTCGCCATGGTGGTGGCGGTAGATTTTGCCGTCGGGGCCGACGTGCTCATGCCCGGCATCGGTGGCCTTGCCGTCAATCCGGGTCTCGCCTTCGCCGCATCCGCAAACCGTGCACATCACGCGCTCTCCCACTCTTCCATCCGCAAGACGCCCGCCATCATCGACTTGCCCGCGGGCTTCGGCAAGCGCTCGTCATTCGTGTACGTCTATGCCGCAGGCGACGCAGGGATCCAGCATCGCGACCAGCAGCCGCACCCGCTCCACCGCATCGTCGCGGTCGCGCACCGCCGCTCCGGCAAGGCCGCGCGCCAGCGGGCCGTCGGCGGCGAAATTCCAGTCAGTCGGCGCCACCATCCGGGCATCGGCCAGCCAGCCGTCCCCGTCCAGCCGCAGCCAGTGAGCCAGCCGCCCGCGCGCCGTCTCCGCCACGCCGCAGCCTTCGCCCGGAGCGGAGTTTGCGCGAGCGGCGGCAACCGGATCGGCCGGCCGAAGCGCGGCGATGGCCGCCTCCATCCGACGCGGCAGTTCCACCAGATCGGCGAGCCGCGCCGCGAACAGCCGGGCCAGCCCGTCGCCGAAGCGCTCCGTCACGGAGACGACCAGCGGGTGGTCCACCTGCCGCTCCAGCGGGCCGGTCAGGGCCGGGGCACCGTTGCGGCGGGGGGCGGTGACGAAACCCGGATCGCCGGCCAGCGCCGCCGCGAACCAGCCGGGCGACCGTTCGCCGAGCAACGGCACGCCGCAGACCCCCCATCCGGACAGAGTTGGCGACAGCAGCCGGGCGGCCAGCAGCGCCGCGTCCGTGCCGCCGCGCGCCGCCCAGCCGGCCAGTTCATCGGCATCCCGTGGCGGCGGGCCGGCGAAGACCGTCGCCTCCAGCCAGCCGGCCATCCGGTCCAGCGCGTCGCGCAGAGCCGCGACGTCCGGGCGCAGGATGCCGCCGCCGGGGCGCAGCCCGTCCTTGGCCGGATAGAGCGCCGGCAGGACGGTGGACACCGCGCTCCGAAGCTCGCGCAGGGCTGCCGGCCGCGGCGGCGCCCCCAGGCGCGCCGGCCATTCGACCACCGCCTGCCAGCCATGGCTGTCCAGCGCCTCCGCATCGGTCAGCAGGCTGCGCGCCGCGTCATGGGCGCCCGCATCGAGTCCCAGTGCCGCCTCGCAGGCGCGGGCGACGGCCAGCCCCTGGGCGCTGCCGCACAGGCTGAACAGCAGGGGTGTCAGCCGCGCCGCCTCCTCCGCCCTGCGGCCGACCAGGGCGGCGACGGCGCGTGGGCGGCGGGCGGCGACCTCGGCCCGGCGGATGGCCATGCCCTCCTGACCGTCGTCCAGCCACAGCCGGACGGACACCGAACCTTCTCCGGGAAGCGTGGGGGTGGACATTGAAGGTTCCTGAGGCGGCATCTGCCGGGGGTTAACGGATCGCATCCTGACGGATCGGGGGTGCAACTCATTGACCTGCGTCAAAATACGTAGATCCGGCGGGGGTGTAGCGCTGTCTCGGCCATGGCCGGGCCGGCGCTTTCTGCTACACTTCGCCCCAACCGCGCCACACCGTCCGGTTTCCCCTGCGTCGGGCGGGAAAGCCGGGACGGCACAATCCGATGGGCGCGACACGACATCAGAGGATGCTGGTCCATGAAACGTTTCCCTCTCGCCTCGGCCGTCCTGCTGGCCGGGCTGGTGCTGCCCGCGGTCGCCGACGCCCACACCTTCGGCGCCCATGACGCCGGTTTCGCCCACGGCTTCCTGCATCCGATCGGCGGCTGGGACCATCTGCTGGCGATGGTGGCGGTCGGGCTGTGGGCGGCGCAGCGCGGCGGTGCCGCCCTGTGGGCGCTGCCGGCGGCCTTCGTCACCGCCATGATCGGCGGCGGCCTGCTGGGCATGACCGGCATCGAGCTGCCGGCGGTCGAGCTGGGGATCGCCGGGTCGGTGATCGCGCTGGGCGCCCTGATCGCCGCGCAGTCGCGCCTGTCGCTGCCGGTCTCGCTGGTCGTGGTTTCAGCCTTCGCCCTGTTCCACGGCCATGCCCATGGCGCCGAGATGCCGGAGGCGGCACAGCCGCTGCTCTACGGCCTGGGCTTTGCGCTCGCCACCGCGCTCCTGCATGGCGCCGGCGTCGGCGCCGCCCTGTCGCTGCGCGGCATCGTCCGCGGCGGCACGGGCGCGCTGGCCCTGCGCGGGCTGGGTGCCGCCATCGGCCTGAGCGGCGTGGCCCTGGTGGCGCTGGCCTGAGCGCCGCCACCGGTTCGCCCATGACGGCTTGCCCATGAGGAAGGGCCGGGCGGGAAACCGTCCGGCCCTTCGGCGTTTCGGGCTCTGCGACATTTTCTGCCGTGGCCGGGTGGCGATGTTGCGCCGCCGCGCGTTCACGCGCTATAGGGCGGATTTTCCCCGCCCGCCTCCCCTTCACCGACAATCGACGGACCGCCCGTGGACTCGCTGATTCCCGAACTGATCGCCCTTGGCCAGGTGGTCTTCATCGACCTCGTGCTTGCCGGCGACAACGCCATCGTCGTCGGCATGGCCGCCGCCGGGGTGGCGCGGGAAAAGCGGGCCCGCGTGATCTTCTGGGGCATCGCCGCCGCGGTGGTGCTGCGCATCGGCTTCGCGCTGGCGGCGACGAAGGTGATGGACATCATCGGCCTGACGCTGGCCGGCGGTCTGCTGCTGCTGTGGGTGTGCTGGAAGCTGTTCCGCGAACTGCGCAGCCAGCGCGAGGAGGCCCAGGCCGCGGCGCTGGTTGCCGACGGGGACCGGGATGGGGATGAGGCTGGCGATGGCGGGGCCTCGGTCCCGGCCGGCGGCGGCAAGTCGGTGGGCACCGCCATCTGGGAGGTGATCGTCGCCGATGTGTCGATGTCGCTCGACAATGTGCTGGCGGTGGCCGGCGCGGCGCGCGAGCATCTTTGGGTAATGGCCATCGGGCTTCTGCTGTCGGTGGCGCTGATGGGGGCGGCGGCCAGCGTGATCGCGCGGCTGCTGAACCGCTTCCACTGGATCGCCTATCTGGGACTGCTGGTCATCGTCTATGTCGCCGTCCGCATGATCTGGCAGGGCAGCATCGAGGTGATGGCCTTCGCCCAGATTATCGGTTGAGTTTATCGGCTGACCTTATGGGCTGACCCTCAGGGGCGAAGCGGGAGGGACCGGAACAATCGGCCTGTGGTGGTGTTGCAAGCCGGCAGCCCCCACAGGAGACGCCCGGCATGACCCATCAGAACGACGCCATTCCGTCCGCCGCTCCTCCCGACACGACAGCCACCCAGGGCCGCCGCCCGGAAGAGATTGAGCACGAGATCCAGTCGATCCGCGCCCGCATGGATTCGGTGATCGACGAGATCGAGTTCCGCCTGTCGCCCGGCCAGATGTCCGGCGGCGTGGTGCAGGTGGTGCGCGACGTGATCCAGGGCGGCGGCGACGGGCTGTCCGGCCGCATCGCCCGCGCCGTGCGCGCCAACCCGATCCCGGTGGCGCTGATGGGCGTCGGCGCCCTCTGGCTCGCCGTGGCGGTCGCCCGCACGCCGGAATCCACCACCGAATTCGACGATTACGCCCCCGATGGCCGGCAGCTCGACCCGCGCAGCCGGCATCTGCTGACCGACCTGACCGGCGCTTGCCGCGATGGGGCCGAGGCCTTCCGCCGCGCCGACATGACCATCGCCGACCCGTCGCTGTCCGGCCGCCTGCAGGAACTGGCCGACCAGCTCGACCGCAGCGCCGCGGCGCTCGACGCCGAACTACGCCAGGGCGGCGGCTGGATCGAGACCGCCGGCGACGGCGCGCGGGTCTGGTCGCCGATGCATGGGCTGGCTGAGGCCAGCGCCCGCAGCGTGATGGCCGGGGCCGGCGGGCCGGCTGCCCGCGGCGATCTGCTGGCCCGGCTGGAAAGCGGGCTGGACGGCACGCTGGCGCTGTTCCGCGGCGCCCTGCGCGATGCCCCGGACGACCATCTCCAGGTCGCTATCGGCGCCCAGTTCCACGCGCTGGAAACGGCGCGGCACCGCGTCGGCGCGCTCCGCGAAGCCGTGGCCTGAGGAGGGCGGGGGATGCTGGGGCTGAGCCGCCGACACTATTACGAGCACCGCAACCGCGTGAACCGGCTGCATGGCGGCGGACACGGCGCCAATGACGGGGCCAATGACGGCGACAGCCGCGGCCGGTCGGCGGACAGCCCGTCGGAGATCCCCAAGAAGGGATGGAAGGACATCCTGCTGCGGGTGTGGGACGAGCAGAGCAAGGACAATGTGTCGATGCTGGCCGCCGGCGTCGCCTATTACGGTCTGCTCGCCATCTTCCCGGCCATCGCGGCGCTGGTGTCGATCTATGGCCTCGTCGCCGATCCATCGATGATCGAGGGGCAGCTGAACCAGCTGGGCAGCCTGCTGCCGCCGGACGCCCTCAGCATCGTCAGCGACCAGGCGCGCAAGGTGGCGACCGCCCCGTCGCAGGGGCTGGGCTTCGGTCTGATCTTCGGCCTGCTGCTGACGCTGTGGAGCGCCTCGCGCGGGACCAATTCGCTGGTGTCGGCGCTGAACATCGCCTATGGCGAGAAAGAGACGCGCGGTTTCCTCATGCTGGCGGCGCTGTCGATGGGGCTGACGGTGGCCGGGCTGCTGTTCGTCATCCTCGCCATGGCGCTGATCGTCGCCGTCCCGGCCGCTATCGCCATCGTCGGACTTCAGGACACGCCCATCGGCTGGATCGCCAGCCTTGCGCGCTGGCCGATCCTGGCGGTGACCATCATGCTGGCGCTGGCCGTCTTCTACCGCTATGCCCCCGACCGGCGGGAGCCGCAATGGCGCTGGGTCACCTGGGGCTCGGCGATGGCGACCGTCGTCTGGCTGCTGGGCTCGCTCGGTTTCTCCGTCTATGTGTCGAATTTCGGCAGCTACAACGAGACCTACGGGTCGGTCGGCGCCGTCGTGGTTCTGCTGCTGTGGTTCAACCTGACCTCCTACGTCGTGCTGCTGGGGGCGGAACTGAACGCGGAGATCGAGCACCAGACCGCCCGCGACACCACGGACCGCGACGGCCGTCCGGCCCGGCCGCTGGGTCAGCGCGACGCCTATGTCGCCGACACGGTGGGAGAGCGCAAGGCGAGCTAGCCGCGGGGACGCTTCCCGGCCCAAATGCCTCTTGGCAAGCCGGTGGCCGCGCGCTATGGTCGCCGTCATGCAACAGATGCTTGCCATCGCGTCCTGCGGACGCTCCCGATATTTTGGCCGCTGGTTTCGTTCGGCGGCCTAGGAACGCGCATCTGTCGCTCACTCCCGAAGCCGCCCGGACCGACCCGCGGCGGCTTTCGTGTTTGTGATCCCCGGCCCTCGATGGCCTGCACATCCTGAAAAATCCGAACACGGGCGACCCGGGCGGCTTCATCACCAGCCGAGAGAGGTTGTCATGTTCGATTTCGATGTCGTCACCGGTCCCACCCAGCCGCCCCATTGCCATCTCGCCGACGAAGCCGCCGTCCCGGCCGCTTCCGAGTCGGCCCTGCCGCCGGCCAACCCGATCGGTGCTGCGGCCACCGCCCTGGCCGAGCCGCATACGGCAAAAGGAGAAAAACCGCGATCCTGATGCGGATCGGGCCGCCGACCGTGGCGTGCAGGGTCCGCATCCCAGCTTTCGACCAAAAAAATCACGAATCCTACCTATGTTCGGCCGGCTGTTGTCGTATACTCCCTTTGGGCAGACGTGTCCGGGTGGCGGCTCAGCCGGCCGCACTCTTGTTGGCAGTTCCTCGCCGAGGTCCGGGTTGGGACGGGCGCGATGGTCGGATCGGAAGAAGGATGACGAATCATGGCGGATGATGCTCTCTCAGGCGTCAACTCTATGGTCTCCAGCCTCAACGCGTCGATCAACAACGCGGTGGAGGCCATCAAGAAGTCGCAGAGCAATCAGGCTGTCGGCGACGTCAAGGAATATTCCAAGACTGTCAAGAAATCGGCGCTGACCACCACGGCGGGCGCCACCGACATCGGCGTGCTTGCGAAGAACACCACCCGCCTGAACGTCGCCAGCACCCTGGCGCCGAACGACAAGGTCGATTTCTACAAATTCAAGGTCACCCAGAAGGGCGAGATGACCATGGGGCAGGTCGGCGACGACGGCCTGCGCGTCCAGCTGATGAACAATCTCGGCCGCGTGATGGCCGACAGCGACCCGAAGGCCGGCGACGATTACAAGGCCTTCAAGCAGTTGCAGGCCGGCAACCTGACGGTCGACAAGGGCGACTACACCGTGCGCGTGACCCGCGACAAGGGCCAGTCGGACAAGGATCCGAAGAATTACGCCATGCAGCTGGTCATGGGGAATTACAGCCAGGATTTCGACACGGTCGCCAAGCAGCCGGCCAAGGGCGATACCGGCATGGCGCTTACCACCGGCCAGCAGGCGACGCTCGACGGTCTGAACCAGGCCATCGGCAGCATGAACTCCATCCCCACCGGACAGACCGGCACCCAGAAACTGATGGGCAGCTTCAGCCTGTTCGTGTGAAGGCGGTCCGCCGGTTGTGCTATGGGCCGGCTGTGCTATGACGGAACGGAGCCGATCCGTTCCGGAGCAAGATTTTGCCGTCCATCACGCGCCTGAGCCCCGCCGACCATCGCCGCGTTCCCTGGAAGAACGGCGGCGGCATCACCACCGAGCTGGCGATGGAACCGTCCGCCGACGGCCGCCCCGATGGACGTTTCGTCTGGCGCGTCAGCATTGCCGACGTGGTCGAGCCCGGCCCCTTTTCCGCTTTTCCCGGTTATGACCGCCTGATCGCCGTGGTGGAGGGCGAGGGCATGCGCCTGTCGGTCGATGGCGCGCCGCCGGTCGAGCGCCGCCGCCTCGACCCCGCCTTCGCCTTTCCCGGCGAGGCTCCGGTGTGGTGCGAGCCGACCGCTGGGCCGATCCGCGACGTCAATTTGATGCTCGACCGCGCCTCGGCGACCGGCGTGTTGACCCTGCTGGCCGGCCCCGCCGCGCACCGGGCCAACGCCCACCAGGCTGCCGGCGACGTGCTGCTGGTTCATGCCCTTGCCGGCACGTTGACGGTGACGCCGGAGGATGGCGAGGCGCTGACGGTTCCCGCCGGCCACAGCCTGCTCCTGCACGGCGCGGCGGCGCTGGTGGAAGCGCCGGGCGAGGCGGAGGGCGTCTGTGCCGAGGTGTGGCGGCGTTAGGACTTCGCCGCCCGGATCAGCTCCGCGTACCAGTGCGCCGAGTCCTTGCGTGTGCGGGCCAGGGTCTGGAAATCGACGTGGACGATGCCGAAGCGTTGTCCATAGCCGCTGCCCCATTCGAAATTGTCCAGCAGCGACCAGACGAAATAGCCGCGCACATCGGCACCCTGGGCCATCGCGTCGCGCATCGCCGCGTTGTAGATGGTGAGGTAGTTGATGCGGTGCGGGTCGTGGACCCTGCCGTCCGCGCTGACGGCGTCGCTGCCGCCGCAACCGTTCTCCGTCACCACGATGGGCAGGCGGTAGCGGCGCTGGATGGTCAGCAGCTCGTCCCGGAAGGCATCGGGGAAGATCGCCCAGCCGACGCCGTGGGTCGGCGAATCGGCCGGCGCGTCGCCCCAGCCATAGCCCCAGGTGCGGGCCGGATCGGCCTTGGCGAAGATCGGGCCGTAATGGTTCAGCCCGAACCAGTCCACCGGCCGGGCGATGCGCGCCATGTCGCCGGGCTGGACATGGGGCTCGATGGCGGCGGCGGTCTGCGGCGGGTAGTGGCCCAGGATCTGCGGGTCGCAGAACACCAGATTCCAATGCTCGTCCAGCAGAGCGGCGGCGGTGCGGTTCTCCGGCGTGTCGGTCTCCGGGATCACGACCTGACGGTTGTGGATGGCGCCGATGGAGGCGCCCGGCACCATGTCGCGCAGCACGTCCACCCCGGCGCCATGGGCGAGGTTGACGTGGTGGATGGCGCGCAGATGCTGCGCCCGGTCGACGATTCCCGGTGCCGCCCAGGGGATCGCGTAGCCGAACAGGGTGAAGACCGAGAATTCGTTGAAGGTGATCCAGCGCTTCACCCGGTCGCCGTAGCGCCGGGCGCAGAGTGCCGCATAGTCGGCGTACCAGCCGGCGCAGTCACGCGACGACCAGCCGCCCAGATCCTGCAAGGCCTGCGGCAAGTCCCAATGGTAGAGGCACAGCCAGGGCTCGATGCCCGACTCCAGAAGCCGGTCGATCAGCCGGTCGTAGAAGTCCAGCCCCGCCGCGTTCACCGCCCCCTTGCCGCGCGGCATCACCCGCGGCCAGGAGATGGAGAAGCGGTAGGCGTCGACGCCCAGCCCCTGCATCAAGGCCACATCCTCCGGCATGCGGTGGTAGTGGTCGCAGGCGACATCGCCGGTGTCGCCGTTCACCACCCCGCCCTGGGTGCGGCAGCGCACGTCCCAGATGCTGGCGCCGCGCCCGTCCTCGGCCGCCGCCCCCTCGATCTGGTAGGCAGAGGTGGAAACGCCCCAGACGAAGCCCGGCGGGTACGGGGTGGACGGGAGGGGGGAGGTCCGGTCGGTCATCGTCAGGCTGCAATCTGGTTGATGCTGCGGCAGCGGGACTCGAAGGCGTCGGAGATGAATTCAGGGCGCTTGTAGTAGCCCTTGATCCAGCTGGCCAGCAGGCAGAGTTCCTCCAGCTTCACCAGCTCGTCCAGCGTCCCGTCGGGAAAGCGGATGGAGAAGCTTTCGGCAATGTATTCCAGCACCTGCTCGACCTGGTCGATGGACAGCTGGATGTCGGTTTCCAGCGTCGCATTGCGGGTCAGCAGAGCCTCATCGACCCCATACTCGTCGCGGATCAGCTTCACGATCCAACGGAACATGTGCATCCAGTTGGATACACCCTCGATCGACTTGCTCATCGCGACGCTCGGCTTCGGTTGCGCGAAAGGGGTATGCGGCAGCGACTGTACGCACGGATCGTTAAAGAATAACGCAGCCCCCGTCGGGGTCTCCAGCCGGGCGCGGCAATAAACCGCGCGGCTTTTGCCACCTGTACGGGCAGCAGCGTGGTGAATCTGCTCAGGCATTGTGCAGCGGTGGGCGGGGAGGCGGCCGGAAGCCGCCATCCGCCGGTGCGGCACGCCCCATGCAGAGCGAAGCCGACCGATTGCAGAGCGAGGCTTCCGCCATGAAAAGCGCCGCCACCCCCGATGTCCATCCCGTCGACGAGGTTCTGGCGCCCTGGCGGCTGCTGGCGCTGGGGTTGCAGCATGTGCTGGTGATGTATGCCGGGGCCATCGCGGTGCCGCTGATCGTCGGCGGTGCCTTGAAGCTGCCGAAGGACCAGATCGCCATGCTGATCAACGCCGACCTGTTCGCCTGCGGCGTGGTCACGCTGATCCAGGCGGTGGGGGTCTGGCGATTCGGCATCCGGCTGCCGGTGATGATGGGCGTCACCTTCGCCGCGGTCGGCCCGATGGTGGCGATGGCGACAAACCCGTCGCTGGGGTTGCTGGGGATTTACGGCGCGGTGATCGGGTCGGGCATCTTCGCCATCCTGGCCGCCCCGCTGGTCGGCCGGCTGCTGCCGCTGTTCCCGCCGGTGGTGACCGGCAGCGTCATCGCCATCATCGGCGTCTCGCTGATGCGGGTGGGGGTGGGCTGGGCCGGCGGCGGGGTCGGCAACCCGCGATTCGGCGACCCGGCCTTCCTGGGCATTGCCGCCTTCGTGCTGCTGACGATCCTGGCGCTGATGAAGCATGGCCGCGGCTTCGTCCGAAACGTCGCGGTTCTGCTGGGGCTGGTGGCCGGCATGGTGCTGGCGATGGTTCTGGGCATGGTCGATTTCAAAGGGCTGGGGGAGGCGCCGTGGGTCGCGCTGGTTCAGCCCTTCCAGTTCGGCATGCCGGTGTTCGATCCGGTCGCCATCCTGACCATGTCGCTGGTGATGATCGTGGTGATGATCGAGTCGACCGGCATGTTCCTGGCCGTCGGCGACATGGTCGGCCGTCCGGTGAGCCGCGAGGATCTGGTCCGCGGCCTGCGCACCGACGGGCTGGGCACGCTGATCGGCGGCGTCTTCAACACCTTCCCCTACACCTCCTTCTCGCAGAATGTCGGTCTGGTCGGGGTGACGGGCGTGCGCAGCCGCTGGGTCTGTGCGGCGGGCGGGCTGATCCTGCTGCTGCTCGGGCTGCTGCCGAAGCTAGCCCATGTGGTGGCGTCGGTGCCGGCCTTCGTGCTGGGCGGGGCCGGGCTGGTGATGTTCGGCATGGTGGCGGCGACCGGCGTGAAGATCCTGACGCAGGTCGATTTCGCCGGCCGGCGCGAGAACCTGATCGTCGTGGCGGTCAGCATCGGCGTCGGGCTGATCCCGCTGGTGTCGGACAAGTTCTTCTCGCAGATGCCGGCCTTCCTGTCGCCGCTTCTGCACAGCGGCATCCTGCTCGGCACCCTGACGGCGGTGGCGCTGAACTGGTACTTCAATGGGCTGGCGAGCGCCGACCGCGCCCGCCACGACGTCGCGGCCGCTGCGCAGGGGGCGGAAGCTTAAGCCTTCCGCCGCAGCAGGTCCTTGCTGGCGAGCAGCGACCCGCCGGCGATCAGGGCGCAGGACACCCAGATGATGCCCGAATTGGCGGCGAGGCCGAACAGGACCAGCAGCAGGGTGGACAGCAGCGGCGCCAGATAGGACAGCGCCCCCAGCGCCCGGATGTCGCCGTGGCGCACGCCGTAATCCCAGACGAAGAAGGCCGCCCCCACCGGTCCCAGCCCGAGCAGAAGCATTGCTCCCCAGCCGGCGGCGCTGTCCGGCCACACCGTGCGCTCCAGCGCCAGATGGCAGAGCAGCGACAGCAGCGCCGTGACGAGGCAGAAGGCGCTGACGGCGTCGGTCGGCGCCTCGCCGATCTGGCCCAGCCGGCGGCGCAGCACCGAATAGCCGGCCCAGGTGACGGCGCTGCCGAGTGCGGCGGCATAGCCCGGCAGATGCGCCGGATCGATGGAAAATCCGCCCACCGAGCCGCTGGTGCCGCCGCGCGCGATCAGCAGGGCGGTGCCCGCCAGCCCGGCGACGGCGCCGCCGACATGCCACGCCCGCAGCCGCTCCCCCGGCAGCAGGGCGGAGAACAGCACGATCAGCAGCGGCCACAGATAGTTGATCAGGTTGGCCTCCACCGGCGGGGCCGCCTGCAAGGCCATGAAATAGAGGAAGTGGAAGCCGAACAGCCCGCCGACGCCCAGTGCCCAGGCCGCGACCGGCTGGCGGAAATAGCGCAGGGGGTTGTCGCCGCGGGATGCGGTCCAGCCGCTGCCGACCAGGAAGGCCAGCAGGAAGGAGGTCGCCACCAGCTGGAACGGCGGCACCATGGCGGCCAGCGTCGCCAGCGGGGCCAGGGTCGCCCACAGCAGGATGGCGATGAAGCCGACCAGCGTGGCGCGGTTGGATGAGCGGCGGTCGGGCAGGGTGGCGGTGGTGGTCATCAGGCGTATCGGTCGGTTGGCGTCGAGGTGGCGACCATAGCCGGCATGCTGAGGGCTGTCTTGACCGGACCTCCGCCGCGCATTGACCGAAACTCCGGCCTCACGCCGTCATCGGCAGCGGCTCGGTCCGGGCGAAGGCGGTCATCACCATCGCCTCGGCCGCCTCGGCCGCCAACGGGCGCGAGATCAGGAAGCCTTGCAGGCAGTCGCAGCCGGCCTCGGCCAGCCAATGGCGCTGCTCGGCGGTCTCCACCCCCTCCGCCACGGTGGACAGCAGAAGACGCTGGGCGAGCGCGATGACGGTGGAGGCGATGTCGGGGGCATGCGGCAGGTCGTTGACGAAGCTGCGGTCGATCTTCAGCACATCGACCGGCAGCTGGCGCAGATAGGCCAGCGAGGAATAGCCGGTGCCGAAATCGTCGATAGCGATGCGCACCCCCAACGCCCGCAGCCGGTTCAGCGTCGGCAGATGGTGGCGCACGTCCTTCATGATGACGGTCTCGGTGATCTCCAGCTCCAGCAGGTTGGGCGGCGTGCCGTGGCGCTGCAACACCTGTTCGACCAGCCGGGCGAAGCCGGGATCGGCGAGCTGGCGGGCGGAAACGTTGACCGCGACCGGCACCGGGCCGTGGTCGAGCGCCCAGCGGGTCGCGGTGCGGCAGGCCTCCTCCAGCACCCAGCGGCCGATCTCGATGATCAGGCCGGTGTCCTCGGCGACCGGGATGAAGTCGGCGGGAGAGACCGCCGCCCCCTCGTGCCGCCAGCGGATCAGCGCCTCGAAGCCAGTCAGCCGGCCGCTCGCCGCCTCGATCTTCGGCTGATAGACCAGCTCGAAGGCGCGCGACGCCACCGCCTCGCGCAGGCCGGATTCCAGCCGCAGCCGGGTCTCCGCCCGGTCGGTCATCTCGCGGGTGTAGAAGACGAAGCGGTCGCCGCCCGCCGCCTTCGCCGCCTGCATCGCCGAATCGGCCATCCGCATCAGGCCGGTGGCGTCCGGCGCGTCTCCATTCCCTGTCGCAGGATGGACGGCCACGCCGATGCTGGCGGTGAGATGGACGCGGTGTTCCCCCACATCGCGCAGGGAGGACAGGCCGTCGAGCAGCCGCTGCGCGACCATCGCCGCCTCGTCCCGGTCGGCGACGCGCTCCAGCACCACCAGGAACTCGTCGCCGCCCAGCCGGCCAACGGTGTCGCAGCGGCGCACGCTGGCGCCCAGCCGCTCCGCCACCCGGCAGAGCAGCAGGTCGCCGATGCCGTGGCCCAGGCTGTCGTTCACCCGCTTGAAGCGGTCGAGGTCGACATACAGCACCGCCAGCCGGCCGGCATCCGGTGCGCGCGCGCGGTTCGCCAGCTCGATGGCGTGGTCCAGCCGGTCGAGCAGCAGAGCCCGGTTCGCCAGCCCGGTCAGCGGACAGCGCGTTGCCAGCCGCCGCAGCTCGTCATGCTCGTGCTCCAGCAGGGTGAGGGTGTGGTTGAAGCGGGAGATGACGAAGCCGAGCTCGTCGTCGGCATGGCCGCGCGGCACGGCCAGCGGCTGGCCATAGGGCTTTTCCGGGTCGATCCGCGCCACCGCGCGGCCGATCTGCAACAGCGGGCGGGTCAGCAGCCGGTGGAACACCGCCGCCATCGCCAGCCCGATCAGCAGGTTGCGCAGGGTCCCTGCCACCAGCGCCGCCGAAACATAGGTGAGGAAGCCGGAGGCCGCCCGTCCGGTGTCGATGCCGACGATCAGCTGTCCGATCCGCGAGCCGTCGGCGGCCCGCGGCCCGCTCGCCAATCCGTTCGTCGGGGTCATCAGCTCGTGCGTCACCACCGGCCGGTCGACGAACAGCAGGGCGGTCACCCCGCGCTCAAGGAGGCTGGCCGGCTTGGGCGGGCGTTCGCGGCGCGCCAGCAGGGTGCCGTCGCCGAGGCGGATTTCCGCCCAGGCGGCGCTGGCGCGGACCATGCCCTGCAACACCAGTCCGGCCAGCTCCGCGTCGATCAGCCAGGCGGCGCTGGCGGCCGGCCCCTCGACCAGCGCGACCACATCCTTGACCTGCGCCAGCGCCGTCGCCCGCTCGCGCGTGGCGGTCCAGGCGAATTCGGCCGCGGTGATGGTCAGGCCGATGACGAAGGCGGCGAGGACCGCGTGAATCGCCTGCTTCAGCGTCAGGCTGCGCAGGACTGGGATCGCCATCGCACCGTTCCTAAGGCCGGGTGTTTCGCATCGCCGCCCCTGCCTGGGGGTAAGCCTTTCGGCTGGAACGGCGAACCGCAGCATTAGTGGTGCGGGCGATGACCGGGACGCGGCGGATCTGTGAAATTTTTGTAACCGGGGCTGTGCTCTATTGCTGACAATGCATATTGCTGCATAGGGCTATTCCCGTGACGCATGGCTACCATTCAGCATTGGTAATACCAGTTCGTGTGCGCCGCAGCATATTCTGCCCTTGCCCATTCTCGGGGCGTTTCCTCCCTAAACTATAGGGCCGCGCGATTGCGCGGCCCTTTTCTTTTTCGGGGTCTTTTCCGGGAAAAGCCGGGCGGATCAGACCCGGCGGGCGAGCGCCAGCAGGCCACCGGCGCCGATCATCAGGCCGCCGGTCAGGCGGTTCAGCGACTTGGCCGCCGACACCGTGGTCAGCTTCGCCGCCAGACGGTCGCCGCCGGTGGCATAGGCCATGATCCAGCCGAACTCGATCACCACCATGGTGGCGACCAGCGCCACCAGCTGCGGCGCCAGCGGGGCGGCGGCGTCGATGAATTGCGGGAACAGCGCGCCCATGAAGACCAGCGCCTTCGGGTTGCTGAAGGCGACCAGCGTGCCGCGCAGGAACAGGCGGACGGGGGTGCCTTCTCCCGAAGCGGCGGCTGCGGCATCGCGCTCGCCCGGCTGTTCGACCGGCGCCCGCCATGCGGCGATCCCGAGCCAGGTCAGATAGGCGACACCGGCCCAGCGCACGATCTCGAAGGCGAGGACGGAGGTGGAGAGCAGGGCGCCCAGCCCGAAGGCCGACAGCGCCGCCATCACCGCCAGCGCCGCGCACATGCCGGCCCCGCCCCAGGCGGCGCGGCGTGCGCCGAACCGCAGGCCGAGGCTCATCGCCAGCAGCATGTTCGGGCCCGGCGTCATCGAGATCACGAAGGCGGTGGCGAAGAAGAAGGCGAGCGTCTGCCACGTCATGGCTGGAAACCTCGATACCAGGGGGTATGCCGGGGAAGGAGCGACAATCGACCACATCACAGCACCATGCGCCCGGTTCCGCCGCAAGCGGCGGCGGCGAAACACAGCCATGCTTCCGCAACCGGCTTTGCGGCTCAGTGCGACGCCGTCTGGACCTGCCAGGCACGGAAAGCGAGGTTCGCCGAATCCTGGTCGGGCCGCTTGTAGGAGGCGAAGCGGCGGTCGCGGATGCGGCCGCGCGCCTCCTTCCACACGGCGTTCCAGTCGATGGCGCCGTCGGCCAGCAGCCGCTCCTCCATGATGCCCAGCAGAGCCTCGTTGACCGTCGACACGCCGATGTTCTGGGTCGCCAGAACCAGCGCGTCGGGGGCGCGTTCCAAGGTCGAGCGCAGGCGCGTGTGTCCGCCGCAGGAGCCCCAGAAGACCAGCGCCGTGCCCGGCGCGATCTCCGTCATGGTGGCGTCTTCGTGATAGCTGTGGCCGCGATGGATGACGATGGACGGGGTCAGCCCCTCGCGCGCCATCCAGTCCCAGGCGGCGGCGCGGCCGGCATCGCCGGCACCGGGGATGTCGGCGACGATGATGATGCGGCGCCCGTGGCGTTCCGGACTGATGGCGACGGCGAAGCCGGACTGGGCGTGCAGCGCCCAACCCTGCGCGCGGTGCTGGCGCAGGAAGCCGCGGAAGGACGCCCGGCCGTCGGGATCGTCGTAGAAGGTCATCCGCTGCACATTGATGCCGTTGCGGAACAGGCGCTCTCCGCTCAGGACCGGCAGGGCGGCCAGCGGGTGGTGCTGGGGGAAGCGTTCCGCCTCGAAGGCGGGGGTGGCCATCCGGCCCGACAGCCGTGCCGCGTGCAGGCTGCCCGCCAACCCGATCATGCTCCGGGCCGGCGTGTCGCCGGTCCCGCCCCGGGCCGGCGTGTCGCCGGTCCCGCCCCGGGCCGGCGTGTCGCCGGTCCCGTTCCGTACGGAAACTTCCTGAAGGCCGGTCTTTGCCGGCGTGTCGCCAGCGGCGCGGTAGCGGGCGGCCAGCTCGTCCTCGAGCGCGGCGCGGATGGGAGGGCTGTCGAGATCCATGGCGTCGGCCAGGGCGCCGATCACGACCGCGGTGTCGATCGCCGGCGGCTTCCCGTCGACCGGCAGCAGAGCCCGCAGGCTCTCGCGCATCAGGTCCCGTGCGATGGCCGGGTTGGTGCCGAACAGGCTCGCCGCCCGTCCGCCGCCGACCGTCGCGACGAAGAACTCCGCCCACAATGGCCGCGTCCGCTCCTCGCGCGCGAGGTCGAGGAAACTGCGCTTCTCCAGCTTCACCTGGATCCGCAGGATGTTGACCAGCCCGTCGAGCGAGGAGGTGTAGAGCTGCGGCCCGATCCGTGCGATCAGCCCGAGCAGATCCTCCGACGACATCGCCATCGTGATGCGGAAGCGGTCGGCCGGCGGATCGTCGACCATGTCGTCGAGCAGCGCGCCGATCTTCGGCGCCATCCCCGCCGGATCGCGCGCCAGCGAGGCCGCCAATGCCTTGGCCGCATGAATTTCCAGCGCCCGGAGATCCGTCTTCGGCAGGCGTTTGCGCAGCTCGTGCCGTGTCTCGTAGAAGGGCATGCCGCCGTCCAGCGAGCGGGTCAGCAGCCCGAGGTCGAGCGCGCGGGCGATGATCTCCTCGCCGCCGGGACGGGTGCCCAGCTGGTCGGCGGCTCCGACCGCGTCGAAGGGCGCCTGCGGAACGGCGTCGCGCAGGGCGGCCAGAGCCGCGTCGCCGGGGAACAGGCTGGAGCAGCGGAACGCCTCGGCCGGCGACCGGCGGGCCAGGTCGGCGAAGGCCGCATCCCCGCCGAACAGGGCGTCGAGCACCTGCTGGCTCGCCGGCTCATGGTCGGCGCAGGCGGTCTGCCCGTCCGCCGGCCGGCTGTCGGCGGCCCGGCTGCTCATGATCCGCTCGTCGGCGGCCCTGGCTTCGGCCGCCCTGGCGGCTTTTGCCGCTTTCGCGGCGGCGGCCCTCGCCTCTGCGGTCTGCGGATCGGCGTTCAGCGTATTGGACGGCGTGGCGGGCGGTTTGGCAGCGACGGGCTGGGTCCGGCCCTGTGGTTTCGGCCGCTCGGGCGCCATCAGTTCCGCCGCATGGATGGGCTTGGGCGGCAACTCCGTCACCGGCTGTGCCATGCCCAAAGCCGGAAATCCGGTTGCGAGGACGGTGCAGACGGACAGCAGCAGCCGGCTGGTCCATCGCGACGGGGAAGCCGCAGCGGGAGCGGGGAGCGAACGACCAGGGAGCACGTCGATGGCTGCTTCGGAGATTGAACGGGGCGGGCGGCGGCGCGGGATAACACCGGCCTGACGGCGTACCCCGATAGGACTAGCGTATGCAGGCAATATCGGATTTGTCACCCGTTACCCGCACTCCGCCTGCATATTCTTGCCGCTCATGCGGTGGAGTACCCCGCACTGGCTGTCCATGGGCTTAGGAATAGCCCAGTGAAGGATGGACAGGGACCGTTCGCGTACCAATCCTCAATCCTTCGTCCGGCGCCTTGGCCGGAACGGTGGCTGGATGGAGGGTGCGTATGCGTGCATACCGTCTCTTGGCCCACTCCCTGACCCGCGCCTTCGCGCCTGCGGTCGCCCGTTTTCCGATCCTCGCCCTTTTATGCCTGCCCGCATTCATTGTTCCGGCCGCGGCGCAGACGCCGGTGGACGTAGAACTGGTCTTCGCGGTCGACGTGTCCGGCAGCGTCGATCCGGACGAGGCGAAGCTTCAGCGCAACGGCTATGTCCAGGCCCTGCTGAACCCGAAGGTGCAGGCGGCGATCCGCGGCGGACCCTTCGGCCGGATCAGCGCCACCTATGTGGAATGGGCGGGGGAAAGCCACCAGCACACCGTCGTCGGCTGGACCGAACTGAGCGATCCGGCCAGCATCGAACGCTTCGCCGCCAGCGTGGCGGAGGCGCCGATGATGACGGAGCAGTGGACCTCGATCAGCGCGGTCATCGACTACGCCATCCCGCTGTTCGGCAACAACGGGTTCGAGGGGACACGGCGGGTCATCGACATTTCGGGCGACGGCGAGAACAACCGCGGCCGTCCGGTGGAGGAGGCGCGCGACGCCGCGGTCGCCCGCGGCATCACCATCAACGGGCTGCCGATCCTGAACGACCGCCCCAACCCCTGGGGCGGGGCGGCGCCGAACGATCTGGAAGCCTATTACCGCGAGCATGTCATCGGCGGTCCCGGCGCCTTCCTGGTACCCGCCCGCGACTTCGACGCCTTCGCCGACGCCATCCTCAACAAACTGCTGCTGGAGGTGTCGGGCGTGCCGCCGACCGGGCGGGGAAAGGACTTCGTCGCCCGCTGACCGTCCAGCTGTCAGTTGACCGTCCGGTCGATGGCACGGCCGGCCTTTTCCGCCGGACCCGGCGGGTCGATGGCGTCCTTGACGCTCTGGCCGGCATTGTCGAGGGATTTGCCGGCCCGCTCGGCCGGGCCTTCCTGGTGGCAGGCGGCCACGGCGACCAGCGGCAGGACCAGGGCGGCGGCGCGCAACAGCGTCAGCATCGGAGTCTCCTTCACGTATGGCGCGCGGCGTCCGGTGACGGGCGGCGCGCTGCAGTGCGGAAGGAACGCCATGGCCGGGCTTCGGGTTCGCCGGCCTAGCCGATTTCTCCGCCGACGGCCACGCCTGGGCCGGAACGCCGCCGTTCAAGCTACTCCCCCTGATCGCGCCTTCCTCTCTCCGGCCGGCATTTTGTGTTCTACGGTCAACTGCCCTCCGCCGCACCCGTGCCACTCTTCCGTCCGTGACGAGACAGGCGGGAGGCCGGCATGGCTGGTTACCAGTGCGACCTGGGGCGGCAGCGCCACCGGTTCGACGATCTGAAGGCGGTGATGGCCTGCGCCTCGCCGCGGCGGTCGGGCGACGAGCTGGCGGGCATCGCCGCCGACAGCGACGAACGGCGGGTGGCGGCGCGCATGGTGCTGGCCGACCTGCCGCTGAAGATCTTCCTGAACGAGGTGCTGGTCCCGTACGAGACCGACGAGGTGACGCGCCTGATCATCGACCACCACGATGCGGACGCCTTCCGTCCGGTGGCGCACATGACGGTCGGGCAGTTCCGCGACTGGCTGCTGTCCTATCAGGCCGATACCGCCGCCCTGACCGCGCTGGCCCCCGGCCTGACGCCGGAGATGGTGGCGGCGGTGTCGAAGCTGATGCGCAACCACGATCTGGTCTGCGTCGCCGCCAAATGCTCGGTCGTCACCCGCTTCCGCACCACCGTCGGGCTGCCGGGGCGGCTGTCGAGCCGCTTGCAGCCCAACCACCCGACCGACGATCCGACCGGCATCGCCGCCTCGACGCTCGACGGGCTGCTCTATGGCATCGGCGACGCGGTGATCGGCATCAACCCGGCGACCGACAATGTGCCGGCCTGCATCGCACTGCTGGAGATGCTGGACGCCGTGCGCACCCGTTTCGACATCCCGGTGCAGTCCTGCGTGCTGGCCCATGTCACCACGACGATGCAGGCGATGGAGCGCGGGGCGCCGGTCGATCTGGTGTTCCAGTCCATCGCCGGCACCGAGAAGGCCAACCGCGGCTTCGGCGTCACCCTGTCCTTGCTGGCCGAGGCGCAGGAGGCCGCGAAATCGCTGAAGCGCGGCACCATCGGCGACAACGTCATGTATTTCGAGACGGGGCAGGGTTCGGCGCTGTCGGCCGATGCCCATTTCGGCGTCGACCAGCAGACGGTGGAAACCCGCGCCTATGCCGTCGCCCGCGCCTTCGACCCGCTGCTGGTCAACACGGTGGTCGGTTTCATCGGCCCCGAATATCTCTATGACGCCAAGCAGATCACCCGCGCCGGGCTGGAAGACCATTTCTGCGCCAAGCTGCTGGGCGTGCCGATGGGCTGCGACGTCTGCTACACCAACCATGCCGAAGCCGATCAGGACGACATGGACGTCCTGATGACGATGCTGGCGACGGCGGGCGTCAATTTCGTCATCGCGGTGCCCGGCGCCGACGACGTGATGCTGAATTACCAGAGCCTGTCCTACCACGACGTGCTCGGCCTGCGGCATCTGCTGAAACGCCCGCCGGCCCCGGAGTTCGAGGCGTGGCTGGAGAAGGCCGGCTGGCTCGACGAGCAACGCCGCCTGCCGCCCTGGCCCGACCAGAGCCTCGTCGTCTCCGCCCTGCTGGGGAGTGCGGCCTGATGACCGACACTCCGAAAGACAATCAAAAGGATCCGTGGGCGCGCTTTCGCAGCGCCACCCGCGCCCGCATCGCGCTCGGCCGCAGCGGCGACGCCCTGCCGACCAAGGCGCTGCTGGAGTTCCAGCTGGCCCATGCCCGTGCCCGCGACGCCGTCCACAGTGCGGTCGATTTCGACCGGCTGGCCGCCGACCTGTCGCCGCTGGAGACCATCCGCGTCCACAGCGCCGCACCCGACCGCCCGACCTATCTGCGCCGTCCGGACCTCGGCCGCCGGCTCGACCCGGCCAGTGCCGCCGGGCTGACGGCAGGAGAATGGGCGGCGGGGGAGTGGGACCTCGTCTTTGTGATCGCCGACGGGCTGTCGGCCGCCGCGGTGCAGGTCAACGCCGTCCCGCTGATCCGGGCCTGCACGGCGCGGCTGGGGCATCTGCGCATCGGGCCGGTAGTGCTGGCGGAGCAGGCGCGGGTTGCGCTGGGCGACGAGGTGGCGTCCGCCATGGGCGCCCGGCTGGTGGCGCTGCTGGTGGGCGAGCGGCCCGGCCTGTCGGCGGCGGAATCGCTGGGGGTCTATCTGACCTGGGATCCGAAGCCCGGCCGCGCCGATTCCGAACGGAACTGCATTTCCAACATCCATTCCGGCGGCCTGTCGATCCAGACGGCCGCCGACAAGCTGTGCTGGCTCGCCACCGAGGCGGCGCGGCTGAAACTGACGGGGGTCGCCCTGAAGGAGGACGCCCCGTCGCTCGCCGGTCCGGACAACGAGAAAAACCAACTGACCGACCGGTCGTGAGAGAGCGCCGCCAACGGCATCAACGCCACTGAATCCAAAGCCTTGAACAGGGGCAGGAGGCAACATGTCTGGGAACACGAAACCTGAATTGAGCAAAAGCCTGAGCGGGCTCCATCTGTGGGGCATCGCCGTCGGGCTGGTGATCTCCGGCGAATATTTCGGCTGGAGCTACGGCTGGGCGGCGGCGGGGACGTTGGGCTTCCTCGTCACCACGATCCTGATCGCGGCGATGTACACCACCTTCATCTTCAGCTTCACCGAGCTGACCACCGCCATCCCCCATGCCGGCGGTCCCTTCGCCTACAGCTACCGCGCCTTCGGGCCCAAGGGCGGCTTCGTCGCCGGCTTCGCCACCCTGATCGAGTTCGTCTTCGCCCCGCCGGCCATTGCGCTGGCCATCGGCGCCTATCTGAACGTGCAGTTTCCCGGGCTCGACCCGAAGACCGCGGCGGTCGGCGCCTACATCCTGTTCATGGGGCTGAACATCGCCGGCGTGTCCATCGCCGCCACCTTCGAGCTGTTCGTCACCATCCTGGCGATCATCGAGCTGGTGGTGTTCATGGGCGTCGTCTATCCCGGCTTCTCCTGGGCCAACTTCACCGCCAACGGCTGGGCGGGGTCGCCGAGCTTCAGCAAGGACGCTCTCGGCGGCATCTTCGCCGCGATCCCCTTCGCAATCTGGTTCTTCCTGGCCATCGAGGGGGCGGCGATGGCGGCGGAGGAGACCAAGGACCCGAAGCGCACGGTGCCGCGCGCCTATATCGGCGGCATCCTGACGCTGGTGGTGCTGGCCTTCGGCACGATGATCTTCGCCGGTGGCGTCGGCGACTGGAACGCCCTGTCCAACATCAACGACCCGCTGCCGCAGGCGATGAAGGCGGTGGTCGGTGAGTCGAGCGGCTGGCTGCACATGCTGGTGTGGATCGGCCTGTTCGGCCTGATCGCCTCCTTCCACGGCATCATCATGGGCTATTCGCGCCAGATCTTCGCGCTGTCCCGCGCCGGCTTCCTGCCGCCGGTGCTGGCCCGCCTGCACCCGACGCGCAAGACCCCGCACTGGGCGATCCTGGCCGGTGGCGTGATCGGCATCGCCGCCATCTATTCCGACGAGCTGATCCAGATCGGCGGCCAGCCGCTGACCGCCAACATCGTCACCATGTCGGTGTTCGGCGCCATCGTCATGTACATCATGAGCATGGCGGCGCTGTTCCGGCTGCGCACCACCGAACCGGCGCTGGAGCGTCCGTTCCGCGCACCCTTCTATCCGGTGTTCCCGGCGATCTCGCTGGTGCTGGCGGTGCTGGCCCTGGTGACGATGGTCTACTACAACACCCTGGTCTTCGGGCTGTTCGTGGCGCTGTTCGCTCTCGGCTACCTGTTCCACCTCGCCACCGCCGGCATGCGGGTGAAGGCCGGCGCTTCCTCCGGCCTGACCCACATGGATGCCTTCACCGAGGCGCGGACGATGGTGGACTGAGAGCCTTCAACTGGTTGACGTCAGAAAAGGGGCGCCGGTGTTCGGCGCCCCTTTTCTGTTCATCGACCGGTTTCACTGCCCCCAGCTTCACTCGCCGTCGTGGCTTTGGATGAAGCTGCGGATTTCCGGCAGGATGCTCTCGCGCCAGCGGCGGCCGTTGAAGATGCCGTAATGGCCGACGCCCTTCTGGAAATGCGTCTTGCGCATGTCGTCCGGCAGCGACGAGCACAGGCGCTGCGCCGCGATGGTCTGGCCGGGGGCGGAGATGTCGTCCAGCTCGCCTTCGACCGTCATCACCGCGGTCTTGGCGATGGCCGACGGCTCCACCTTGCGGCCGCGCGACACCATGGTGCCTTCGGGCAGGGCGTGCTTCTGGAACACCGTCTCGATGGTCTGCAGGTAGAAGTCCGCCGACAGGTCCATCACCGACAGATATTCGTCGTAGAAGCGGCGATGCTGCTCGGCCGAATCGCCGTCGCCGCGGACGAGGTGGCGGAACAGCCCGACATGCTCGTTGATGTGGCGGTCGAGGTTCATCGACATGAAGCCCGACAGCTGGATGAAGCCCGGATAGACGCGGCGGAAGGCACCCGGATAATAGACCGGGACCGTGGTGATCACGCTGCGTTCGAACCACTTCAGCGGGCGTTCCATTGCCAGCTTGACCGGCACCGTCGGGTTGGCCATCGGGTCGATGGGGCCGCCCATCAGGGTCATGCTGCGCGCCTGCACCGGCTCGTCCGCCGCCGCCATCAGCGACACCGCCGCCATCACCGGAACCGCCGGCTGGCACACAGCGATGACGTGGGTGTTGGGGCCGAGGAAGCGGATCAGCTCCGCCACCGTGTCGATGTAGTCGTCCAGATCGAAGCGCCCGGCCGACATCGGCACCAGCCGCGCGTCGATCCAGTCGGTGATGTAGACGTCATGGTCGCGCATCAGCGCTTCCACCGTGCCGCGCAGCAGCGTGGCGTGATGGCCCGACATTGGGGCGACCAGCAGCACCTTCGGCTGGCGTGGCGTGCCTTCCGGCTTGGCGAAGTTCAGCAGCTGGCAGAAGGGCGACTGCCAGACGAACCGCTCGGTGACCGGAACGGTCTGCCCGTCGACCACCGTTTCCGGCAGCCCGAAGGCGGGCTTGCCGAAGCGGCGGGTCGTCCGCTCCACCAGCTCGGCCCCGGCGGCGACCGCCCGGCCCAGCTTGGTGTAGGACAGGGGCATCAGCGGGTTCTGGAAGGTCTGCTGGGCGGCTTCGGCCCAGAAACGCATCGGCCGCATGGCAGCGTGTTGCATGTCGTACAGGTGATACAGCAAGTCGGATCCTCGCGTCACGGCTGCCCCCGGTGGGCCAGGGTCGGTCATTCCTTCGATCAGATATTGATCGTATTACCAACCATATCCTTCGTCGGGGGTCGCGTATAGGTCAAGAGCCTTTTCGCATTTGCAAAGCTCTGTTGTTAAAAGAACATTGCGGTGCACAAAAAATTATCAACCGCAACAATCCCGCTATGACCTCAGTGCGTGACTCCGTTGGTCATACTGACGTTCTGGAGCGGCCCTCGACGATCAGGGGACGGCGAGCACGGCGCGGACCGGCAGATGGTCCGATGCCCGACGGGTGAGGACGGTGCGGATCACCTCGAAAGCGGGAATTTGCAAGCCGCCGGTTACATAGATGCGGTCGAGCCGCAGGGTCGGCATGCGGGCGTGGAAGCTGCGCGGGTTGGCGACGTCGGCGAAAGAGGACGCCAGCTGGCGCAGCCGGGGGGAACTCGGCGTCCATTCATTGAGGTCGCCCATGAACAGGGTCGGCAGCTCCGGCTGGCTCTCCACCCGCGACACTATGTCGCCGACCTGCTTGGCCCGTTCCCAGGGGTCGAGGCCGAGATGGGCGACGATCACCCGCACGGGGCGGCCCTGCACTTCCACCACCGCGTCGATGCCGCCGCGCGGCTCGCGCTTGCCGACCGACAGGTCCATCGTCTCCATCGACCGCACCGGCAGGCGGGTCAGCAGGCAATTGCCGTAATGGGCGCGCTCGCTGTGCTTGGTCGGGCCGGCATAGGCTTTCAGCCCGGTGTTGCGTTCCAGGAAAGCGAACTGGTCCATCCCCGATTCGCCGCGGTGGTGCCAGCCGACCTCCTGCAGGCCGATCAGGTCGACGTCGAGGTCGCGGATCACCTGGGCGATGCGGTCGGGGGCGAAGCGGGCGTCCAGGCCGACGCAGCTGTGGATGTTCCAGGTGGCGACGCTGAGTGCGGCCATGCCGTCGGGAACGGGGAGACTGCGGCGGTCGGCACGGCGGGGGCGGCGGGAGCGGGCTGCGCGCAACGCGGCGGCGATGCGCTGGACACGGTCGCGGCTGAAACGGATCACGGTTCCAAATTCCTTTCCTTTGGCCTTGCGTCAGCCCTGTCGTCTTGCCGGCCCGGCGTGTCGCCAGCCCGATCCCGGCCGGAGCGGCCGAGAAGCCGGCTGGTCAGCCAGCCGAGCCCGATGGCCACCGCCGCCATTCCCGCCAGCAGCGCGAAGTCGGCGGCGCCGGGATTCGTTATGGTGCGCTCAAGCTGGTGCCCGAGCAGATTGAAGGCAAGGATCCCGGGTGCAAGACCGACCATGGTGCCGATCACGAAATCGCCGAATTTCAGCTTCGAGGCGCCGGCGGCGAGATTGACCACCGTGTAGGGCGCAATCGGCACGGCGCGCACGCCGGCCACCGCGGCGATGCCGCTGTCGGCCAGCTTCCCGTTGATGCGGGCGATCAGCGGGCCGCCATGGCGGTCCAGCAGGTCGCGCCCGGCGATCCGCCCGGTCCAGAACATCGCCGCCGCCGAGGCGACCGCCCCGGCCATGGCTGTGGGGAAGCCCCACCACGGCCCCATGACGATGGCGGTGGCGGCGATCATCACCGTCAGCGGGAACATGACGTAACCGCCGGCGACATAGGCCAGCATCAGCCACAGCGGTGCCAGAGGGCTGTCGCCCAGGCTGTGGAAGGCCGACATCACGGCATCCAGCGTCGCCCATTCCCGCAGTGCCGTGTACCGCCACATGCCCCACAGCCCCAGCAGCGCCAACATGCCGGCCAGCGTCAGCCAGTGGCGGGTGCGCGGGATGCGCGACGGCAGCACGCGGCGGACGATCTCCACCGCGCCGACCGGATGTTCGGGATCGAAGACGCGGGCATCGGCCACCGCGGCGGCCAGCCCGTCCGGTTCGGGGTCGTGCAGCGGCTCCAGCGTCCGGCCGACCGGCTTGCGCAGCTGGTCGATGGCCGCGGCGAGCGAGCCCAGCCGCCGGTGCGCCTCCGCCACCTCCGCCGCGGTGGAGCCCAGATGCTCGGCGATCAGGTCGTCGCGGGTGTGCAGGATGGCGCGGCGGGTGTCGGCATGCTCCGGCCCCGGCCCGGCCTCCAGCGCCAGGTCGCACTCGGTGTCGAGCCCCATGGAACGGTTGTTCAGGTTGGCCGAGCCGATGCGCAGCAGCCGGTCGTCGACCACCATCACCTTGGCATGGACGGTGATGCAGGCGCCGCCGTCGGTCAGCGCCGCGAACAGGCGGAAGCGGCCATGGCGGTCGGCCTCGCGCAACTCGCGGGTCAGCCGGGCGCGGGCGCCGAGCATGACGGTGTTCTCCAGCCAGCTGGTGGTGCGCACCGGGTTGACGACGATCACCTCCGGGCCATCGGGCTCCGCCAGCCGGGCCTTCAGCGCCTCGGCCACCGCGGTCGAGGCGAAATACTGGCTTTCCAGATAGATGACGTCGCGCGCCGCGGCGATGGCCGCCAGATAGAGCGCCTCGACCTCGCGGACCTCGTCGCGCCCGTTGCAGGCGGGGTCGGTGCGGGCGATGCCGACGCGCACGCCGCGCAGCATCGGCTCGAAGCCCGGCGGCCAGGGGTCGGCAGCCAGCGGATGGCGGCGGGCGGGCCGGCCGGGGGCCGGGGCGGGGGGCTTCAGCGTCTCGCCGGTGGCGCGCGCCCAGCGGTCGCGGAACATCTCGCCCAGCGCGCGGGCGGCGTCGCCGTCCACCGCCATCATGACGTCGTGGAACGGCTCGTAGGGCTTGCCGTCGGGCTGGCGCCGCCGCGGGTCATGGGCATGGTGGGCGCGGGTGTCCCAGCGGTTGGCGGTGATGTCCAGCCCGCCGCAGAAGGCGACCCGGTCGTCGATCACCAGCATCTTCTGGTGATGGCAGGCGCCGGTCGGGTGGTCGCTGTCCAGCCGGTATTGCAGGCGCCGGTGGGTCAGCCAGTTGCGCAGCATGAAGGGATGCGACCAGCGGGCGAGGTCGAACAGCTCGGCATAGTCCCACTTCAGCACATGGATGTGCAGGTCGGGCCGGGTGGTCGCCAGCCAGTTCAGCAGCGTGCCCAGCCGGTCGGGCCGGCGCGGCCGGCGGGTCTGCGGCATCAGGCGGATGCGGGCGTCGAAATCCCAGGCGGTCATGTAGATGCTGCGCCGGGCGCGCCGCATGGCGGCCTTGGCCAGCGCGAAGTAATCCTCCGCATCGACGATCACGCCGAGCCTTGCGGTGTCCTCAACCCGCCAGCAGGTCTGCCCCGGTTGCAGGATCGGCCGCAGCACACCGGCCGATCCGGCGATGTCGGGCGTCGATCCGGCTGACGGAAGCGGCTGGGGCGAGTGGGCGTACATGGCGTCCGATCGGGTGGCTGTCCTGGGTCATAACATGTGGGAAGGCCAATCCTTCCCCACCCTTCGCCATTTGGTGAAAGCCGATGGGAATTGCAGCCATCCAGGCCACGCCTACGCTCAAAAAATCATGATGGCCGGAGCTTTTAGGGGCGCCGGGACCCCCGATTGACCTCGCTCAGTGCGGGCGGGGTGCCGGGCATGGCAGGACTGCGCCGTCGTCGGGCACCGCCTTCGAGGGGACCGCAGAGCATGAAGATCGCCATCGGCACCAAGGATTTCACCACCATCGCCACCCATGGCGGCCGCACCCGCCGCTTCCTGGTCTATGAGGCCGACGCCGGCACCGCCCCGGTGGAGACCGGCCGGATCGAGCTGGGGGAGGAGGAGGTGCTGCACCTCTGCGGCGACGGCCGGCCCCACCCTATCGATGCGGTGCGGGTGGTGATCGCCGGATCGTCGGGCGCCGGCTTCGTCGCCCACATGAAGCGCCGCGGCATCGAACCGGTCACGACGACGGAGACCGACCCGCTGCGGGCGATCCAGGGCTGGTTCGCCGGCACGCTGGAACCGGCGGCGGAACCGGCGCATCCCCATGAGCACCATGACGGGCATGACGATGGGCACGGGCATTGACTGGATTCCCGCCTTCGCGGAAATGACGGCGACCCGAACCCCGATCAGACCGGGAAGCTGACGCTGGCCGTGGTGCCGGCGGCGTCGCTGTCGGTGGACAGCGTGTCGCCGAGCTGGCCGGCCAGCGCCTCGGCTAGCATCAGCCCGTCCTCGGCGGTGGTGTCGAAACCGGCGGGCAGGGCGCGGCCGTTGTCCTCCACCGTCAGGCGGGCGCGGCCGCTGTCGCCCTGCTGGCGCACGGTGATGCGGATCCAGCCGTCGTCAGGGAAGGCATGGTGCAAGCAGCTCGTCACCAGTTCCGCGATGATCAGGCCCAGCGGCATCGCCTCGTAAAGGCCGATCTGGATCGGGTCGGAATTGACGGTCACCGGCACGCGTGACAGGGCGCCCGGCGTGCCTTCCCGCACCGCTTCGCAGAGTGCCGTGACATAGCGGCCGAGATCGACATGGGTGCCGGCGCCGCTCTCGTGCAGCTGACGGTAGAGGATCGCCAGCGCCTCGATGCGGACCATGGTCTGTTCGTAGGCGGCGCGGGCATCGGGATCGCGGATGCGTCCGGCCTGCAGCTTCAGCAGGCTGATGACCAGTTGCAGGCTGTTCTTGGCGCGATGCTGCAACTCCCGCAGCTCGGCTTCCAACTCCTGGATGCGCGCCGTCAAACGGTCGGCCGGAGACAGGCCGGACACGCCTGACGCGATGCCATCGCCGGTCTGGTCCGGAGGAGAATAGGCGGTCTGCGACCGCGGAAGCATCGGCATGGGGACGGACTCGGCTCGATCGTCACGGGTAAGGATCGTCGAAAACATTCGTCAATCTAAGCGCTTGTCCGGCAGGCCCCACCGGTTCTGAGGGAGTAACCCGCCGCGCCTAGCCGATATGACCGGGCCGTTATGAGAGAGGTGGCGTAACGCTCACGCTGCATCCTGCCGTATGTCTGACGCCGCGACCACAAGAAAGCCAAAAGAAATATTGTATCCCTCGGTTGCACTGGCAAGAGTGGCCCGATGACGATACGCAAAAGCTTGGCCTGGAGCCTGCTGCTGGTCGCCCTGTCCGGCGGTTGCGCCGCCGTGGTCGGTGCCGGCGGCGACTCCGACCCCACCCCCGGCCCCCTCTCCGTCACCGTCACCGCCTCCGCGGTCCCGCTCGACCGCGGGCGGCCGGACAAGGTCGCGGTCGGGCCGTTGCGCTTTCTGGGCGGCCTGGACATTGCCGGGGGCGAGCGGGTCGGCGGCCTGTCCGGCCTTTGGATCGATCCGGCCGGCGACCGCTTCGTCGCCATCGGCGACACCGGGCTGGTGGTGGACGGCCGGTTGCAAACCGATGCCGAGGGCCGGCTTGCCGGCCTGTCGGAGGTCTATGCCCGTCCCTTGCCGGTCGAGGAGGGGATTTCCCATCGCAAGCGCCGCACCGATGCCGAGGATTTGACGCGGCTGCCCGACGGCGGCTGGCTGGTGTCGCTGGAGCGCGACCACCGCATCCTGCGCTACAAGGGCGGCGATGGCGGCGATCGGGGACCGGAGGGCACGCCCACGCCGATTCCGATGCCGCCGGGGATGGACAGCACGCCGGAGAATGGCGGGCTGGAGTCGCTGACCCTGCTTCCCGACGGCCGGCTGCTGACCATCGAGGAGGGCAAGGACGACGGCCATCAGGACCGCCGCGCCTGGATAACCCGCATGGGCTCGTCCAGGGACGGCGTGCCGGCGAGCGCCGCCGACTGGCAGCCCTTCACCTACCGGACAGCCCCGCGCTACCGCCCGACCTCCGTCGCTCCGCTGCCGGACGGCGGTGTGCTGGTGCTGGAACGAAGGGTGTCGCTGCTCGGCGGCTGGTCGTCGCGGCTGGTGCGGGTGGCGGCGCGCCAGTTGACCGCCGGTGCTGTGGTGGACGGCGAGGAACTCGGGCGTCTGGAGGCGCCGCTGGTGAACGACAATTTCGAAGGCATCGCCACCCGGCCGGGGCCGGCGGGGGAAACGCTGGTCTATCTGGTCTCCGACAACAATTTTAGCTCGTTCCAGCGCACCTACCTGCTGATGTTCGCCCTGCACGGTCCCTCCTCGTGACCTCCACGGCCCGACCAAAGTAGGACGTGGCCGACAGCGCTGGGCATTTGACAGGGCTGCCGCCCTGCGGCTAGCTGGGCGGGTCCGGTTGCAAGGGAAACAATCGTGGTGGCGAGCGATAAGACGGGTGCCGTTCCGGCGCCGGCGGTGCCCACGGCCGGGCGGGCGGCGCTGCTGACCCTGCTGGCGATGCTGGCCTTCGCCGCCAACTCCATCCTGTGCCGGCTGGCGCTGACCCAGACTGCCACCGACCCGGCCGGCTTCACCCTGGTGCGCATCGCCTCCGGTGCGGCGAGCCTGTGGCTGATCGCCCGGGCGACGGGACACGCGAAGGCGGGCGCCGGCAACTGGCGCGGGGCGGCGGCGCTGCTGGCCTATGCCGCCGCCTTCTCCTTCGCCTATCTGACCATGACCGCGGGGACCGGGGCGCTGCTGCTGTTCGGGGCGGTGCAGGCCACCATGATCCTGGTCGGGCTGTATCGCGGCGAACGGCTGGTGCCGCTGCAATGGGGTGGGCTGGCGCTGGCGCTCGGCGGGCTGGCCCTGCTGCTGGCGCCCGGCCTGTCGGCGCCGGACCCGCTGGGGGCGCTGCTGATGGTGGTGGCCGGGGCAGCCTGGGGGATCTATTCCCTGCTGGGACGGGCCAGCCGCGACCCCATCGCCACCACCGCCGGCAATTTTCTGCGCGCCGCACCGATGGCGGCGGTTCTGGCGCTGCTGGCGGGGCCGCTGTCCGGCGGCGGCCTGCGCTGGGACCAGGGCGGGCTGGTCTATGCGGTGCTGTCGGGGGCGCTGGCGTCGGGCGTCGGCTATTCCATCTGGTATGCGGCGTTGCCGGCCCTGACCGCCGCCCGCGCCGCCTCCGTCCAGCTGAGCGTTCCGGTCATCACCGCGCTTGTTGCGGTGCTGGCGCTGGGGGAACGGATCACGCCGGTCCTGGCGGTGTCGTCGGTCGCCGTGCTGGGCGGCATCGCCCTGGTCATCCTCGGCAAATCCCGGCGGGGGTGAGACCGCCCCGCCTCACACCGGAGCGGGCTGCGTCCGCTTCAGCGCCCGCAGGGGCTCCGACCGGTTGCGCAGCCGGGAGGGCGGAAACAGCACGGTGGCGGTGGTGCCCCGGCCCAGCACGCTCGACAGCACGAAGCGGCCGTCCTGCAACTCGACCAGCGACTTGACCAGCGGCAGCCCCAACCCGGTCCCGGCATAGCGGCGGGTGTGGGAGTTGTCGACCTGATGGAAGGGCTCCATCACATGGTCCAGTTCGATGGCGGGGATGCCGATGCCGGTGTCGCTGACCCGCAGGCGCAGGCTGCGCGCCACCCGGTCGGCCTCGACGACGATCCGCCCGCCGGGCGGGGTGAACTTCACCGCGTTGGACAGCAGGTTCAGCAGGATCTGGCGCACGGCACGGGCATCGGCATAGAGGATGGGCAGGGAGCCGGGCAGCGCCGCCGTGAGGGTCACGCCCTTTTCCACCGCCAGCGGCCCCATCTGGCGCAGGCATTCGCCGATCAGGTCGTCGACCGGCAGATCCTCCTGATGCAGCGCATATTTGCCCGACTCGATCTTGGTGGTGTCGAGGATGTCGTTGATCAGGCTCAGCAGATGCTGGCCGGACTTGCGGATGTCGCCGACATATTCGGTCTGCTTGGCCGACATCCGGCCGAAGATGCCGCTTTCCAGCGCCTCGGCGAAGCCGATGACGGCGTTCAGCGGGGTGCGCAGCTCGTGGCTCATGTTGGCCAGGAACTGGGTCTTGGCCCGGTTGGCGGCGTCGGAGACCTGCTTGGCGGCGATCAGCTCCGCCTCGATCCGGTGGCGGGCGGCGATATCCTGGATCAGCCGCTGCTGGCTGTCGCGCAGCGCCCGTTCGCTGTCCTGGAGGTCCGCCATCGCCCGTTCCCGCCGCCCCGCCTCGCGCAGCAGGGCGAGCGTCATTGCCGCCAGCACCAGCGTCCCGGCAAGATCGGCGACCGCCAGCGTCATCGCCTTCGACCACCAGGGCGCCAGCACCGCGTCGCGCGACGACGAGACGGTCACCGCCACCGGCATCTCGGCCGATGCGCGATGGCTGAGGATCCGGCGCGGCCCGTCGCCGTCGCTGTCCAGCAGTTCGGTGCCCGCCCGCGACTGCTTCAGCAGCGTGGTGAACAGCGGCAGATGGTGGGCGGAAAGGCCGATGTGGCTGTCATGGTCGGGAAAGCGGGCGATCACCGGCCCGTCGGCGTGATAGAGCGTGACCACCGCGTCGCCGGAGAGGGGAAGCGTCTGGTAGAAACTGCGGAAGGCCATCGGTTCCATCACCGCGACCGCCACGCCGGCGAAGCGGCCGTCCGGCGCCTCGAGCCGCCGGCTCATGCTGATGAACCAGGTGTTGGAGGTGCGGCCGCGCACCGGGTTGCCGACGAAGACCGCATCGGTCCCGCCGGGAACCAGCCTGTCGCGGTGCGCCATCAGGTAATCGCGGTCCGACAGGTCGATGCCGGCCGGCTCCAGGGTCTGGGTGTCGTGGATCAGCTTGCCGTCGGCCGACACCACCAGGATGGCGCGGATCAGCGGCGACAGGGTCGCCTGACGGCGCAGCAAGGCGAAGACGTCGGCGTCGCCGCGCTCCCAGGCGTCGGCGCGCACGGCCAGAACCTCGACGACTCCGGCCAGGATTTTCGCCACGCCGGACAGGCTGTCGGTGGCATGGTGCTCCAGCACCAGCGCCATCGCCGCGCTGTCCTCCCGCGCCCGGGCCAGCGTCTCGTCGCGCTGGTGCAGCAGGTCGTAACCGACCAGGGCGTTGAGGCCCAGGATCAGCGCCACACCGAATGCGCCCATTCCCCCTTTGAGACGCGAGATCAAGCGACGGCCCGCCATGTCCGGTCAAGGATCGTGCAATCCTACACCGTGCAGGGATCGGCCGGAAGTCGCCTTTTCGTGGAATTAAGAGGTCGTCTGTTCCTTTAAAGGCGGACGGATGTGCTGGAATAGCGCTCCGCGGTCGAGTGGCTCATCGTGTTCAGCACCGCAGCCGTGCCCAGCGCGATCACCGCCGCGGCGGCGAAGCCGAGGATCATTGCCTTCATTCCATCACTCCCTGACACATGCGCGACTTCGGTCGCATAAAAGCAAAGCGGCCGCGGCGGCGCAATCCGCGCTTTCCCGGACGCCGGAGACCCGACCGAAGCCGCTCAGATCCCGTCGGGATCGACCAGCGTCAGCGAGATGACGTCGCTGTCGATCAGCACCTTGCCGGCATGCTCGAAATTGACGGTGATGCGGTTGCGGATGGCCGACTGTACCTGTCCCAGCCCCCAGTCGGGCTGGTCCGGGTGGCGCACCCAGGCGCCGGGCACCAGCGAATCGTCCATGTCGGGTCCCATCCATCGCGCTATTGTACATAGGAAATGCGACCGCCTGTGCGGCGGCGCCGGGAAAGTATAGAATCTCCGGCACCGCGCCGTCGCCGTTCCTTTTTTCCGGAGTCTGCCTCGTGACCGAATCGTCCTCCCTCCCCGTCAGCGTCGACATCCGCGTTCTGGAACTGCTGGCGTCGAAGCTCTGCCACGATCTGGTCAGCCCGGTCGGCGCCATCCGCAACGGGCTGGAACTGATCGAGGAGATGCAGGAGGACGAGGATGGCGGGCCTGCCGTCGGCGGATTTCTCGGCGAGGCGGTGAAGCTGATCGACCATTCCTCCGGCCAGGCCGACCGCCGGCTGCGGGTGTTCCGGCTGGCCTATGGGGTGGCGGGGCGCGACCAGAAAGGCTTCGCCGACGCCCGCGCCGCCGCCGCCGGCTATGTCGAGGGCGGACGCACCCGGCTGGACTGGCCGGAACGGGTGCCGCACGACATGACCGCCCAGCGCCGCGGCGTGGTCAAGCTGGTGCTGAATCTGGTGATGCTGGCGGACGAGGCGCTGACCCATGGCGGGCTGGTCTCCGTCGCCGCCGACGGCGACGAGACGGCGGGCCGCATCACCGTGACCGCCGCCGGCCGGCCGGGCACCCTCAAACCGGAGACCGCGGCGGCTCTGGCCGGAACGGCGACGGCCGAGGCGCTGAGCCCCCGCACCATCCACGCCTATCTGGCCGGCCGGCTGGCCGAGAGCGACGGCTTCCGCATCGCCGTCGCCACCGAAAGCAGCGAACGGCTGGTCTTCACCGCGGAGTGGTGAGGCGTCCGGCTGCTCTTCCGGCCCCGTCTACAGCTGTTTGAAAATCCGCGGCTCCACCACGACCTGTTCCACCCCGCCGGTGGTCTGGTGGGCCGTGGTGCGCAGCGTGATCGCCAGATTGTGGCGCGCGGCCTCCGCCAGCGCGGCGTTGAGGCGTTCCACGGCTTCGCGCACGGATTGGGCGATTTCGGCGTCGCTCATCGATCCTCCCTGTGACAAAGGAACCCCGATCCTACCGGTAGCAGCTCCCGGAAGACTCCCTATCGGAAGAGGTAAGGTTCTCTTAATCAGTGTTTGACAGGCTCCCACCCTACCTGGACTGGAGCGCAACCGGCAGCCTTTCGATGCTGCCCGTTCGAGCCGCAGGCCGGCGCGGACCATAAACATTGGGCCTGGGGAATGCGACATGGATGATCTGCTGTCCGAATTTCTGACGGAGACCAACGAAAACCTCTCGGTGCTCGACGTCGAGCTGGTCAGGTTGGAGCAGAATCCCAACAATCCGGAACTGCTGTCGAACATCTTCCGGCTCGTCCACACCATCAAGGGAACCTGCGGCTTCCTCGGCCTGCCCCGCCTGGAAAAGGTGGCGCACGCGTCGGAGAACGTGCTGGGCAAGTTCCGTGACGGCGAACTGACGATCAATCCGGAAGCCGTTTCGCTGATCCTGCAGGCTCTGGACACCATCAAGAGCCTGCTGGCGGTGCTGGAAGCGACCGAGGCGGAACCGCCCGGCGACGACCTGCCGCTGATCGAGCGGCTGAACCTGTGCGCCGAAGGCAAGCTGGGCGGTCCCGCCCCGGCCGCCGCCGCGCCGCCGCCGCCGCCGACCGCCCCTGCGGTTGCCGCGTCGGAATCCCGGCCGGTGACGATGGACGAGCTGGAGGCGCTGTGGAACTCCACGCCCGGCCCGAACGACATTCCCGCTCCGGCGGCCGGCACCGCGGTCGCCACCCGCGCGCCCGAGCCGGCCGAGGAGCCCGCCCAGTCGCACGACCTCGTCGTGCCCGATGCCGAGCCGGCCGCCGCCAAGGTGCCGGCGCCGGTCGCCCCGATGGCGGGTGCCTCGGGCGGCGGCAACGCCGGTGCCGCCGATGCCGGTGCCGAGGCCGCGACCAAGGAATCGGCGGTCGCCGCCCAGACCATCCGCGTCAACGTCGACCTGCTCGAAAACCTGATGACCATGGTGTCGGAGCTGGTGCTGACCCGCAACCAGCTGCTGCAGATCCTGCGGTCGCAGAAGGAGAGCGAGTTCGCCGCACCGCTGCAGCGCCTGAACCACGTGACGTCGGAGCTGCAGGAAGGCGTCATGAAGACGCGCATGCAGCCCATCGGCAACGCCTGGGCCAAGCTGCCGCGTCTGGTGCGCGATCTGGCGCATGAACTGAACAAGAAGATCGACCTCCAGATGCTCGGCGCCGACACCGAGCTGGACCGCCAGGTCCTGGAGCTGATCAAGGATCCGCTGACCCACATGGTGCGCAACAGCGCCGACCATGGGCTGGAGATCCCGGCGGAGCGCGTGAAGTCCGGCAAGACGGAGACCGGCCGCATCACCCTGAACGCCTATCACGAGGGCGGCCACATCATCATCGAGATCCAGGACGACGGTAAGGGCCTTGCCATCGACCGGATCAAGCAGAAGGCGATCCAGAACGGGATGGCGTCGGAAGGCGAGCTGGCCTCGATGACCGACCAGCAGATCATCCAGTTCATCATGAAGCCGGGCTTCTCCACCGCCGCCAAGGTCACCAACGTGTCGGGCCGCGGCGTCGGCATGGACGTGGTGAAGACCAACATCGAGAAGATCGGCGGCACGATCGAGATCAAGTCGGCCCAGGGCAAGGGGTCGACCTTCGTCATCAAGATCCCGCTGACGCTGGCCATCGTCTCGGCCCTGATCGTTGAATGCGCCGGCGAGCGCTTCGCCATTCCGCAGATCAGCGTGGTCGAGCTGGTGCGCGCCGCCGCCGACAGCGAGCACACCATCGAGCGGCTGAAGGGCACCCCGGTCCTGCGTCTGCGCAACCGCCTGCTGCCGCTGGTCTCGCTCCAGCAGCTGCTGCGGCTCGACGACAGCGAGGACGCCAAGAAGCCGGCGGACGAGACCTTCATCGTCGTCACCCAGGTCGGCACCTACACCTTCGGCATCATGGTCGACCGCGTGTTCGACACCGAGGAAATCGTGGTGAAGCCGGTGGCGCCGATCCTGCGCCACATCGAGATGTTCTCGGGCAACACGATCCTGGGCGATGGCTCGGTCATCATGATCCTGGACCCCAACGGCATCGCGTCGGCCACCGGCGAGATGGCAATGGGCGAGGCCGCGGGCAAGGAGACCACCGCGGTCCAGACCCAGCGCCAGGAGGACAAGATGGCGCTGCTGCTGTTCCGCGCCGGCGAGGGCGCGCCCAAGGCGGTGCCGCTGTCGCTGGTCGCCCGCCTGGAGGACGTCGATCTCGCCACGGTCGAGATGTCGAACGGCCTGCCGGTGGTCCAGTACCGCGGCAAGCTGATGCCGCTGGTGCCGATCAACCCGAACTTCGTCATCGCCAACGAAGGCCGCCAGCCGGTGCTGGTCTTCGCCGACGGCGACCGCTCGATGGGCCTGATCGTCGACGAGATCGTCGACATCGTGGAGGAGAAGCTGAACGTCCAGCTGGCCGCGGAGCGTCCCGGCCTGATGGGGTCGGCCATCATCGCCGGCAAGGCGACCGAGGTGATCGACGCCGGCTTCTTCCTGACCCAGGCCTACAAGGACTGGTTCGGCTCCTCCACCCAGGAGGGGTTCGAGGAGGAGAAGCTCCAGCGCGTGCTGCTGGTGGACGACAGCCCCTTCTTCCGCAACCTGCTGACGCCGCTGCTGTCGGTCGCCGGCTACGACGTGACGGCGGTGGAGAATGCCGGCGACGCGCTGGCGCTCTGCGAGGCGGGCGAGGACTTCGACGTCATCGTCTCCGACATCGAGATGCCGGGCATGAGCGGCTTCGACTTCGCCGAGGCGGTGCGCCACGGCAGCCGTTGGCAGCGCGTTCCGATGGTGGCGCTGTCCAGCCACGCCAGTGCCCGCGATCTCGACCGCGGCCGGATCGCCGGCTTCAACGACTATGTCGCCAAGTTCGACCGTGACGCGCTGCTCTTCGCGCTCCAGCAGACGCTGACCGACCAGAAAGGTGCCGCATGAGCAACGCCAAGCTGCCGTCCACCGTCCGCAAGTCGCGGGGCGACGATCTCGTCGTCTCCGGCAACCAGGACTTCGTGACCATGACGATCGCCGACCAGATGTTCGGCATCCCGGTCCTTCAGGTGCAGGACGTGCTGGGCCATCAGCGGATCACCCGCATCCCGCTGGCCCCGCCGGAGGTCGCCGGATCGCTGAACCTGCGCGGCCGCATCGTCACCGCCATCGACGTCCGCCTGCGGCTCGGCCTGACCGGCCGTCCGAAGGACAAGCCCGGCATGTCGATCGTCGTCGACCTGCGCGGCGAGCTGTACAGCCTGATGGTCGATTCGGTCGGCGAGGTGCTCAGCCTGACCAAGGAGGACTTCGAACGCAACCCGGCGACCCTGGATCCGCGCTGGCGCGAGGTGTCGACCGGAATTTATAGGCTGAACGGCCAGTTGATGGTTGTGCTGGACGTGCCCCGTCTGCTCAACTTCACAACCATCGAGACGGCCTGACGGTTTGCGGCGCCCTGCCCCCCTGGGGAAGGGCGCCGCACCGGTCGGCCGGCTTTCGCCGACGAACAGATGACCTGAGGCCCTGCCGCAATGAAATCCTGCCTGGTGGTCGATGACAGCCGCGTTGTCCGCAAGGTCGCGCGCAAGATCCTGGAAGAGCTGAATTTTGCCTGCTCGGAGGCGGAAGACGGCAAGCAGGCGATGGAAGCCTGCGCGGCGCAGATGCCGGACGCCATCCTGCTGGACTGGAACATGCCGGTGATGACTGGGATCGAGTTCCTGCGCCGGCTGCGCAAGATGAGCGGGGGCGAACAGCCCAAGGTGGTGTTCTGCACGACCGAGAACGATCTTGCCCACATCCAGGAGGCGCTGTCCGCCGGGGCCAACGAGTACATCATGAAGCCCTTCGACAGCGACATCATCCAGACCAAGTTCGCGCAGGTCGGCCTTCTGTGACCCCGAACGGGATGTCAGGAGAGCCAGCGTTGAACCAGTCGAGTTGAAAGGCGAATCGCCGTTATGTCGGACAGTTTTGGCAGAGGCCCCCTCACCACCGCGCGACCGGCCAACCCGGATCCCGTCCGGGTCATGGTGGTGGACGACTCCGCCGTCATCCGCGGCCTGCTGACCCGCGCGCTGGAAGGGGACCCGGACATCCGCGTCGTCACCTCCGTCGGCGACGGCCAGATGGCGGTCAATTCGCTGCAGCGCAATTCCATCGATGTCATCGTGCTGGACATCGAGATGCCGGTGATGGACGGGCTGACCGCCATCCCGAAGCTGCTGGCGGTTGCGCCGCAGGTGAAGATCATCATGGCCTCCACGCTGACGCTGCGCGGGGCCGACGTGTCGATCCGCTGCCTGTCGGCGGGTGCGGCCGATTACATTCCGAAGCCGACCTCCACCCGCGAGATCGGCGGGGCGGAGGACTTCAAGCGCGAGCTGGTCGCCAAGGTCAAGGCGCTGGGTGCCGCCGCCCGGCGTGCCGGATCGCGCTCGCGCGGCGAGATCCGGCCGCTGACCCCGGCGGCTCCGCTGGGGCTGCTGAAGCGCGAGGTCGGGCCGATCGTCACCCGGCCGACTCCGGCCGGCACCATCGCCACCAAGCCGGACGTGATCGCCATCGGCAGTTCCACCGGCGGGCCGCAGGCGCTGTTCGAGGTGCTGTCGCACCTGAAGGCCGGCGTCAGCCAGCCGATCCTGATCACCCAGCACATGCCGGCGACCTTCACCACCATCCTGGCCGAGCACATCACCCGCCAATGCGGGATCGATGCGCGCGAGGCCAAGGACGGCGAACCGATCGTGCAGAACCGCTGCTACATCGCGCCCGGCGACTTCCATATGCTGGTGACGCAGCGTGCCGGCGCCAACGTGATCGCGCTCAGCAAGGATCCGCCCGAGAATTTCTGCCGCCCGGCGGTCGACCCGATGATGCGGTCGATCCTGAAGGCCTTCGGCGGCCGCAAGATCCTGGCCTGCATCCTGACCGGCATGGGGCAGGACGGGCTGAAGGGCTGCACCGACGTGGTCAATGGCGGCGGCACACTGATCGCCCAGGACGAGGCATCGAGCGTGGTCTGGGGCATGCCCGGTGCCGTGGCGCAAGCCGGCATCTGCAACGTCATCCTGCCGCTCAAGGAAATCGGTCCCCACATCCGCAAGCTCGCTTCGAGGGCAGCATGAGAGTCGAAGATTTCGACATGTTCTCCACGCTGCTCAAGCAGCGTTCCGGCCTGGTCCTCACCCGCGACAAGGCGTATCTGCTCGAATCCCGGCTGATGCCGGTGGCGCGCAAGTGGAACATGAAGGGGCTTGATGAGCTGGCGACCACCGTCCGCACCCGCAAGGACGAGGCGCTGCTGCGCGACATCACGGAGGCGATGACGACCAACGAGTCGTCCTTCTTCCGCGACCAGAAGCCGTTCGACCAGTTCCGCCAGCTGGTGCTGCCGAAGCTGATGGAGGCGCGGGCGGCCAAGCGCAGCTTGCGCATCTGGTCGGCCGCCTGTTCGTCGGGCCAGGAAGCCTATTCGCTGTCGATGATCCTGAACGACGAGGCGGCGAAGCTGGCCGGCTGGCGCATCGAGATCGTCGGCACCGACATCTCGGCGGAAATGGTGGAGCGGGCGAAGGCCGGCGTCTACACCCAGTTCGAGGTGCAGCGCGGCCTGCCGATCACCATGCTGGTGAAGCATTTCAAGCAGAACGGCGACAAGTGGCAGATCAGCCAGCAGCTGCGCCAGATGGCGTCGTTCCGCGAATGGAACCTGCTGGGCGATTTGTCGGCGCTGGGACAGTTCGACATCGTCTTCTGCCGCAACGTGCTGATCTATTTCGACCAGCCGACCAAGGCGAAGGTTCTGGAATCGATTTCCCGCCAGATGCCGCAGGATGGCGTTCTGTATCTGGGCGGTGCCGAAACGGTGCTGGGCATCACCGATAAGTTCAAGCCGGTGGAAGGCCAGCGCGGTCTCTACAGCCTGGGCGGCTTCTCGGCCGCCGGTGCCAAGGTGGCGTAAGGGGCCTCAGGAGGGGCGTCTTCAGAAGCGACGGGGGCGGGGAAGCCGCCCCCACTCGAATCGGTGAAAAATCAAGCCGACGGCGTGATCGACTTGATCGGGCCACGCGGATTGCCGGACATTTCGGCGATCTTGCGGTCCTGCGCTTCGATGTACGTGCGGATGGAATTCTCGCGGTCGAACTGATCGATGTCGGTGGTCGGCACCTTGCGGTTCGAGGTGCGTGCACCGTCCTGGTAAATCACGTCGAAAAGCGCGAAGGCGTTGTCGACGGGCTGTTTCTTCTGACGGGCCATGGCCTGTCCTCCGTATGATCGCGGTCGGCCGCGCCTGCGGCCGTCCGTTCAGGCATTGTTGGTGTCGGTTTTGGTCTCGGCATCGGCATCGGCATCGGTGTCGGTCGTCAGGGACTCGTCCTGCGTCTCCGTCCCGTCCGGATCGCCGGCGCGGCGGGCGGCGACGCCTTCCTCGCGACGCTGAAGCTTTTCCTGCTTCCTCTGTTCCTTGGCCCGGTTGCGCTCAGCCCGCTGCTGGTTGTAGTTCGGTTTGAAAGCCATCGCGGATCTCCTCTGGGCAGAGCCCTGCATCTGGGCGACAGGGACTTGTTCAACACGGAAAAAGGGCACCGGTTTCCCGATGCCCCTTTTTCCGCAGGTCGGCGGTCAGGCGGTCAGACCGCCTTCAGATTTTCCGCCGAGGTCTTGCCACGCTTCGGATCGCGCTGCTCCTCGTAGGAAATCTTCTGGCCATCGACCAGGCTGCGCAGCCCGGCGCGTTCGACAGCGGAGATGTGAACGAACACATCCGGGCCGCCGCTTTCCGGCTGAATGAAACCGAAGCCCTTGGTGCTGTTGAACCATTTGACGGTGCCGACGGGCATGTCTGTCTCCCATAACGCAAAGGGCGCCACACCACCGGTGCGGCGCATCAGACTGGGTGTGGGATTGGCGGCCCCCAGGTGCTCGCGATCGAATTTGGCGATGGCGAAAAAAGGGAGGCTGAGCGTGGGGGCGTTTGAAGGCCCCGCAGTCCGAAGCAGAATGACCCACCAGATATGGCAACGCCCGGTCCGGCTTTCAAGGTGAAAGACGGCCGGGCGTTGAGGGGCGGCAAAAGAAAAGCGGAAGCGCTGAAGAATCAGCCGGCGGCCTGTTGCTGCGGCACGCGCGGCGGCGGCGGGGGATTGCCTTCGACGATTTCCTCGTGCGGGTCGCGCAGCACGTAACCGCGGCCCCACACGGTTTCGATGTAGTTGTCGCCCTGGGTGGCGGCGGCCAGCTTCTTGCGCAGCTTGCAGACGAAGACGTCGATGATCTTCAGTTCCGGCTCGTCCATCCCGCCATAGAGATGGTTCAGGAACATCTCCTTGGTCAGCGTCGTGCCTTTGCGCAGGCTCAACAGCTCCAGGATGCCGTATTCCTTGCCAGTCAGGTGCAGCGGCGACTGGTCGACCTCCACCGTGCGGGTGTCGAGGTTTACGGTCAGGCGGCCGGTGCGGATGATGCTGTCGGAATGGCCCTTCGACCGGCGGACGATGGCCTGGATGCGGGCGATCAGCTCGCGCTTGTCGAACGGCTTGGTCAGGTAATCGTCGGCGCCGAACCCCAGGCCCTTGATCTTGTTGTCCATTTCGGTCAGGCCGGACAGGATCAGGATCGGGGTGGTCACGCGCGCGGCGCGCAGGCGGCGAAGAACCTCGTAACCGTCGATGTCCGGCAGCATCAGGTCGAGAATGATGATGTCGTAATCGTAGAGCTTGCCGATCTCGAGTCCGTCCTCACCCAGGTCGGTAGAATCGACGATGAAACCTTCCGTGTTCAGCATCAGCTCGATGCTTTTGGCGACGGAGGAATCGTCTTCAACCAGCAGAACCCTCATGGCGATATCCCGACGTTTGATGGCGCGCTTTCGCTACCCGACCCCGGAATGGTCCCCGATCCTTGATGACCGATTTCAACCATCCCGTTTACACAAGTTAACAGACGATTCAGCTTAACGCCAGTGCCAAGCGCTTACACAACGTTAATCCTTCCATCGCAAGATGCGATCATGGTGGTTAACGTCGCCTCCGTCCACAGAGCTACCACTTAATAGGAGCGCGTCCCGTCTTGGGACCGCCTTCCCTGGAAACGCCGGTATCCGATCCATGACGTTCGATATCGATCAGTTGATCCGCGACATCGACCAGATCCCGGACTCCAGCCGGTACGGCCGCGTCACCGCCGTGTCCGGCCTGATGGTCGAGGTCGGCGGGATCGAGAAGGAACTGTCGGTCGGCGGCCGCTGCATCGTCGAGACGCGCGACCGCCGTCAGGTCCCGTGCGAGGTGGTGGGCTTCCGCCAGGGCCGGGCGCTCGCCATGCCCTTCGGTGCGCTGGACGGGGTGGGGCTGGGCTGCCGCGCGCTGGTGGCGGGCGATCAGGCTCGGATCTTCCCGACCGACGCCTGGCTCGGCCGCGTCGTCAACGCGCTGGGCGAACCGGTGGACGGCAAGGGGCCGCTGCCCAAGGGGCCGCAGGGCACGCCGATCCGCAACACGCCGCCCAACGCCCATTCGCGGGCCCGCGTGGGAGAGAAGCTGGATCTGGGCATCCGCGCCATCAACGCCTTCCTCACCTGCTGCCGCGGCCAGCGCATGGGCATCTTCGCCGGATCGGGCGTCGGCAAATCGTCGGTCATGTCGATGCTGGCGCGCTTTTCCGCCGCAGAGGTCGCGGTGATCGGCCTGATCGGCGAGCGCGGGCGCGAGTTGCAGGAATTCATCACCGAGGATCTGGGCGAGGAGGGTCTGGCCCGCAGCGTCGTCGTCTGCGCCACCTCGGACGAAGCGCCGCTGATGCGCAAGCAGGCCGCCTACATGACGCTGGCGGTCGCCGAGCATTTCCGCGACCAGGGCCGCGACGTGCTGTGCATGATGGACAGCGTCACCCGCTTCGCCATGGCCCAGCGCGAGATCGGCCTGTCGGCCGGCGAGCCGCCGACGACCAAGGGCTATCCGCCGACCGTCTTCGCCGAGCTGCCGCGCCTGCTGGAGCGCGCCGGTCCGGGCGTGGTCGGGGCAGGCACCATCACCGGCCTGTTCACCGTGCTGGTCGACGGCGACGACCACAACGAGCCGATCGCCGACGCCGTGCGCGGCATCCTGGACGGCCACATCGTGATGGAGCGCCAGATCGGCGAGCGCGGGCGCTATCCCGCCATCAACATCCTGCGCAGCGTGTCGCGCACCATGCCCGGCTGCAACACGGCGAACGAGAACGAGCTGGTCGGCCATGCCCGGCGCCTGCTGTCGTCCTACGACAACATGGCGGAGATGATCCGGCTGGGCGCCTACCGCCGCGGCACCGACCCGCAGGTGGACGAGGCGATCCACTTCCAGCCGGCATTGGAAGCCTTTTTGAAGCAGAGCAAGCGCGAGGCCACCGATCTGGAGACCAGCTACGCCATGCTCGCTGAAATCTTTGGGGTGCAGTGGCCGCAATGAGCCTGAAGACGATCATCCGCCTGCAAAAGCTGCAACTGGACGAGAAGCGTCGCGTCCTGGCGGAACTCCATACGCTGGCCGACCGGCTGCGCAACGAGATCGAGAAGGTGAAGCAGGAGATCGTGCACGAGCAGGAAACGGTGCGCGACGACTTTTCCGTCTCCTTCACCTATTCCAACTTCGCCCAGGCGGCGATGGAGCGTGGCCGCAAGCTGGGCGAATCGCTGGGGCAGGTGGAGATGCAGATCAACATCGCCACCGACGAGATGGCCGAAGCCTTCCAGGAGCTGAAGCGCTACGAGCTGGCCGAGGAAGAGCGGCTGAAGCGCGAGCGCGACAAGCAGAAGCGCAAGGAGGCCGCCATGCTGGATGAAACCGCGCTGGTGGGGTTCAGGCGCCGGCAGGCGGAGGAGGAGGCGACCGGGGGGTGAGGCTTACGGGCGGGGCAATCAGACGCGCTGCCCGGTTCGAAGCTGCCCGGTCAAGCCCTTCAGACGGTCACCGAAACCAGTCCGCCCGGCGACCCGCCGCTGTATCCACCTATCGTGGCCGGTGTGAATCCGCTTGTCGCCGGTGCCGCGGCGGTCGACGCCGACGCCGTCCCGCTGCTGCCGGAAGCGCTGGCGAAGGACACGCCAATCGACGCGCTGGCCGCCGTGCTGGTCGTCGTGCCACCGGACACGGCCCCGCCCGCCGTCGCGCCATAGCCGCTGCCGGGCGATGTCCCGGTGCCGCCGGCCGATCCGTCCGAGTTGCTCTTCGCCGCCGCCGCTTTCCGCTCGTCCTCCTGGGACAGGCGATTGGCGGTGCGGCGGTATTCCTCGACCACGCGCTGGGACGGGATCTGGTCCTGGGTTTCGCCGGTGTCGAAGTCGCGGAAATACAGCACGGCCACCCGCGCGCCCTGGTCATAGCGCAGGAAGGGGCTGATGAAGCCGGCGCCGGAGGATTTTCCCGTCTCGCCGGAGGCCGTGTTGCCGGTGCTCTCGTCTGATGGCGACGGGGAAGCGGTGCCGGCTTCCGTCGGCTGGAGAGCCGTCGGGCGGACTGCCGTCGAGCTGGAAACGCCACGGATCTCCATCGCTGCCTCCCGCGCTTCTTGCCCGCTTTCCAGGCGTTGCCCCTGGGACAGCCCCTTGGCGGGCACCGCCCCTCGATGATCTCCTTGACCGACCCTACCGCACCGACCCTGCCGCGCGATCCGCTACGGATCAGACCGTGATGTTCAGGTTCTGGCCGCGGGTGGCGGTGGTGTTGCCGCCGCTCGATCCGCTCTGGGCCGTCTGCGCCTCCTGCTGGCGGCGGGTGCGCTCGGTCTGGTCTTCCTGTGCGGATTCGACGGGCGAGGTCGACCGCTGCGCCGCGGCCGGGCCGCTGCTGAGCGGGGTGACGTATGGCTGCTGCTGATAGCCGCCGATGCCGCCAATGCTGCTGACGCCCATGATCGTTCCTCCGGTCGCTGACGCGACGCTTCTCAACCCAACTAGGCAAATTTTGCCTGACCGAAAGGGTTAGCGCCAGCGAAATCGCTTCGATGGAGAAGCTTTATCGGGAATGTCAACGATCAAAGTGACTTGCGGGCAAAGGGTCACAACTCTTTTTCGGCGGTCGATTCCGCTCCGGCAACCTGCGCTGCGGGTTCCGGCGGCGACTCGGCGTTCCGCCACAGGGCGGCTTCGACGGCCAGCGTCCAGAAGCTTTCGGCCGCCTTGCTCTGGCGTGCGCGCGGGCGGACCAGCCGGATCTGCACCGGCACGGTCCAGCGTTCATCGCCGGAAGGCACGCCGGCGCGCAGCAGGGTGCCGCGCGCCAGATCCTCGGCGATCAGGCTTTCCGGCAGCCAGGCCACGCCGCGCCCGTCGCGCGCCAGCGTGCGCAAGACGGCGGCAAGGTGGGAGGTGAAGACGGTGTCCAGCGCGGTCGGCAGCGGCTGCGCTGCCCGCACCGCCTCCAGGATGCGGCCCATGCCGGATTCGCGGCTGTAGGACAAATGCGGCAGCGCTGTGTCCTGACCGTCCGCCAGCAGATGGCGCGGCCGCCCGCCGGCATCGGGGGCGGTCACCGCCAGCAGCCGGTCGCCACCGACGACGACGGAGCGGAAGGACTCCGCATCCAGCCGGCCGGCCGCCGCCGGATGGGCGTGGCAGAGCAGGAACTGCGCCTGGCCTGCCAGCATCAGCCGCTCGCAGGCCTCCATGCTGTCCGACGACAGGGTGATGGCGCCCAGCCTTGCGCGGGCTTCCAGCGCCCGCAGCCAGGACGGGAAGAAGGTCAGCGACAGCGCATGGGTGGCGGCGAAGCGCAGGGTCGCCGCCTCCGACTGGGCGGCGAGCCGTGCCTCTTCCCGGCCTTGCAGCAGGCGGCGCACGGTCTCGTCGGCGAAGGGGCGGAAGCGCCGTCCGGCTTCCGTCAGGGTCACCGGCTGGGCGCTGCGGTCGAACAGCGGGGTGCCGGCCCAATCCTCCAGCGCGCGGATGCGGCGGCTGAAGGCCGGCTGGGTCAGGTGGCGCATGTCGGCGGCGCGGGAGAAGTTGCCGCAATCCACCAGCGCCAGGAAATCGTCGAGCCAGGAGAGTTCCATCGCCCAATCTTCGTCACGTCTGCCGGCCCGGCCCGGTGCCTGTGGGCGCCGCCCTCCGGCCACCCTATGCCGAACCCGCATGATGCGTTCCGACCTTGGCATTGGCCCGGCGGCCCGCAACATCCCTACAGTGCCGGCACGAAACGCGCCACCACGCTGCAAGGGAAACCGCCATGCGCATCGTCGAAATCCGCGAACAGACCGCCGGCATCAAGTCCGACATCGCCAACGCCTTCATCGATTTCAGCCAGATGACGTGCAGTGTCGTCGCGGTGGTCACCGACGTGGTGCGCGACGGCAAGCCGGTGATCGGCTACGGCTTCAATTCGAACGGCCGTTATGCGGCGGGCGGGCTGCTGCGCGAGCGCTTCATCCCCCGGCTGATGTCGGCGGCGCCCGACAGCCTGCTCGACGACACGGGTGAGAACCTCGACCCGTTCCGCATCTGGGCGCGGCTGATGACCAACGAGAAGCCGGGCGGCCATGGCGAGCGCTCCGTCGCCGTCGGCACCATCGACATGGCGGTGTGGGATGCCGTGGCGAAGATCGCCGGCGTGCCGCTCTACCGCCTGCTGGCCGACCGGTTCCGCGGCGGTGTGGCCGACGACAGCGTCTGGGTCTATGCCGCCGGCGGCTATTACTATCCTGGCAAGGATGTGACGGCGCTTCAGAACGAGATGCGCAGTTACCGCGACCGCGGCTACAAGGTCGTGAAGATGAAGATCGGCGGCGCCCCGCTGGAGGAGGATCTCCGCCGGATCGACGCGGTGCTGGAGGTGGTCGGGTCGGGCGAGAATCTGTGCGTCGATGCCAACGGCCGCTTCGACCTCGCCACCGCGATCAAATATGCCGAGGCGCTGAAGCCCTACGGCCTGTTCTGGTACGAGGAGGCCGGCGACCCGCTGGATTATGCGTTGCAGGCCGAACTCGCCAGCCATTACGACCGGCCGATGGCGACGGGCGAGAACCTGTTCTCCCACCAGGACGCCCGCAACCTGATCCGCCATGGCGGCATGCGGCCCGACCGCGACTGGCTGCAATTCGACTGCGCGCTGAGCTACGGTCTGGTGGAGTATCTGCGCACGCTGGACATGCTGAAGGACAATGGCTGGTCCAGCCGGCGGGTGGTGCCGCATGGCGGGCACCAGATGTCGCTGAACATCGCCGCCGGTCTGCATCTGGGCGGCAACGAATCCTATCCGGACGTCTTCAAGCCCTTCTGCGGCTTCGCCGACGGTATCGCAGTCGAGGATGGCCGCGTGCGGCTGCCCGATCTGCCCGGCGTCGGTTTCGAAGCGAAGTCGGAACTGTTCGCGACGATGAGCGGGCTGCTGGAAACCCGATAAAGGCACTCAGGTTTGGAATCCGGACCTGTTCCATTGGGAGACGGCATCGCCGATGTTCGATTCGGCCATTGACCGAGCGCCGCACTGTGTCAATCTGTTGGAGGTCGCAACGTTTCAGAAAGGAGGTGATCCAATGTCTCATGGAGCCAGTCCGGTCGTCGCCGCATTGTTCGGTCTCGCCACTCTCCTGACGGCGGGGATCGCCAACGCGGACTGTTCGCCCAACCACAGCGCGAGCGCGTCGCCGCCGCCGGCCTCCAGCACCGTCGGGTCGGCAGGAACACCGGCGCCCAGCAGCACGCGTGGCGGGTGACGGCCGAACGCTGACGACCAGGAAAATCCATGCACAGGAACGGGCCGCCCCTCACCGGGCGGCCCGTTTTCTTTGTCGGGTTCTTTGCCGGGTCCGACGAAACGAAACCCGGTTGTAGACAATTAAGCCCGAAAAATACCACAAGCGTAAATTTTTAGTACCTTTCCGCATGGTGGAAGGCACTATATTGAAATTTTTAACAAATCGATGCCACCATTGCGCGTGAAACCCCCGGCATGGGTCGGGGCGTGTTGGGAGGGCGCAATGGAACATTCGACCGGTCACCATCATGGCTGCTGCCAGGGCGAGCACAGCTCTCGCCGCGGTTTTCTGAAGCTGGCGACGCTGGGCGCCGGCGTGACGCTGATGGCACCGATGATGATGAGCCGTCCGGCTCAGGCCGGTGGTGTCGACACGCTGCTGCTGACCTGCATGGACTACCGGCTGATGGCACGGGTGGCCGAGTATATGGAAGGGCGCAGTCTCAAGGAGAAATACGATCACATCGTTCTGGCCGGCGCCAGCCTGGGCGCGCTGAACGACAAGAAGCCGGCCTGGGGCGAAGCCTTCTGGGACGAGGTGGAGATCGCCCGCGACCTGCATCACGTGAAGCGGCTGATCGTCATGGATCACCGCGACTGCGGTGCGTACAAGGCTTTCCTCAATCTGGATCTGGCCGCGGATCCGCGACGGGAAAGCGACGTCCATGGCCAGTATCTGACGAAGCTCAGGACGATTGCCAAGCAACGCCATCCCGATCTGGAGGTCGAGCTGCTGATTATGGATCTTGACGGCAAGGTCGAGACGCTGGCGGTCTGATCGCGTCGTGACGGCATGGCCGGCACTCCCGCCCCCGGTTCGGGGGAAGGAGTGCCGGCGGTCAGCCGTCACATATCCAAGCCGAGATCCAGATTCGGAGCGCTGTGGGTCAGCCAGCCGCAGCTGATCATGTCGACGCCGGTCTCGGCGATGGCGCGGACGGTGGCGAGCGTGACGTTGCCCGATGCCTCGGTCAGCAGGCGGCCGTCCACCATCCGCACCGCGCGGCGCAGCGTGTCCGGGTCCATGTTGTCGAGCAGCACGACATCGACCGGCAGGCCCAGCAGCTCGTCCAGCTGGTCGAGCGTGTCGACCTCGACCTCCACCTTCACCATGTGGCCGATGGCGGCGCGGACGCGCTCCACCGCCGGGCGCACGCCGCCGGCGACGGCGATGTGGTTGTCCTTGATCAGCACCGCGTCATCCAGCCCGAAACGGTGGTTGAAGCCGCCGCCCAGCTTCACCGCATGCTTCTCCAGAACGCGCAGGCCGGGGGTGGTCTTGCGGGTGCAGACGATGCGCGCTGTCGTGCCCTCCACCTCGCGCACCAGGGCGCGGGTGGCGGTGGCGATGCCGGACAGCCGGCCCATCAGGTTCAGCGCCGTGCGCTCCGCCGTCAGCAGGGCGCGGGCCTTGCCTGTCAGGGTGGCGATGGTGCCGCCGGGGGGCACGTCGTCGCCGTCGGCGCGCTCCACCGTCACCGAAATGCCGGGGTCGAGCAGGCGGAAGGCGATCAGCGCCGCCTCCAGCCCGGCGACGCGGCCATCCTTGCGGGCGGCGATGCGGGCGGTCGCCACCGCGTCGGTCGGGATGATGCTGTCGGTGGTGATGTCGCCCGCCCGGCCCAGATCCTCGACCAGGGCGGCGCGGACGATGGGCTCGACGGTCAGAGGATGCAGCATGCGGCGTCTCCGGGCAGGGGGCCGGCGGCGCCGGCCAGTTCGCTGAGGGTCAGGGTGCGGGAGATCGAGGCGGGATTCGGCAGGGGATGGTCGCTGCGACAATGGGCGCCACGGCTTTCCTCCCGCGCCAGGGCGGCATGGACGACCAGACGGCCGACCAGCAGCCGGTTGCGTGCCTCGCCCCAGTGCCGGACGATGTCCGGCGGAGCCTGGACAGTGCCGTGGGCGTCGCCGTCCTCGCAGCGGAGCATGTCCAGCGCCGCCGCCAGCCGGTCGAGCTTGCGCCGGGCGGCCAGCAGCCCCAGCCCGTCGCGGACCAGACCGGCCCCGTCATAGAGCGCCGTCCGCGCCTCCCCCCCGATGGCGTCGAGCAGGGCATGGCCGACATCGGCTGCGACCGCCGGCGGGTGGGGCAGGGCGAAGGGCGGCAGCGGTGCAAGCGGACGGTCCGCCACGTCGCGGGCGACGCGGGCGCCGAACACCAGCGCCTCCAGCAGGGAATTGCTCGCCAGCCGGTTGGCGCCGTGGACGCCGGTGCAGGCGACCTCGCCGCAGGCCCACAGCCCCTCCAGGCTGGTCCGCCCGTCGGCATCGGTGACCACGCCGCCCATATGGTAGTGGGCGGCCGGCGCCACCGGCATGGGCTCGGCGAACGGGTCGAGCCCATGCTCGGCGCAGAGCGCCAGCACGGTGGGGAAGCCGCCGGGCTTGGCGGCCAGCGCCGGACGCAGGTCGAGGAACACCGGCTCGCCCGCCGCGACGCGCCGGCCGATGGCGCGCGCGACCACGTCGCGCGGCGCCAGCTCCGCCAGCGGATGCTCGTCCGGCATGAAACGGCGGCCTTGACGGTCGAGCAGAAGCGCCCCTGCTCCGCGCAAGGCCTCGGTCAGCAGCGGCACCGGGTCGGCATCGACGGCCAGCGCGGTGGGGTGGAACTGGACGAACTCCAGGTCGGCGAGAGTGGCGCCGGCCCGCGCGGCGATGGCGAGCCCGTCGCCGGTGGCCTCCGCCGGGTTGGTGGTGCGGGCGAAGGTGGCACCGATGCCGCCGGTCGCCAGGATCACGCGCGGTGCCCGGTGCAGCACCCAGCCCTGCCCATGGCAGGCCAGCAGGCCGCAGACCCGGCCGTTGCGCAGGACGAGATCGACGGCGAAGGCGTCGGTCTCCACCCGCACCGAGGGGGTGGCGCGCAGGCGGTCCGCCAGGGCGGTGACCAGGGTGCGGCCGGTGGCGTCGCCGCCGGCATGGACGATGCGAGCAGCGCCATGGGCGGCCTCGCGGCCGAGCAGCGGCGAGCCGTCGGGCGCACGGTCGAAGGGCAGGCCGTCCTCCAGCAGCCGGCGGACCTCGGCGGCGCCGTCGCGGGTCAGCAGGGCCGCCATCGCCGCATCTACCAGACCAGCCCCGGCGGCGACGGTGTCGGCGGCATGGTCCTCCGGCCGGTCGCCGGGACCGACGGCGGCGGCGATGCCGCCCTGGGCGTAGAGGCTGGAGCCGCCGGGCAGGCCGGGGGTTTTGGTGATGAGCGTGACCGCGCGCGGCGCCAGTTGCAGCGCCGCGGTCATCCCGGCAAGGCCGGAGCCGACGACGATCACCTCGGCATCGCGGACATCGTAAGGCGTGTTGGAGGTCATAGGGGGACTCCTGACTCTCCCTCTCCCGCCCCGGGAGAGGGAAGGGGCCCAAGCGGAGCTTGGGAAGGGTGAGGGGTGAGGCGAGGATCAGAAATCCATGTCCGGATAGCCCCTCACCCTCCCCGCGCCGATGGCGCAGGTCCCCTCCCTCTCCCGGGGCGGGAGAGGGCTTTCCACAAACTCACTTCGGCTTCACCGCCAGCATGCGCTCCACGGAGCGGCGGGCGCGGGCGGCCAGCGCGTCCGGGATCTCGACGCGCGGTTCCAGGGTCCGCAACGAGTCCAGGATGCTCGACAGCGTCACCGTCTTCATGTGCGGGCACAGGTTGCAGGGCCGCACGAACTCCGTCTCGGGCGAGGCGGCGGCGACGTTGTCGCTCATCGAGCATTCGGTGACCATCAGCACCCGCGGCGGCTTCTCGGTGCCGACGAAGTCGATCATGCGGGCGGTGGAGCCGACGAAATCGGCCGCTTCCAGCACGTCGGGCGGACATTCGGGGTGGGCGATCACGGTCAGCCGGTCGAAGCGGCGGCGGAACTCCTCGATCTCGGCGCCGGTGAAGCGCTCATGCACCTCGCAATGGCCCTTCCAGGCGATGATCTCGACCTTGGTCTGAGTGGCGACATACTTCGCCAGATACTCGTCGGGCAGGAAGATCACCCGGTCGACGCCGAGCGATTCCACCACCTCCACCGCGTTGCCCGAGGTGCAGCAGATGTCGACCTCCGCCTTCACCTCGGCCGAGGTGTTGACGTAGGCCACCACCGGGACGCCGGGATGCGCCTCGCGCAGCAGGCGGACGTCGGCGGCGGTGATGCTGTCGGCCAGCGAGCAGCCGGCGTTGCGGCTGGGAATCAGCACCGTCTTGGCCGGGTTCAGCAGCTTCGCCGTCTCCGCCATGAAATGCACGCCGGCCAGCACGATCACATCGGCGTCGGTCTCGGTCGCCTTGGCCGCCAGCGCCAGGCTGTCGCCGACGATGTCGGCCACGCCGTGGAAGATCTCCGGCGTCTGGTAGTTGTGCGCCAGGATGACGGCGTTGCGCTCGCGCTTCAACTCGTTGATGGCGTGGACCAGCGGCGCGTGGAAGGGCCATTCGATGGCCGGCACGACGCGCTTCATGCGCTCAAAGATCGGCGCGGTCGCCGCAGCGACGGCAGGGGTGTAGGCGAGTTCGGCGACCTCGGGCATCGGATGCTCCGTTCTATGCTCGTTCTGAGCAAAACCATATATGCTCGATTAGAGCATATCAAGCGGAAAAGCGAGGATGGAAACAATCGGCTCCGGGCGGCGTTGTGCGATGGCGGGAAAGGCCGGCAGCGCGGCTTTTCCCGCAGTAAGCGCTGTCTGGAGAATCGCCGATGAAAGCCTTCCTCGCCGCGCTCTGCGCCATCCTCGTTCTGGCGGGCAGCGCCTGGGCGGTGCTGCCGAGCCTGTTCGCCCGCAGCGCCGACGAAACCTTCGCTTCGAGCGGCGCGAGGGTGGGGGAAGAGGCGTCGGTCGCGCACCGCAACTTCTCCGGCCGTCCGCAGCCCGACAGCCAGCAGGGCGGCAATCCGCAGAATTGAGCGCGCTGTTGGGGAAAACGGATGATCCCGGCAGGGTAGCCCCGACCGGGTAAGGCAACCTTTGCCCGCGCCGGCCGTTGTTACGGTTCGGGCCTGCCATGGCCTCGAACAGGGCTTGCGGGAGTGTGATGACGGTTCACGATCCGGAAAGCGGCGCGGAGGACTTGCGTGCCGACCTCTACCGGCTGCTGGCGCTGACGCTGGCTGCCCCGCCGGGCGCCGAGCTGCTGGCGCTGCTGGGCGGTCTCACCGGCGACACCACGCCGCTCGGCCGGGCCTTCGACGATCTGGCCGCCTGCGCCCGCACCATCGATCCACAGGCGGCGGAGCGCGAGTTCAACGCGCTGTTCATCGGCGTCGTCCAGGGCGAGCTGGTCCCTTATGCTTCCTATTACCGCACCGGCTTCCTGATCGACCGTCCGCTGTCGGCCCTGCGCGCCGACCTCCAGGCTTTGGGGCTGGAACGCGCGCCCGACGTGTCGGAGCCGGAGGACCACATCGCCGCGCTCTGCGACGTGATGGCCGTGCTGATCCGCGAGGGGGCCGACCCGGCGGTGCAGCGCCACATGCTGGACAGCCACCTGACGCCCTGGGCCGGGCGCTTCTTCCAGGATTTGGAAAAGGCGGAGGCGGCAGCCCTGTACCGCCCGGTCGGCACCATCGGCCGCCTGTTCCTGGAGATCGAGCAGGAGGCCCTGAACAGACAGATCGACGAGTTGGAGGGAGCCGACGCATGACGCCGCCGCAAGACCCGACCTGCAAGAGCCCCGCGCGCAATCCCCTGCAACGCCGCGACATCCTGAAGACGCTGGGCCTGGGTGCGGCCGGCGCGGCGGCGGCGGCTGTCCTGCCGGCGGGGGAGGAGGCGCAGGCAATGGAATCGCCGCAGGAGCAGGTGAAGGCCCGCTACCGCGAAACCGAACACGTCAAGCGCTTCTACGCGCTGAACCGCCTGTAGGGCGATCCGGAGGGTGTCAATGCTGGTCAAACGCAGCTCGGCGAAAGCGGCAGGCGGAAAGCGGTCCGGTCTGGTCGCCGCCCTGGCCGACAGTCTGGAATCCGGCGTCAGCCGCCGCGGCTTCCTGCGCCGGTCCGGTCTTGCCGCGGGCGGCATCGCCGCCGTCGGCGCGCTGCCGGGTGCGATGATCCGCAAGGCGGAGGCCGGTCCCATCTTGCCGAACGTCGAGGTGGTGACGCGCAAGAACGTCTGCACCCACTGCTCGGTCGGCTGCACGGTGATCGCCGAGGTGCAGAACGGCGTCTGGGTCGGGCAGGAGCCGGGCTGGGAAAGCCCGATCAACCAGGGCACCCACTGCGCCAAGGGCGCCTCGGTGCGCGAGCTGACCAAGGGCACCCGCCGGGTCAAATACCCGCTCAAGCTGGTCGACGGCGTCTGGCAGCGCATCGGCTGGGACCAGGCGATCGAGGAGATCGGCAACCAGCTGATGGACATCCGCAAGGCGTCGGGGCCGGACGCGGTGTTCTGGCTCGGCTCGGCCAAATTCTCCAATGAGGGCGCCTATCTCTACCGCAAGCTGGCGGCCTTCTGGGGCACCAACAACGTCGACCATCAGGCGCGCATCTGCCACTCCACCACGGTCGCCGGCGTGGCGAACACGTGGGGCTACGGCGCCATGACCAACAGCTACAACGACATCCAGAATTCAAAGGCGCTGGTGATCGTCGGCGGCAACCCGGCCGAGGCGCACCCGGTGTCGATGCAGCACATGCTGCGCGGCAAGGAGCACAACCGCGCGCCCTTCATCGTCATCGACCCCCGCTTCACCCGCACCGCCGCGCACGCTACCGAGTATGTCCGCATCCGTCCCGGCACCGACATCCCGGTCGCCTGGGGCCTGCTGTGGCACATCTTCGAAAACGGCTGGGAGGACAAGGAATACATCCGCCAGCGCGTCTACGGCATGGACGAGATCCGCGCCGAGGTGAAGAAGTGGACGCCTGAGGAGGTGGAGCGGGTGACCGGCGCCCCGGGATCGCAGCTTCGCCGCGTGGCGGAGGCGCTGGCCAAGAACAAGCCCAGCACGGTGATCTGGTGCATGGGCGTCACCCAGCACACGGTCGGCACCGCCAATGTCCGCGCCCTGTCGATTTTGCAGCTGGCGCTGGGCAACATCGGCGTGGCCGGCGGCGGCGCCAACATCTACCGCGGCCACTGCAACGTGCAAGGCGCCACCGACTTCGGCCTCGATGTCAGCACGCTGCCCGCCTATTACGGGCTGGCGGAAGGGGCGTGGAAGCATTTCGCCCGTGCCTGGGACGTCGAATACGATTATCTGAAGGGCCGCTTCGCCACCAAGGATCTGATGGAGGCCAAGGGCATCCCGACCACGCGCTGGTTCGACGCCGTGCTGGCCAAGCCGGGCGAGATCGACCAGCCGAGCCCGCTCCGCGCCATGATGTGCTTCGGCCATGGCGGCAACACCGTCACCCGCATGCCGGAGATGGTGAAGGGGCTGGAGAAGCTCAGCCTTCTGGTCATCGCCGACCCGCACCCGACCACCTTTGCCGCGATCAAGGAGCGGCGCAACGGCACCTACATCCTGCCGGCCTGCACCCAGTTCGAGACCGACGGGTCGCGCACCTGCTCCAACCGCTCGATGCAGTGGGGCGAGAAGGTGGTGGAGCCGATCTTCGAATCGAAGGACGACTACACCATCATCTATCTGCTGGCGCGCAAGCTGGGCTTCGCCGACGAGATGTTCAAGCACATCACGGTGGAGAAGGACCGGCCGGTGCCGGAGGACATCCTGCGCGAGATGAACCGCAGTTGCCTGTCCATCGGCGCCACCGGCCAGTCGCCGGAACGGCTGAAGATGCACATGAAGCATCAGGCCGATTTCGACAAGATCACCATGCGGGCCGCCTCCGGCCCCTGCGCCGGCGATTATTACGGCCTGCCCTGGCCGAGCTGGGGCCATCCGGAGATCCGGCATCCGGGTTCGGCGGTGCTCTACGACACCTCCAAGCATGTCATGGACGGCGGCGGCGTCTTCCGCGCCCGCTTCGGGGTGGAGCGCAACGGCGTCTCGCTGCTGGCCGACGGCTCCTATTCGAAGGGGTCGGAGATCGAGGACGGCTATCCCGAATTCACCATGGCCGTGCTGAAGAAGCTGGGCTGGGACAAGGATCTGACGCCCGACGAGATGCGCGTCATTCAGGCCATCGGCGGTGGCGGGGCCGAGGTGGACAATGTCAGCTGGCAGACCGACCTGTCGATGGGCATCATCCGCGTCGCGCTGAAGCATGGCTGCGTGCCGCACGGCAACGCCAAGGCGCGTGCCGTCGCCTGGAACCTGCCCGACCCGGTGCCGGTCCACCGCGAACCGATCTATTCCCCGCGCCCCGATCTGGTGAAGGCTTTCCCGGCCATCGAGGACCGGCGCGACTTCCGTCTGGTCCAGCTTGCCCGCTCGTTGCAGTTCAAGGTGGCGGACAGCGACCTGCGCCAGCGCTTCCCCATGGTGCTGACCTCCGGCCGGCTGGTCGAATATGAGGGCGGCGGCGAGGAGACCCGGTCCAACCCCTGGCTGGCCGAGTTGCAGCAGTCGATGTTCGCGGAGATCAACACCAGGGACGCCGAGCGGCTGGGCATCAGGGACGGTGCCTGGGTCTGGGTCTATGGGCCGGAGGACGGCAGCAAGGCCAAGGTCAAGGCGCTGGTGACCGACCGCGTCGGCGGCGGCACGGTGTTCATGCCCTTCCACTTCTCCGGCTTCTGGCAGGGCGAGTCCTTGCGCGGCAACTACCCGCCCAACACCGACCCCATCGTGCTGGGCGAGCCGGTGAACGGGGTGACGACCTACGGCTACGACCCCGTCACCTTCATGCAGGAAACCAAGGTCACCCTCTGCCGGGTCGAGCCGGCGTGACGTACGGGAGCTGAACAGAACGATGGCCCGGATGAAGTTCCTGTGCGACGCCGAACGCTGCATCGAATGCAACGCCTGCGTCACCGCCTGCAAGAACGAGCATGAGGTGCCGTGGGGCATCAACCGCCGCCGGCTGGTCACGCTGAACGACGGCAAGCCGGGCGAGCGGTCGATCTCCATGGCCTGCATGCATTGCAACGACCCGCCCTGCGCCGCGGTCTGCCCGGTCGACTGTTTCCTGCAAACGGCTGATGGCGTGGTGCTGCACAGCAAGGACCTGTGCATCGGCTGCGGCTACTGCTTCTACGCCTGCCCGTTCGGCGCGCCGCAATACCCGCGCACCACCGATTTCGGCAGCCGCGGCAAGATGGACAAATGCACCTTCTGCGCCGGCGGTCCCGAACCGGACGGCAGCGTCGAGGAGTACCAGAAATACGGCGCCAACCGCTTGGCCGAGGGCAAGCTGCCGCTCTGCGCCGAGATGTGCTCCACCCGCGCGCTGATGGCCGGCGACGGCGCGGTGCTGGCCGACATCTATCAGGAGCGTTCGCTGCGCCGCGGCTATGGCTCGGGTGCGCCGGGCTGGTCGACCGCCTACGGCCGCAACGACCGCGGTTCCCCCTTCGCACCGGGCGGGCCGGGCACGGGAGGGGCGTGAGCGCCCCCGCAAGTAAAGATCATACCGGGAGACCACCATGCGCCCCACCAGACTCCCCCTGCACGCCCTGCTGCTGATCGCCCTGCTGGCCCTCCAGAGTCTGGCCGCTCCGACTTTCGCACAAGCGCAGCTCACCCAGGTGCCCGGCCAGAACTCGCCGACCAGCAAGGAGCAGGTGCCGCTCTATGTCCCGCAGGACGACAAGCTGATCGGCCGCGTCAGCATCCCGGACGAGAAGCTGGCGGTGCTGGTCCAGCCGGAAGGGCGGGAATGGCGGGAGTGGCGCACCCACACGCTGCGGCTGGCGATCGGCGGGCTGGCCATCGGCATGACGGCGGTGCTGGCGATCTTCTTCCTCTATCGCGGCACCATCCGCATCCATGGCGGCAAATCGGGGCGGCTGGTGCTGCGCTTCAACGGACTGGACCGCTTCGCCCACTGGACGACGGCGGTCAGCTTCCTGCTCATGGCGCTGACCGGGGTGATCCTGACCTTCGGCCGGCCGCTGCTGATCCCGCTGATCGGCCATCAGGCCTTCACGCCTTTGGCGGAATATGCCAAGTCGATCCACAACTTCGTCAGCGTGCCCTTCGTCGTCGGGCTGCTGATGATCATGGGCCTGTGGCTGCGCGACAACATTCCGGAAAAGGCCGACTGGCTGTGGATCAGGACGGCGGGCGGGCTCTTTTCCAAGGCCGGCGGACAGCATCCGGAGGCCGGGCGCTTCAACGCCGGGCAGAAGCTGGTGTTCTGGAGCATCGTGCTGGGCGGCATCGGCATGGCGGCCACCGGCTATCTGCTGATGGTACCCTTCGCCCTCACCGGGATCGGCGGCATGCAGATCATGCACGTCATCCACGGCCTGCTGGCGGCCGGCCTGATCGCCGCGGTGATCGGCCACATCTACATCGGCACCATCGGCATGGAAGGCGCCTTCGACGCCATGGGCTGCGGCGAGGTCGACGAGAACTGGGCGATGGAGCACCACCGCCGCTGGTACCAGGAGCAGCTGCGCAAGGGCTATGTCGAGGGTCGCCAGCCGGCGGAGTGAGGCGCCGCAAGGGGAGCGCTCATAGGGTGGGGCACGAACAATCCCACCCGCCGACCGTCTCCTTCCATAGTACAATTTACCCCCTCCCACTCAGAGTGGCTGAATGGCCCTCGACAAACGCGCTGGACCGGAGACCTGACCGGTTCACCACACTGAGAGGAACGGCCCAAATGCTCCACCAGGCTCTCGACACGCTCCAGAAGCAGATCGCGCTCCGCCCCCGCTACGACAACTATATCGGTGGTCAGTGGGTTGCGCCGGTGGATGGCCAATACTTCACCAATCTCACCCCGATCACCGGCAAGCCGCTGTGCGAGATCGCCCGCTCCCAGGCCGCCGACGTGGAGCTGGCGCTCGACGCCGCCCACGCCGCCAAGGATGCCTGGGGCCGCACCTCGCCGACCGAACGCTCGAACATCCTGCTGAAGATCGCCGACCGCATGGAAGAGCGGCTGGAGGTCATCGCGCTGGCCGAGACGCTGGACAACGGCAAGCCGATCCGCGAGACCCGCGCCGCCGACGTGCCGCTCGCCATCGACCATTTCCGCTACTATGCCGGCTGCATCCGCGCCCAGGAAGGTTCGATCGCCGAGATCGACCACACCACCTACGCCTACCATTTCCATGAGCCGCTGGGCGTCGTCGGCCAGATCATTCCCTGGAACTTCCCGCTGCTGATGGCCGCCTGGAAGCTGGCCCCGGCGCTGGCCGCCGGCAACTGCGTCGTGCTGAAGCCGGCCGAGCAGACCCCGATGGCGATCATGGTGCTGGCCGACATCATCGGCGACCTGCTGCCGCCCGGCGTGCTGAACATCGTCAACGGCTTCGGCATCGAGGCCGGCAAGCCGCTCGCCACCAACAAGCGCATCTCGAAGATCGCCTTCACCGGCGAGACCTCGACCGGCCGCCTGATCCTGCAATACGCGTCGGAGAACATCATCCCGTCGACCGTCGAGCTGGGCGGCAAGTCGCCGAACATCTTCTTCGAAGACGTGATGGCCGCCGACGACGAGTTCCTCGATAAGGCGCTGGAAGGCTTCGCGATGTTCGCGCTGAACCAGGGCGAGGTCTGCACCTGCCCGAGCCGCGTCCTCATCCAGAAGTCGATCTACGACCGCTTCATCAAGCTGGCGGTCGAGCGCGTCGCCAAGATCGCCCAGGGCCACCCGCTGGACGGCGGCACCATGATCGGCGCCCAGGCGTCGCAGGAGCAGCTGGAGAAGATCCTCTCCTACATCGAGATCGGCAAGGCCGAGGGCGCCAAGGTCCTGATCGGCGGCGAGCGCGCCCATCTGGGCGGCGAGCTGGAAGGCGGCTACTACGTGCAGCCGACCATCCTGGAAGGTCACAACAAGATGCGCATCTTCCAGGAGGAGATCTTCGGCCCGGTCGTCGCCGTGACGACCTTCGAGACCGAGGAAGAGGCGCTGGCCATCGCCAACGACAGCGAGTTCGGCCTGGGCGCCGGCGTGTGGAGCCGTGACGGCAACCGCGCCTTCCGCATGGGCCGCGGCATCCAGGCCGGCCGCGTCTGGACCAACTGCTACCACCTGTACCCGGCGCACGCCGCCTTCGGTGGGTACAAGAAGTCCGGCATCGGCCGCGAGACGCACAAGATGATGCTCGACCATTACCAGCAGACCAAGAACCTGCTGGTCAGCTACAGCCCGAAAGCGCTCGGCTTCTTCTGAGCCCTGCTCCTCCCTATCGGGCAAACCTGGGCCGGGGGCGTGTCCCCCGGCCTTTTTTCTTTCTCCGTGTGGTTTCGTGATAAAGGACCACCATGACCGTCCCAACCCCGACTGACCGCGTCATTGCCACCCCCGACGCCATCGCCCTGCTGGACCGGCTTGCCGCGAAGCACGGGCCGCTGATGCTGCACCTGTCGGGCGGCTGCTGCGACGGCTCGGCGCCGCTCTGCCTGCCGAAGGGGGAGTTCAGGATGGGCGGTCGCGACCTGTGCCTGGGGACGGTCGCCGGTGCGCCCTTCTGCATGTCCGACGACACCTTCCAATGGTGGCGCAACACCCAGGTCATTCTGGACGTTATCCAGGCGCGCGGCGGCGGCTTCTCGATCGAGGCGCCGGACGGCGTCCGCTTCACCGCCAGGGCCCGCCTGTTCACCGACGAGGAACTGGCCGGGCTGCCGGATCCGCAACCGGCCGAGACTGTTTAGGAGCCGCCCCGCATCATGTCCTCCTTCACCGGTCCGCGGATTGGTCTTGCCCGCCGCCATCCCTGGAGTACCCTTGCCGGATCGCAACCGCAGACCGGGAGGGAGGCGGCAGGGGCAGTGATGTCCGCACTGGAGAACTTCGCAGACGGTCCCACCGTAAATGGCCCGGCGAGGCCAAGCTCCGGCGACGGCATGCCGCGCGCCGTCACCCATGCCGAACGCGCCGACGAGGCGGCGCGGGAACTGCGTGCCGGGCTGGGCGAGGTGGCGCTGGAGCTTGTGGTCGTCTTCTGCGCCCCCAGCTATGACCGCGAGGCGCTGGCCGATGCGCTGGCGCGGGAGTTCGGCATGGTGCCGGTGATCGGCTGCACCACGGCGGGGGAGATCGGCCCCGGCGGCTACACCACCAACGCCCTGGTGGCGGTGGGCTTCCCGACCGAGGATTTCTGCATCGTCACCGCGCTCGTGGACCATGTCGACCGCTTCGAGATCGCCGACAGCACCGCCATCGCGCGGTCGCTGCTGTCGCGCCGCGACCGCGCCATGGGAACCCGCCCGGTGCCGCTGGGCGAGGAGGCCCGCAGCTTCGCCATGCTGCTGATCGACGGGCTGTCGATGAGCGAGGAGACGGTGGTCAGCGCGCTGCACAACGCGCTGATCGACATCCCGCTGTTCGGCGCCTCGGCCGGCGACGACCTGCATTTCGAGCGCACCTTCGTCCTGCACGAGGGCGCCTTCCATCCCAATGGCGCGGTGGTGGCGCTGTTCACCACGACGCGGCCCTTCACCGTCTTCCGCACCCAACATTTCGTCAGCTCCGATCGCAAGATGGTGGTCACCGGCGCCGATCCGCAGCACCGCATCGTCCATGAGATCAATGCCGAGCCGGCGGGCCGCGAATATGCCCGGCTGGTCGGGCTGGAGGGGGAGCCACTGACTCCGATGATCTTCGCCTCGCACCCGGTCGTGGTGCGGGTCGGAGGCCAGTATCATGTCCGCTCGATCCAGAAGGTGAACGACGACGAGAGCCTGACCTTCTTCTGCGCCATCGACGAGGGGATCGTGCTGACGGTGGCGGAGGGGGTCGATCCGGTTTCCAACTTCGACGGGCTGATCGAGGGGATCGAGGCGGAGGTCGGCGCTCCCGACCTGATCCTCGGCTGCGACTGCATCCTGCGCCGGCTGGAGATGGAGCAGCGGCAGCTGAACGCCGTGATGTCCGACCGGCTGGCCCGTCACCGCGTCGTCGGCTTCTGTGCCTATGGCGAGCAGGTGAACGGCATGCACGTCAACCAGACCTTCACGGGCGTCGCCATCGGAGGGCGTTAAGCCATGGCCGGCATGCAGACCCGCAACTGGACACTCGACCCCGCCGACCGTATCGCCGAGCTGGAGCGGGAGAATGCCAAGCTCCAGCGCATCAACAAGGTGCTGATGGACCGCGTCGAGCGGTCGATGGACTTCCAGGGCGGCGCCTTCTCGCTGTTCCAGACCGCCATCGTGCTGGAGCAGAAGATCCGCGAGCGCACGCTGGAGCTGGAACGCGCCCTGCACAAGCTGGAGGACAGCAACCGCGACCTTGCCCGCGCCAAGGAGCTGGCGGACACCATGCGCACCCGCCTGTTCGAGGCGATCGAGTCGGTGAACGAGGGGTTCGCCCTGTTCGATTCCGCCGACCGGCTGGTGCTGTGCAATCGCAAATATTTGTCCTACTGGCCGTCGGTGGCGGGCCGCATCCAGGCCGGCATCCGCTTCAACGATCTGGTGGCGATGGTCGCCGCTGCCGGTGCCGTCGCCGAGCCGCCGCCCGACGTCTGGCTGCGCGAGCGGATGGAGCATCGCCACGACCTGAAGGGCGTCTTCCTCAACCGGCTGTCCGACGGACGCTGGATCCAGGTGAACGAGCGGCGCACCCGCGACGGCGGCATCGTCGGCGTCTATACCGACATCACCGTCATCAAGCGCGAGGAGGAGCGGCGGCGCGCATCCGAACAGGCGGAGAAATCCGCGCTGATGATGCTGAACGACCAGCTTCAGCAGGCGAAATCCCAGGCCGATCAGGCCAACCTGTCCAAGACCCGCTTCATCGCCGCCGCCAGCCACGACCTGTTGCAGCCGTTGAACGCTGCCCGGCTGTTCGTCTCGGCGCTGGCCGACCTGGAACAGCCGGCCGCCAATGCGGAGCTGGTGGACAACATCGACCTCGCCCTGGCGTCGGTGGAGGATCTGCTGTCGGCGCTGCTCGACATCTCCAAGCTCGACGCCGGGGCGGTGACGCCTGAGGTCACCGACTTCCCGCTGCGCGGCGTCCTGGCGCCGCTCGCCACCGAATATGCCGCGGTGGCGGCGGAGCGCGGCATCGACCTGAAGGTGGTGGGGTCCGGCGCCGTGGTGCGCAGCGACATGCGGCTGCTGCGCCGGATCGTGCAGAATTTCCTGTCCAACGCGCTGCGCTACGTCCAGGGCGGCCGGGTGGTGGTCGGCTGCCGCCGGACCGGTGACGGTGGCATCCGCATCGAGGTGTGGGACAACGGTCCCGGCATCCCGCGCGACAAGATCGCCGAAATCTTCCAGGAATTCCGCCGCCTCGACACCCCGGTCACCAAGGGGCGCGACCGCGGCATGGGGCTGGGGCTCGCCATCGTCGACCGCGTCGCCCGCATGCTGGACCACCCCATCACCGTGCGGTCGGAGCCGGGCAGGGGCTCCGTCTTCGCCGTCACCGTGCCGCGCGGGACCGAGCGCCGCGCCGTCCGCCCGGCCAGCATCGCTGCCCGGCCGATGACCAACCGGTTGGCCGGCACCTCGGTGCTGGTGCTCGACAACGAGCCGGCGGTGGTGGCGGGGATGGAGGCGCTGCTGCGCGGCTGGGCCTGCGACGTGGTGTCGGCCACCAATGGCGACGAGGCTCTGGCGTTGCTGTCCGGCATGCCGCAGCCGCCGGATCTGCTGATCGCCGACTATCACCTCGACGACGGGGCGCTGGGCGTCAACGAAGTGGCGCGGCTGCGCGCCGCCTGCGGTCGCATCCTGCCCGCCGTGATCGTCACCGCCAACCGCACGCCGGAACTGGCGGACGAGGCCAAGGCGGCCGGCTGTCTGGTGCTGAACAAGCCGGTGAAACCGGCGCAGCTGCGCGCGGTGATGTCGGGGCTGGTGGGGTAGGGCTCGGTGGAAAAGAGAGCCCGATGATTTACCGGTAACGCCTTACCGGTTCGGCTGTTGTCGGTTTTCATGACCGACCCCGCTGCGTTGCGCGACAAGGCGCTCGAAATCCACCGGCTGCTGTGCACCGTCTACGGCTGCCCGGTCGCCTATTTCCACAGCCTCGACCCGCTGAGCGAGCTGGTGTCGTCGCTGCTGTCGCACCGCACCCGCAATGCGGCCTCCGGCGCCGCCTTCAAGGCGCTGCGGCGCCGCTGGCCGGATTGGCAGTCGGTGCGCGACGCCCCGGTCGCCGACGTGGAGGCGACCATCGCCGGCGTCACCTGGCCGGAGCAGAAGGCGCCGCGCATCCAGGCCATCCTGCGCCGCATCACCGAGCGGGTCGGCAGCCTGTCGCTCGACCTGCTGTCCGGCATGACGGTGCCAGAGGCCCGTGCGTGGCTGGAGGAATTGCCGGGCGTCGGGCCGAAGACCAGCGCTGCGGTGCTCAGCTTCTCCACCCTGCGGCAGGCGGCGCTGCCGGTGGACAGCCATCACCACCGCGTCGCCGTGCGCACCGGCCTGATCCCCGCCACTCTCGCCGTCGGCCCATCCCACGCCGTGCTGTCGGCGCAGCTGCCGGAGGGGTGGGATGCCCAGCAGGTCTATGACAACCACGAGGTCATGATGCTGCACGGCCAGCGCTGTTGTTATTATCAGGCGCCGGCCTGCGACCGCTGCGTGCTGCTGCGGCTCTGCCCGACCGGACAGGCTCTGCGGCCATCGGAGGATGAGCGGGAGAGGGCGTGAAGCCATTCGTTTTGTGCATTGCAACATGCAGCCATTCCCAGAATGCAGGGCCGTTCACCATCAGGCGAGCGCATATAGGATTGAGAGGGCGACGAAGACGTCGCTCCGATCTTCATAAGACGAGGCCTGAGGTGATTCACAAGATTTTGGACGCGATCGATACCATCGTCGCGGAAAAACGGCAGAACGGTCAGCTTGAGGACTGGCTCAAGAGTGGGGCCGCACGCCGTTTCTGCGAGAAGATTTCGTCCGAGCGCAAGCACTACTATCCTGCGCTGCTCCTCTACTTGGAGCGCAACGGCGGGCAGCACGCCTGACAACAGATGGGTAACGGGAACGGGCCGCGGCATTCCGCGGCCCGCCCGTTTTTGAGGGGGCCTAGTCGGCCGCCAGCGCCGCCGGCATCATGCTGCCGGTCTGCTGGAAGCGGCTGTGCCAGGCGAAGGCTTCCTCCAGCAGATGCGGGGTGTGGCCGCCGCGCTGAAGCGCCCGCCGGTGATAGTCGGCCGCCAGTTCGCGGTAGCTGGGATGGACGCAGTTGCGGATGATGGTCTCCGCCCGCTCGCGCGGCGCCAGCCCGCGCAGGTCGGCGAGCCCGATCTCCGTCACCAGCACGTCGACGTCATGCTCGTTGTGGTCGACATGGGTGACCATCGGCACGATGCTGGAGATGGCGCCGCCCTTGGCCAGCGACTTGGTGACGAAGATGGCGAGGTGGCTGTTGCGGGCGAAGTCGCCGGAGCCGCCGATGCCGTTCATCATCTGCGTGCCGTTGACGTGGGTCGAGTTGACGTTGCCGTAGATGTCGCACTCCAGCGCCGTGTTGATGCCGATGACGCCCAGGCGGCGGATCACCTCGGGATGGTTGGAGATCTCCTGCGGCCGCAGCAGCAGCCGGCCCTTGTAGGAGCCGATCTTCGGCAGCACCTCGGCGTACTTCCCGGCGCTGAGCGTGATCGAGGAACCCGAGGCGAAAGTCAGCTTGCCGGCGTCGAACAGCTCGAAGGTGCTGTCCTGCAGCACTTCGCTGTACATGGTCAAATCGTGGAACGGTCCGTCGATCAGCCCGTGCAGCACCGCGTTGGCGATGGTGCCGATGCCGGCCTGGAGCGGCGCCAGCGACCGGCCGAGCCGGCCCTGTTTCACCTCGCGGCCGAAGAACTCGATCAGGTGGCCGGCGATGGCGTTGGTCTCGTCATCGGGCGGCAGGATGCTGGCGGAACTGTCCTGCTTGCGCGTCACCACGATGGCGGCGATCTTCGACGGATCGATGGGGATGTAGGGCAGGCCGGCCCGGCTCTCCGCCGTCACCACTGGGATCGGTTCGCGGAAGGGGCGGCGGGTCGGGATATAGACGTCGTGCATCCCCTCCAGATCAAGCGGCTGGGTCAGGTTCAGCTCGATGATGATCTTCTCGGCCAGGATGGCGAAGGTCGCCGAATTGCCGATGGAGGTGGTCGGCACGATCCCGCCGGTGTCGGTGATGGCGCAGGCCTCGATCACCGCGACATCGACCGGCCCCATCTGGCGCGAGCGCAGAAGTTCCACCGTTTCCGACAGATGCTGGTCGACGAACATCACCTCGCCGCGGTTGATCGCCTTGCGCAGCACCGGATCGGCCTGGAAGGGCAGGCGGCGCGACAGCACCCCCGCTTCCGTCAGGATCCTGTCGACGTCGTTGCCCAGCGAGGCGCCGGTCATCAGCGTGATCTTCAGCTTCTCCGACGCGGCGCGCTCGGCCAGCGCCAGCGGCACCGCCTTGGCGTCGCCGGCACGGGTGAAGCCGCTCATGCCCACGGTCATGCCGTCCTTGATGAGAAAGGCGGCTTCCTCCGCCGGCACCACCTTGCCCCACAGGGATTTCAGGCGGATGCGATCTCGGTACATCGGGCGTTCCTTTTATGAGTGTTTTTTGTCGAATGACGAACGATCCGTGCCTTGGCGGTCGTTTTTCTTATTTGAAAATACTCATAAAGACGGTCTGTCCGATGCCGCAACCGTTCGTCCGGAATATCAGGTCACGGGGAAGTGAATGGGTGGGCGAATATCGCCACATCTGTTCGGAATACGGCCAAAGACTTCATTCGACTGCTGTCGGGATTTGTCGAAACTCAGTTTCGCAAATCGGTATTTGGCAAGCATCGTCCGGCAACAGGGCGGTTGCCGGCGGAACGGTCGAGGGCGTACCATCGGTCCCTCGAACCGATTTCAGGAGTCCGCCGGCGTGGCGTCCCCGCATCGGCCGACCGTCAGCACCCGCAGTTACGACGGGCACGAACGGCGGCACGCGCATGACCATCACCAGATCGTGCTGCCCATCGCCGGCACCCTCGACATGGAGGTCGGCGGCGCCTGCGGCCGGGTGGGGGACGGGCGCGGCGTTCTGGTGGCGGACGGGGTGCCGCACAGTTTCCGCAGCGGCGGCGCCAACCGCTTCGTTGTGCTGGATGTGCCGGCCGCCGGGCTGGTGCCGGAGGCGGCGGTGCGCGCCTGCGACGCCTTCTTCGCCATCGACGGGGCGCTGGATGGGCTGGTTCGCTATCTGGCGGCGGAGGCGGCCGACCGGCCGCTCGACCCGGTGCTCGCCCATCACTCGGCGGGGCTGCTGTTGCGCGCCCTGGAGGCGCGGCAACCGCCGCGGCCCGTATCGCCCGTATCGAAGGATCCCATCGACCGCGCCCTGGCCCTGATGGCGGAGCGCTGCGGCGAGCCGCTGACGGTGGCGGAACTGGCCGAGGCGGCCGGTCTGGCGCCCAGCCGGTTCCATGAACGCTTCCGCGCCCGCACCGGCAGCACCCCGGCCCGCCTGCTGGCAGATCTGCGGCTGGACCGGGCCGAGGCGCTGCTGCGGGACGGCCGCCTGCCGCTGGCGGAGGTGGCGTTGGCGGTCGGCTTCTCCGACCAGAGCGCCCTGACCCGCAGCCTGCGGCGGCGGCGCGGCACCACGCCGGGGGCGGTGCGACGGTCTAGATAGCGCGGGCCGCTTCGACGATCACCGCCGCCACCGCATCGGGGCGCGACAGGTGGGGGGCGTGGCCGCTTTCGACCTCGACCGTCCGGGCGCCGATGCGCGAGGCGGTGGCGCGCAGGAAATCCGGCGGCAGCATGCGATCCTGGCTGGCGACGACATACCAGGCGGGTTTGCTCTTCCAGGCGGCGGCGCCGACCTTGCTGGCGAAGCAGGCCGCCGCGACCGGCCCCTGGGTGGCGGCCAGCAGGGCGGTCTCCTCCGCCGGCAAATCCTGAGCGAAGTTGCGGGCCATGCCCTCCGGCGTCAGGGTCAGGAAGCGGCCCTTGTCCACCGACACGCCCGACAGGCCGGCCGATGGCGGGAAGGGCTTCAGCGTGTCGTTCGGCGACTGTCCCACGTCGGGGGCGAAGGCGGCGACATAGACCAGGGACTTCACCCGCTCCTGCCCGCCGATCTGGGTGATGACCGCCCCGCCCCAGGAATGGCCGACCAGCACCACCGGCCCCTTGGTCCGGTCGATGGCGCGCTGGACATGGGCGACATCGTCGTCGAGCGAGACCAGCGGGTTCTGCACCGCGACTGCGGCGAACCCTTCCGCCTGCAAGCGGGAAATCACCCGGCCCCAGGAGGACCCGTCGGCAAAGGCGCCATGGACGAGGATGATGGTCGGATTGGAACTCATGGAAACGGCTCCCGCTGACGGTCGGACCCACCAGTCAGAGCATGCGGCAGCCGGACCGTCCAGCCGGGAAGGTCCGGCTTTCCTCTGTGCGGAAAAGGGCTTGGCCGTTATTCCGCCGGCTGGCGGGCCGACCGCCGGCCGAAGGTGGCGACGCGGTAGACGTACCAAAGGGCGATCCCGGCGGCGACGATGTTGGACACCGGGTTCAGCCAGCCGGCTATCTGCTGGTAGCGGTCCTCCAGCAGATAGCCGGCGCTCGCCAGGAAGGTGGTCCAGATCGCGGTGCCGGCGGTGGTGTAGAGCAGGAAGGGGACCAGCGCCATGTTCGACACCCCGGCGGGAATCGAGATCAGCGTGCGCACCGCCGGGATCATCCGGCCGATCAGCACGGCCCGGCCGCCATGCTCGCGGAAATGGGCGGCGGCCTCGTCGACCTCCTCCGGTGCGATGGTCAGCCAGCGGCCATGGCGCGCGGCCCACTGCTTCAGCCGGCGGCTGCCGACCCAGCGGCCGATCCCGTACCAGAACAGCGCCCCCAGCACAGCGCCCACGGTGCCCGACACGATGATCATCGGCAGTCCAAGGTCGCCCCGCGCGGCGGTGAAGCCGGCCAGCGGCAGGATCAGCTCCGACGGAATGGGGGGAAACAGGTTCTCCGCGAACATCAGCAGAGCGACGCCGAGATAGCCCGTCTGCTCCACCATACCGACGATCCAATCGAACACGGTCTTCTCCTCGCGCCTGCCGACCCGCCACCCACCGCCGGAGCAACACCGGGACGGGGCGATTGGTTGCATGGAAGGGCTCGCACCCGATGTCGGCTCTGCTTATGTTTGCAGATGCAACGATTGAATGGACGGAGAGGATGCCAATGGCGGCGATCAAGCTCGACCGGCATGAAAAGGGGATCCTGGCGGCCCTGCAGGAGAATGCCCGCCTGACCATGCAGGAGCTGGGCGACACGGTCGGCCTGTCGGCCTCCCCCTGCTGGCGCCGGGTGCGGTCGATGGAGGAGATCGGCGTCATCCGCCGCTACACGGTGCAGCTCGACCCGCGCAAGCTGGGGCTCGGCGAATGCGTCTTCGCCCATGTCACGCTGGAGCGCCACAAGGAGAATGCGGTCGACCAGTTCGAAACCGCCATCGCCGGCATGCCGGAGGTGCTGGAATGCTTCGCGGTCACCGGCGACGCCGACTATCTGCTGCGCATCGTCGTGCCGACCACCGAGGATTACGGCCGCTTCCTCAGCGAACGCATCTTCTCCATCCCCGCGGTGTCGCACGTGAAATCGAGCGTCACCCTGAAGGAGGTGAAGTTCGAGACCCGGCTGCCGCTGGACCATCTGGAGTGAGCAAGAAGCTTTCCCGAACAGCACCAATGAAAAAGCCCCCGCTCCGGTGGAGCGGGGGCTTTTTCACATCACAACGACCGATGAGAGATCAGGCCATTTCGACGCGCTGAGCCTCGGGGCCCTTGGCGCCCTGGCGGATCGTGACGCGGACCTGCGCACCGTCGTCCAGACCGTTGATGCCCGACCGCTCCAGCGCACGGATGTGCACGAAGATGTCCTTGCCGCCGGTCGACGGGGCGATGAAGCCGAAGCCCTTCGACACGTTGAACCACTTCACCGTGCCGTCGACGACTTCGCCGCCGTCCGAATCGCCGTAGCTGTCGGCGCCGTAGCCGCCACGGCTGCCGCCGCCGTAGCTGTTGCCGCCGCCGTAGCCACCGTCGTTGCCCCAGCTGTCACGCTCGCGCGGGGCGCGCGACGGACGGCTCGGAGCGGCGGTCGAGGTGTCGACCGCGTGGATGGTGGCGACCTGCGGGCCCTTCGGGCCGCGCGACAGATCGCAGGTGATGGTGGCGCCTTCGGGCAGGCTGTCGTGTCCGCAGAACTGCAGAACCGTGGAGTGCAGGAAAGCGTCGGGCGACCCATCGTCGGGGGTGACGAAGCCGAAGCCCTTGGTGGCGTTGAACCACTTGACGGTGGCACGGATGTCGCGCTGGGTGATTTCAGGAGCGCGGAAGGAAGAGCGCTGCGGACGGTCGAACATCAGTTATCGTCTCATCTGTCGTGTTAAACCCCATCCCGGCAAAAACCAAAGAAGGGACACCCGGAACAGGGCCAGCGAAGGATGATCGGTTCCGACCCATAATTCAATCGGGATTGCGAATTTTCACCATCCGCGCACAACAAAAACTCCGCCGCCGCCTATGGAGCAGGCGGGGCGGGGCGATTGGGCCGTTTTTGTGCAGATGCAGCGTGACGATTCAGCCGCGACTCAAGAGCCGAACCGGTCAGGCGCCGTGGCACTTCTTGTACTTCTTGCCGCTGCCGCAGGGGCAGGGGTCGTTGCGGCCGACCTTGGGGCCGCTGCGCGGGCGGGCGCCCAGCTGGCCCTCGACATAGTACCAGCGGCCGTCCTGGTGGGCGAAACGGCTGGTCTCGTGGTGGGTCATCGGCTTGCCGTTCATGCTGAAGCGGGCGACGAACTCGACGATTCCCTCGCTGTCGCCCGGCTGGCCGTCCTCGGTCGAACGGATCTCCACGCCGGTCCACAGGCTGTTCTTGGCCCAGGTCTCGATCTCTTCACGGTTAAAGTCGTCGCGGGTGCTGGGCAGCAGCGTGTCGTGCAGATAGTCGATGTTGCCGGTGGCGAAGGCGGAATAGCGCGACCGCATCAGCGCCTCGGCCGTCGGGGCGGGCATGCCGGCCAGATAGGGTCCGCAGCAGGCGTCCAGCGGCTTGCCGGAACGGCAGGGGCATTCGGCGGCGGTCTGGGTCGTGTCGGTCATGGCCTGCTCTCGGGTGATGGCGGGGCGGGTTGCGGCAGAATCGCTGATGGTGGGGTCCGGCTTCGCGGGGCGCATCCATAGCGCAGCCGTGTGCCGCTTCTCAAGAGGCTGGTTGGCGCACATGGCCGCTATCTGCGGCCCCATCCCGTGCCGGCCTGATCCGCGGCGGTCTTGCGCGCGGACTCCGCCGCCGCTATCAAGCGGCCCCATCCCGATCCATAATCCACTGCTGCCCGGAAGGCTGTCCGCTCCCATGCCTGCCAAAGCACCCCGCAAAGCCGCCATCCCCCGGCAACGCCCCGACCTGTCGCTGGAGGCCGGCTTCGGTCCCGGACGCCGCGTCTGCGGCATCGACGAGGTCGGACGCGGCCCGCTCTGCGGCCCGGTGGTCACCGCCGCCGTGGTGCTGCCGCCCGAAGGGCTGCCGCCGGAGATCGCCGCCCTGATCGACGACAGCAAGGCGGTCAACCGGCGCCTGCGCGAGGAGATCGAGCCGGCGATCCGGGCGCATGCGCTCGCTTTCGCCATCGCCGAGGCGTCGGCCGCCGAGATCGACGAGCTGAACATCCACAAGGCGACGCTGCTGGCGATGAAGCGGGCCTATCTGGCGCTGCCCGGCCCGGCCCCCGACGCGGCACTGATCGACGGCAAATTCACCCCCGACATCGCGTGCGAGCGGGTGGCGGTCGTCAAGGGCGACAGCCGCAGCCAGTCCATCGCCGCCGCCTCTATTCTCGCCAAAGTGGCGCGCGACAGCGAGATGTTGCGGTTGTCGGTCCAGTATCCACACTATGGATGGGACCGAAACGCCGGCTATCCAACACCGGAGCATCTGGAAGCATTGACCCGTCATGGTGTCACGCCGCATCACCGAGTCAGTTTTGCACCAGTGAAACGCCAAAGGGCACTGAGCGGCTGAGCCGTCGTCACTTGGCAAAGAAAGCTGTTGACGGCGACTCGGCCGAGACTCATTGTCCGGCCGAGTCCCAGTTCTTTGCCGGTCGTAAAATGCTCCCTGAAAACCGTATCCTGGTCGGCGATTGCATCGCTCTCATGAACGATCTGCCGCCCGCTTCGGTCGATCTCATCTTCGCCGATCCGCCCTACAACTTGCAGTTGGGGGGTGAGTTGCTGCGGCCGAACCACACCCGCGTCGCCGGGGTGGATGACGAGTGGGACAAGTTCGACGATTTCGAGGCCTATGACCGCTTTACCCAGGACTGGATGGCGGCCGCCCGCCGCATCCTGAAGCCGGAAGGCTCGCTGTGGGTGATCGGCAGCTATCACAACATCTTCCGCGTCGGCGCCACGCTGCAGAATCTAGGCTTCTGGATTCTGAACGACATCGTCTGGCGCAAGACCAATCCGATGCCGAACTTCCGCGGCACCCGTTTCGCCAACGCCCACGAGACGATGATCTGGGCGGCCCGCGACAAGGATGCGCGCTACCGCTTCAATTACGATGCGATGAAGAGCCTCAACGAGGATCTTCAGATGCGCAGCGACTGGCTGCTGCCGATCTGCAACGGCGGCGAACGGCTGCGCGACGAGGACGGCAAGAAGACCCACCCGACGCAGAAGCCGGAATCGCTGCTGTACCGGGTGATCCTGTCCTCGTCGCGTCCCGGCGACGTCGTGCTGGATCCCTTCTTCGGCACCGGCACCACCGGGGCGGTCGCCAAGCGGCTGGGGCGCAAGTGGATCGGGCTGGAGCGCGACGACACCTACGTCAAGGCGGCCCAGGCCCGCATCGACGCGGTGGAGGAAGCGCCGGAGGCGGCGATCCTCGACACCCCGCCGAAGCGTGCCGCACCGCGCATTCCCTTCGGCTGGGTGGTGGAGCGCGGGCTGCTGCGTCCGGGTTCGACCCTGTTCGACCACCGCCGCCGCGTTGCCGCCCGCGTGCGCGCCGACGGCACGCTGATCGGCTCCGGCCCGCGCGGCGATCATCGCGGCTCGATCCATCAGGTCGGGGCGGCGATGGCCGGCCTGCCGGCCTGCAACGGCTGGACCTTCTGGCACTATGAGGAGGGCGAGGATCTGCGGCCGATCGACGTGTTGCGCGAGCGCATCCGCTCGGAAATGCACTGAATCCACCCCAGACCTGTCCGTCCGGCATAGGCGCCAGCGGGGACGGTTGCTTGGCAGCGGTGGCGTTGCCGTGTTAGGGCTGTCGGCCATGAACAAGCTCTTCGCCACCGTCACCGCCCCGGTGCCGCGTTCGGCCCCGGCGACGCTGTCCACCCGTTGTTTCGTGCGCGATCTGGTGATGGACGCGCTGATCGGCGTCTATGCCCATGAACGGCTGAAGCCCCAGCGCATCCGCCTGAACCTGGATCTCGACGTGATCGCCCCCGGCGTCACCGGCGAGGACATGGCGACCGTCGTCAAGGGCGTGGTCACCCAGGGCCACGTCACGCTGGTGGAAACGCTGGCCGAACGCATCGCCGAGCGCTGCCTCGCCGACGCGCGGGTGACGGTGGCCAAGGTCCGGGTGGAAAAGCTGGATGTCTTCCCCGACGCCGCCAGCGTCGGCGTCGAGATCGAGCGCGCCCGCGGATAAGGGCGCGCAAGCGTGAGGGCGGGTTCAGCCCTCACCGAACTCTGTCTTACCGCAAAATTTCTTATCGCCGCAACGGCACCGCCCGCTTGACCAGCCGGCGGTCCATGTCGGCTGCCGCCACCGTCGGCTCGCCCAGGCTGCGCATGACGAAGGCGAAGGTGTCCATCACCCGGTCCAGCACGATCTCGTTGTCGTCCGGGCGGCGGCTGACCGACACCACGGCATAGCCGGCGGCGCGCGCCACCGCCGGTTCGCCGCGCAGGCCGCGCACACCCCAGCCGGCGAGCGCATCCTTGCAGCGGAACAGCTCCGCGGCGAAGCCGCCGGCCGACTGGGTGCGCCCGACCACATAGGCGGCGGCGACCGCCAGCGGCGCCAGCAGCCCGTCCCAGTCCAGGCAATCCTCCCGCCCGACCCACACCCCGCCGACCGAGCAGGCGGCGGCACCGACCGCTTCGCCCAGCCCGGCGCGGAAGGCACGCAGCGATTCTACCGCGTCGGCCGCCGGCATCGGTTCCACCCGTCTCCCTTCCGGCATCAGCATCAGCCGGCCCGCCCATTCCGACGAGGGCGGCAGCTGTTCGGTCAGGCGCGCGAGCAGCGCCTCGCGGGCGGCGGCGAAGGGGACGACCTCGGACATCGGGGCCTGCGGCAATGGTGGGGAGAGGAGGCGAGAAAAAGCCTGAGATGCCCCGAACTGTCAAGAGCGAGCCTGCGCGCCGGCAACCCATGGCTGCGACCCAGGCGCAATGTCACAGGCGAAGGACGCTGAGCCGGCCTTTTCCCGGAAAAATGCGGAGCTTTGCATTTTTCCGCTTGCCAGCTTTCGCCAACGGCCATATAAGGCGGGCCTCTGTTCCCGGTTAGCTCAGTTGGTAGAGCAGCGGACTGTTAATCCGCTTGTCGCTGGTTCGAGTCCAGCACCGGGAGCCATAGCGCGGGTGTAGCTCAGTTGGTTAGAGCGCCGGCCTGTCACGCCGGAGGCCGCGGGTTCAAGTCCCGTCACTCGCGCCATTCTCTCCTCTATCTCTCCAAAACGATGTAGCGGATGATGGCGACTGCCCCACAGGGCAGCTTCGCGCTATCATGCATTCTTCGCCGTGTTCACGATCTACGTCGTGTTCACGATGCGGCCGAAAGCGCCGGTTCCCTGTTGAACGGAGTCCGCGCGCCGCAACGGCCGTGCGCATCTCGGATCGAGAATTGCCGGGGAGGAACCGCTCATGCGTTTGTCTGACAAGGTCGCCGTCGTCACCGGCGGGGGATCGGGCTTCGGCGAGGGCATCGCCAGACGCTTCGCCGCCGAAGGGGCCCGCGTCATCGTCGCCGACCTGGACGAGGCCGCCGCCGGCCGCGTCGCCGACAGCCTGGGAGAGACCGCACTCGCCGTCCGCGCCGACGTCGCGGTCGGGGAGGATTACGAGGCCATCGTCTCGGCGGCGCTGGGCGAGTTCGGGCGGCTCGACATCCTGGTCAACAATGCCGGCTACACCCACCGCTACGGCTCGATGCTGGACGTGGACGAGGCCACCTTCGACCGCATCTACGCCGTCAACGTGAAATCGATCTATCACAGCGCCATCCACGCCGTGCCGGTGTTCCGCGCCCATGGCGGCGGCGTGATCCTGAACATCGCCTCGACCGCCGGGCTGCGGCCACGGCCGAACCTGACCTGGTACAACGGCTCCAAGGGGGCGGTCATCACCCTGACCAAGTCGATGGCGGCGGAACTGGCGGCCGACAATGTGCGCGTCTGCGCCATCGCACCCGTGGCCGGCGAGACCGGCATGCTCCACCGCTTCATGGGCCAGGACACGCCGGAACGCCGCGAGCAGTTCCGCAGCAGCATCCCGTTGGGACGCCTGTCCACCCCGGCCGACATCGCCAACGCGGCGCTGTATCTCTGCTCCGACGAGGGAAGTTTCCTGACCGGCGTGTGCCTGGAGGTCGATGGCGGACGCTGTATCTGAGGGTGTTAGGCCACCACTTGGCATCCCCCTTTCCCTCTGGGGAGAGGGGGATGCACAGGGAGGATTTTCGGGAAAGGGCCGTCGGGCGGCCCCCTCACCCTAATCCTCTCCCCGCGGGGGAGAAGGGGCTGGTTCCCGGTCCGATGCATCGACGGGAGGCCCTTCCAATCCGTCTGCCGTCGGGGGCTGCGGAGGCTCGGTCAGGATTTCGGCATCGGCCACCGCCAATGTCTCGACCGCCTCTTCCTCCTCCCGCTTCTCGTCGGGCAGCACGGCGTTCAGCAGGCGGGCGATGTCGTCGGTGGGGCGCAGGGCGCCATAGCCGGGTGCGTTGTAGTCCCAGTCATATTCGGCGAAGCCGCGGAAGCCGGCGATGACCGGGTCGCTCGCCCAGGCGCGGCGCAGGGCTTCACGCCGCAGGTCCGCCGGAACCTCTCGGCGAAGAAAGCCGGTGTAGTCGCTGTCGGAGCCCAGGCTGTCCAGCGAGGGCAGGTCCGCCACCTCCTCGCCGGTCTCTCCAGGCGACGATTCGGGCGGCACCGGCTCGGGCAGCAGGGCTTCCGGCAGTTCTTCCGCCGGCTCCAGCACCGGCTCCTCCACCCGCTGGTCGCGCTTCAGCCGCGACCAGCGGCCGAGGAAGCCCTCCTCCCCGCGCTCAGCCATGCTGCGTCGGTCCGGGCTTGCGGTGCCGTGCCAGGGCTTCCGGGTCGGCGCGGTCGCGCTTGCGCTTGTGGAAGGGGCGCTCGACGAAATGGCGGGCGACGAAGCCGTCCATCCACAGCACCAGCAGGATCGGCAGCGGCAGCGCCTCGATCACGTCGTCGCCGGCTTCGGCATGGGCGTCGATCTCGCCGGGGTCGGCGGTGACCGCCAGCAGCTGCATCCCCGGCGCAGGACCGCCCGGCCGCAGGATGACGTAGGCGCTGGGCGTGCCGCCGTCGAGATTGTGCTTGTAGTTCTCGGCCTCGGTCGGGAACAGGGCGATCTCGGCGGTGCCGGCGTAATGGCGCGTCCAGTCCGGCCCTTCGGCCAGCACGCTCCAGTCGGGCAGGGTGGGGTCGGCCGGGACCAGCATCACCGGCTGCCAGCGCGCCTCGATCCACGGATTGTCGACGCGCCGACGCTCCACCACCACGCCGACGCTGCGCCGTTCGGCGCGGTCCTGGGGCGAGGCGGGAGCGGTGGCGGCGGCAGTGGAGGGGGTGGCGGCGGAGGACGGGAACTCGCTGGGCATTGTCGGTGTTCCTGATGGGCTGGGACCGGACGGCCTGAAAGCCGGACTCTGTCCCCGGTACAACGCGCCGCCGGCCGTTTGGTGCCGTTGCGCATTGGACTCCAACGGCTTTCCCCAAAAGGCCCAACGCTCCAATGGCCCCAATGGCCTCAACGGAAGGATGCGCCATGCGCAAGTTCGCCGCCGCCCTGCTGCTGTCGGGGCTCCTGTCCGGCCTGCCGCTGGCCGGTGCCGCCGCACAGCAGGCGGATCAGCAGCAGAGCCAGCAACCAGCCGCCGCTCCGGTCGACTCCGGATCGAAGGAGTCCGCCGGCGACGCGCTCGCCCGTGACGGCAAGGTGCAGCAGAGCCAGGATCCGCAACCCAGCGCGCAGGGCACCAAGCCGCCCAACCCGTCCAGCTCCGCCGCCACGGGAAGCCAGGAATTGCAGCAGGCGCTCGCCGACGTGCGCCGGGCACCGCCCGACCTGAACGGCAACCGGGTGCCGCGCCCTAACCAATGGGCGAGCGAACCAGATCAGCCGAACGAGCCGACCCGGTCGCAGAACCCCTCGGACCTGACCAGCCAGGAAGTGAAGTAAAGGGCGCTCAGCCGGAAACCCGGCGGCTGCGGACGCGGATCAGTCCGCTGCCCTCGGGGTCGGCACGGTCGGGCTTCAGCATCGCCTCCAGCAGCCGGGCGTCGCTGGTCCAGTAGGGCACGTACCAGGCGCGGTCAGGGTCCATCACCAGCGCGCGCTTGCCCACCGGGTCATAAGCGCCGAGCGGCGCGATGTGGCCGAGGCCGATGTCGCCGGTCAGAGTGCCCTGGTCGAAGGCCAGCAGGATGATGTCGTCGGCGCTGCGCTCATTGTCCGACAGGATGCGGCGCAGCTCCGCCAGCGTCGCGGGAGAGGTGTCGCGCGGGCGCCAGACCTCCACCTCGGCGTCGATGCCGTAGGCGCTCAGGCTGCGGCGGACATAGGTGATCAGCTCGCCGAAGGAGATGCCCTCGCCATCGTCGGCGGTGGCGTCGCGCCAATGGTCGTCGTCCAGCCGGTCGAGCAGCTGTTTGGCGGTGACCAGCCGTTCCGACGCCAGCCCGGGCAACCCGCGCAGCGCGTTCAGCATCATGGCCACGCTGGCCACCGAACAGGAGGCGCCGGTCGTCTGCGGCACGTAATAGGGGCTGAGCGCCCAGTAATCCGGTGCGGGCGTGGTGCGGACGAAATCGACCGAACGGGTGATCGGCACGGCGTCAGGGCCGAATTTCGGTTTCCTGTCGTCCTGTTGGGCCGAGGCCGGCCCCGCCGCACAGGCGGCCCACAGCAGGAGGCCGGCCCCCAGGGTCTTCGCCACGGCTCCTGCGGTCCATCCTGAGGTCCACGTCGCTTGCTTCATCGGAAACTGTCTCGGTCCGTCCGGTCTGGAATGGGAGCGCGCCCCGATCCGTGCAGCTTGGGCCTGTCCGCAGCGGAGCGCGGCCTGGATATGGTGCGCTGCGGCGTGGACGCCAAGCAGGGGGCACGGCTGCGCCGATTGCGCTTGTGCCGGGCGCCGGTGGTCATTTCTGAAAGGATTTTGGAAACGCATGTGGGCGGAGCCTCCGTCGCTCGACCTCGAGCAAAACAGGCTCCGCCCACCGCTGGGGCCGGCACATCGAGGGCGTACCCCCGATGCGCCGGCCCCCGATAAGCCGGCTTCAGGATCGGGCGATCAGACGCCGTCCCAGAAATGCTCCAGACCGACCGCGGCGACGCCGTCGGCACCCATCTTGGCCCAGGCGAGGTCGTGGATGCCCATCGCGAAGGCGGGCGAGGTCGGCAGCAGCGAGTAGTCGCCCCAGTAGGCGTTGGTGAACATCGGCTTGCCGATCACGTCGTGATCGCCGTACTTCGGCACGTTGTAGACAAGGTTGTTGTCGATGACGAAGTCGTTGGCGCTCAGCAGCTCGATGTAGTCGTCCAGCGGCAGGGTGCCCATCACCACGTTCTTGGTGATCGTGTTGTTGTGCGGGTCGCCGGCCGTGCCGTGCACCGGCTGCCATTCGATGCGGATGAAGTCTTCCTTGTTGCTGGCGATGACCGAGAAGTTGTTGGTCACCACGTTGTTGTCGCCGCCATGGATCTGCACCGAGGCCCAGTCGGCGTCCTTGATGAAGTTGTCCCTGACGGTGATGCCGCCGGCCATGTCGTCCAGATAGATGCCGAAGCCCTTCTGGCCGAACATCCAGGTGTCCTGGTTGCTGGTGGCGAGGCCGTTGGCATGCTCGATCCGGTTGCCCTGGATGATCATGCCGGTGTCGACGCTGGAGCGGCCGAGGATCTCGATGGCGCCGCCGTCGGCGGTCTCCAGCCCGGTGTAGGAGATGTTGTTGTACTGGATGATGTTGTTGTGGTTCACCGTGTTGGTGGTGCCGCCGTAATCCTTGAACGAGATGCCGTAACGGGCGCTGTGGTCGATGTCGTTGTTGGAGATCAGGTTGTTGTCCACCCCGGTGCCGATGATGCCGGACACCGCCTTGCGCACTTCGCCGATGTTGCTGATGCTGTTGCCGTAGATGCTGTTGCCATTGCTGCGGCCGTCCATCTCGATGCCGCTTTCCGCCAGATGGTTCAGCGTGTTGTGGGCGATGTCGTTGTTGGACGAGGCGGCGGTCAGCTTGATCGCGGTGCCGACGTTCAGGAAGCTGTTGTCGCTGATGTGGTTGCCGCTCGACTTCGTCAGCAGCAGGGCGTCGCCGCCGGTGGTGGTGTTCTTGAAGGTCAGCCCGTCGATGGTGACGTTGCTGGCGCCGTTCAGCTTGATCAGCGTGTCCAGCCGCGGCACCTCGACGCCGCTGGAGACGAAGCCGGAGCTGGCGGCCTTGTAGAGCAGCTTGCCGTCCGAGGTGCGCCAGGCGAACTCGCCGGCCTGATCGACATAGGCGGCGTTGTTCAGCAGCTTGTAGGTGGTGCCTTCCGCGAACGGCAGCGAGGCGCCGTTCTTCAGCATGATGGTGCGGGTGGAGGCGTTGAAGCTGGCGATGGTGCCCAGCGTGTCGCCCAGCCGCTCGGCATCCATGATCTGGATGAGCGTGCCCGGCTGGATGTCGGCGGCGGTCACGTCGGTGCCGTGCGAGCGGATCGACCAGCCGCTGGGCCCGCCCGAGGCGGCGTCGGCGAAGTGCCAGCCGCTGGTGACGTCGGCGGCGTCGTAGGCGAACTTCTCGGCCAGATGCTGGCGGACGTCGCCGACGATCAGGTCGAGGTTGCTGGCAGTGCCGAGCTTGGCCGAATAGAGGCCGTTGCCCTCGCTGGTGAAGCTCTTCACCACCTCGCCGCCGCTGAGCACCGGCTTCTCGCCGGGATAGTTCTGGAAGCTGTGGCCGTTGTCGAGCGAGGTCAGTTCCAGCGTCTTGGTCAGGTGATAGGTGCCCTCGCGGACATAGGTGGTGTCGATGGTGGAGTTGGCCCGCATGGCGGCCTGCGCCTTCTCCAGGCTGGCGAACGGGCCGTCGGTGCCGTCGGCATTGGGGGCGGCCAGCTTGCCGGACCAGGTGTCCTTGCCGTTGGCGGCGACGTAGAAGGCGGGCTTGGTCGGGGCGGTCGGCACCGGTGTCTGGGTGGCGGGCGTATCGCTGAACAGGTCGGTGCCGGCCTTGATGTTGAGCGCGCCGCCCCAGTAGAGACCCTCCTGGCCCTTCACCACGTCCTTGCCGTCGACGGCACCCTTGTCATAGGTGACGATGCTGTCGGTGACGGCGACGGTGTGGCCGTTGATCGAGACCGACTTGACGAACAGGTTGCGGTCGACGCCGTTCACGGTGGCGTCGTTGTCGTACCAGACCTGGACCGTGTGGGCCTTGGTCGGGTCGATGTCGGCGGTGAACTTGTAGCCGGTGGTGGTCGCCGCCGCCTTGGCGTCGCCGATCACCTGCCCGTCGACCAGCAGCTTGAAATGCGCGGCCTGTCCGCCGGCCGAGGTGCCATAGGCGTTGACGACGATGTCCACCGCCTTGCTCGGCGGCGGCGGGGGCGGCGGCACATAGGCGCCGCCGAAATACTCCTCCGGCACGCCGAAGGTCAGGGCACCGCCCCAATAGAGGCCTTCCTGGCCGGCGACGACGAACTTGCCGTCCACCGGACCCTTGTCGTAGGAGGCCATGTCGGAGGTCGAGGCGATGGTCTGGCCGTCGATGTTGATCGACTTGACGAACAGGTTGCGGTCGACGCCGTTCACGGTGGCGTCGTTGTCGTACCAGATCTGGATCTTGTGGGCTTCGTTCGGGTCCACCTTGGCGGTGAAGGTGTAGTCGGTGGCCGAGGTGGCGTTGACCCAGGCATCGCCGACCACCTGATCGTCGACCAGCAGCTTGAAGTGCGGCGCCTGCCCGGCGGCGCTGACACCATAGGCCTTGACCTTGATGGTGGTGGTCATGGTGGCGGCCGTCTCGGCGTCCGGCACGGTGGCGGCGGACGGGAACAGGGTGGCGGGCAGCGGCACGTTCAGCGCGCCCGGCCAATACATCTCGGTCTGGCCGGAGATGACGTTCAGCCCGTCGATCTTGCCGGTGTCGTACTTGACCGAGGGATCGATCGACAGGATGGTCTTGCCATTCACCTCGAACGACTTGACGAACAGGTTGCGGTCCTCGCCGTTAACCGTGTCGTCGTTGTCGTAGACCAGCTGCAGCGCATGCGCCTTGTCGGCCGGCACGGTCGCGGTGAAAACGTAGCGGGATTGGGTGGCGGAGGAAACGGTGGCCTCGCCGATGCTGGCACCGTCCAGAAGCAGTTGAAAATGCGGCCATTTTCCGCCGGCTGCCGCGCCCCAGGCATTGACCGCAAAGGTGACCTGGATCGTGCCGTCGGTGTTGGTGGTAGCCATTTTGGAACTCCGCTTTATGGGTATCGCCTCGTTCCGCAGGCTCGTCTGTTAGCCTTAATCGGGTACTAACACTTATGGTTAGGAAATTATGAATGAGGGCGTTTCCCGTGGCATGAATGAGACAAAAAACGGACGATTGTTTTTTAGGCGAATCAGAGAAAAATGAAACTCCGGCTTCCTTGGCAGTCTGGCAGAAATTGACCGGCAAATTTTGCCCGGTTACCTGGGGCTCAACCGTTTCTATTTGATGGAAGCCTTATGGTTGAAGGGCGATTTGCCGTTTTGGGCTGCCAGACATTGCGAATGCCGGTTGCATGCGTCATCCGGATATCGCGCTTGAAGAATGGTACCGGAGACCCGGCTTCCGCGTCCAGCTTGGGCCGCTGAGGCGATCACTGCGGCCCCGCCCTGTCGACCGTCTTGTCTGGACCGCCGATTTCCAGCACCGGGGCCGAAAACAGGTAGCCGCGGTTGTGCACCGTCTGGATCGGCGCCTTGCCGCCCATGGTGATCTCTATCTTCCGGCGCAAGCGGGAAACCAGCACGTCGAGGCTGCGGTTGCCGGACTCGTCCTCGCGATAGCCCAGCGCCGCCAGCAGCGCGCCGCGCGAAACGGTCGCCCCCGGTTCGAGCAGCATGGCGTCGAGCAGACGCATCTCCGACGAGGTGACCTGCACCGTCCGGCCACGGGGGTCGCGCAGCAGCCAGTCCACATGGTCCAGCACCCACGCGTCGGCCGCCGGACTCTCCACGGAGGCGGCACGGCCCGACGCCGGGCTTTCGGTTCCGGCCGCCGCCCGTCTGGGCAGCCGGCCGACCAGATTGAGCAGGGCGGCAGCCAGTTCGCGGCAATCCACCGGCTTGACGAAATAAAGGTCGGCGCCGCTCTGAAACCCCTTGATGCGGTCTTCGGAGGCGCCGCGGGCGGTCAGCATCACCACGCCGATCTCCCGCCGCCGGCGCAGAAGGGAGGCGATCTCGAATCCCTCCTGATCCGGCAGCCCGACATCGATCACCGCCACATCGATATCCATGGTCGCTAACGCCTGGAAGAACTCCAGCGCCGTGCCGACGCCGATGGTGGTGAACCCCGTCAGCTTCAGATAATCCTCGATGCTCTCGCGCAGGTCGCCGTCATCCTCGACCAGGATCACGCGCGGCCGCAAGGCGCCCGATTGATCGTGCCCGGCCATAACCGCAGGCTTCGGATCGGTCATTCCCATCTCCCCTCGCTCTCTCCGGCGACCGCGGCCGGGGCGCCGTCGGCCCCCATGTCCAATGCCGGGATTTCAACCGTCGCCGTGGTCCCCACCCCGATCCGGCTCGCCAGGGACAGGCGGCCGCCATGCAGTTCGACGATGCGCCGGGCAAGCGCCAGCCCGACGCCGGTTCCCGGCATGCTCTGCGCCTGCTGCGACCGGAAGAACTTGCCGAACACCCGTGGCAGGTCGGTCTCGGCGATCCCCATGCCGCTGTCGCCGACCTCGACACGCAGCCAGCCGTCCGCAATCGTCACACCGATCCGCACCGGCCGGTCGGCCGGCGAGTATTTCAGCGCATTGTCGAGCAGATTGACGAACACCGTGGTCAGCAGCGGCCGGTCGGCCAGCAGCATGACATCTGCCGCGCCCGCACCCCCCGGCCGGTCATCCATCGCCCGGCCATCTGTCGGCCGGCCGTGGGTCAGGACGATCGCACGGTCCGGGAAGTGGCTGCGCACGATCGACAGCGCCTCGTCCAGGCACTCGGACAGGGCCATCGGCTTCCTGGTCGCCGCCAGCCCGTCGACATCGATCCGCGCACGCTGCAAGCCGACATCGACGATCTCGACCAGCCGGTGAACCGCCCGCCTCATGCGGGCGAGCGGGCGTTCGAACCCGCTGCGGTCACCGCCGGCCATATCGCTCCCGATCTGCAGAGCCAGCACGTCCAGGCTGGCGCTGATCACGGACAGGGGAGTGCGATATTCGTGCGAGATCATGTCGACGAACTGGGTGCGGTCGCGGGCCGCCTTCCGTTCCGCCAGCAGCGCCTCCTCGAGCTGGTGCGTGGCCTCCATCAACTGCCGCGTGCGGCCGGCGGCGAGGGTCTGGGCATGCTCCTCGGCATCGCGCGCCGCCGCCAGCGCCGCCTGCTGCGCTTCCCGCCAGTCGCGCTCGGCCTGCTTGACCCGCTGGGCGAGGCTGAGGGTCATCAGCAGCATGTGGAACAGCGCCCCCGCCATGTTGCCGTATTCGACGGACTCGATCATCGGCAGAAGCCCGACATTGCGCAGCAGAAGCATCACGCCGCCGGCAAGCGGCAGCAGGAAGGCCAGCAGCCAAAGCCGGGCCTGGCGATGCCCGTGCAGCGCCAGCCTGAGCGACAGCAGCGCCGCCAGGATGAACAGCATGGCGGCGACGAACTGGATGACGGCGCCGATCGCCGCATAGTGTCCGGCGAGCGCGACCAGGGTGCCGGCCAGACCGACCGCGACCATGACGGTGATCGTCCCCCGCAGCACCGGATTGCCCCGCCGCAGATCGAACAGCGCCCCGGTGAACAGCGCCCCGAACAGCAGGACCGCGCACAGTGCCGTCCCGATCAGCCAGTCGGCGATGCGGTGCGCGCCGGACGGCCACAGCAGGAACAGCATTCCGCTGGCCGGCAGGTTGCCCGCCAGCATCGCCAGCACGTAAAGCCCATACCAGCCATAGACCCGATCGTGCAGCCACAGCCAGAAGACGAGGTTGATGGTGCCGATCATGACGGCGATGCCGAACCAGGCGCCAAGGATGGACAGGTCCAGCGTCGCATGCGTCATGAAGGCGGGTGGCGACCACAGACGCAGACTGAGCGCCGTGGTCCGCACCGTGGCGATGCGGATCAGGATCACCGTCTCGCAACCGGAGCGCAGGCTCACGGGAACGACGAGGGAGGGAAACGGAATCGGGCGCCCGGCATAGGGCAGGCCATCCCCCAGGACCGTCTCCACGACCGCGCCATCGTCGTCACAGCCCAGCGCATAGAGGCGCAGTTCGTTCAGATAGGGCGGCTTCATCTCCAGCAGACGGTCGAGCGCCGCCGGTGAGGTGGCCGGTGAGGCGGCCGGCGGATAACGCAGCCGGATACGGACCCAGGTCGCTCCGGAAACGAAGCCGCGGGCGAGGAAGCCGGGAATCGGCCGGAATGAGGCCGCCGCCGGGCCGGACCGCAGGTCGTCCAGGCCCAGCCCGCCGCCCGGGTCGTCCAGAACCTCCAGATGGCCCGCCAGCGACAGCGACCGATCCTCCGCCCGGACGGTCAGCGGGGCCGCCGCCGCGGGCGGATCCATCGGAACCGCCCCGACCAGCCGCAGCGCGGCCAACGCCACGGCCAACGCCAGGATCAGGGAACCGCCCAGCAGCCCTATGACGACACGCCTTCGCACCGTCCGCTCCCCCGCCTTTCCCATCATCGGCCTGCCGGGCCGCACAAGCTTCATTCATTGCGGGCATTTCCGACCATATTGCACGCCAGCCGCATTCTTCCACAGATAACAAAAAGAACCTCAAGTCATACCCGACAAATCCGCCTTATCATGCAATTACAATCACGAAACAATCCAAAAAACATCATTATTCATCCTGCATACCGCAGTGTGGTTAGATCTTGTGATGTTTGTTGATATAGATCACCTGTACCTTTCAGCCAAACGAGCGCTAGATATTGGCCGGGTTCTTATTTCTCTTGAAGTAATCGATATCTACCCCTGGGCATGATCACCAGCGGGCAGTCCCCATTCTCATTCCTGCGGAGACGGATATGGCGACCCAGACCGGCACGAAGCCGAACATCATTCTGCTGACCCTGGACGAAATGCGCTTTCCAAGCGAATTTCCCAACGGCGTCCAGTCCGCCGGGGAATTCCTGGCGAAATACATGCCCTATACCCACCGCATGCTGTGGGAGAAGGGGGTGAAGTTCAGCAATTACCAGACCGCCGCGGCCGACTGCACGCCGTCCCGCGGGGTCATGGCGACCGGTCTCTACGCGCAGCAGACCTGGCTGATGCTGACGCGCGCCAACATGTTCAACGCGCAAAGCACGGCGGCGCCGCAGCCATCCCTGGAGACGGCCTTCCCGACCTACGGCAAGCTGCTGCGCGAACAGGGGTACGACACGCCCCTGATCGGCAAGTGGCACATGTCGAACTACCCCGCCGGCCCGACCTCGGCCGCCGCCTATGATTATTTGGAACCCTACGGCTTCGAGGGGCTGACCATGCCGGACCCGCTGGGCCAGCCGGGCCAGGGATCGGGCGCCACCGTGGCGAGCCCCCCGCCGGTCGGCGCCGACCCGGTCCTGAGCGATGCGAACATCGTCGCCCAGGCGAATTACTGGCTGAAGAGCCGCTCGAACAGCGGCAACCGGAAGCCGTTCTGCCTGACGGTCGGGCTGGTCAACCCCCATGACAAGCAGTTCTTCTGGGCCGGCATCGAGGGCGCCGTCTATCAACAGCAATACAAGAAGGCCGGCAAGACGGCGCCGGTCGCCTACACCGGCATCGTCGCCGGCCAGTCCGACCCGCCGGACTACGGCTATCAGCTGCCGGCGAACTGGCAGCCAGCCGACACGCTGCTGGAAAGCGGGGTGAAGCTGCCCCGGCTGGGCCGGGATTTCTTCTCCTATGTGATGACCGGCGATGTCAGCGACGATCCCAACCAGACCGACTTCACCATGGCGCCCACCCCGGTAACGGACAGCGTGGTTCCCTATGCCCCCTTCGGCTATTGGACGAAGGCGCTGGACATGTACACCTGGGCGATGAATCAGGTGGACATCCAGATCGGCCAGCTGATCGGCAATCTGCCCGAGGATCTCGCCGCCAACACCGTGATCGTGTTCACCTCCGACCATGGCGAATACGCAAGCGCCCATGGTTTGCAGGGCAAGGGGTTCAGCGTCTACAAGGAATGCCTGAACGTCCCCCTGATCGTCGTCGATCCGCGCCCGGACGGCGTGGTTTCCGCGCCGGACATCGTCCGCGAACAGCTCGCGTCCTCCGTCGATCTGGTTCCGCTGCTGGTGTCGATTGCCCGCGACGGCACCGAATGGATGCGAGAGGAGCCTTACAAGGCGCTCTACGGAACGCGGGCGCGCCTGCTCGACATCCTGCGCGACCCCGGGGCGCCGGGCCGCAAATACGCCCTCTACACGACGGACGAAGCGTTTCCGACCAGCTACAACTACCTGAACGCTCCTTTCCACGCCATCGGGGTGGTCACGGAACAGGGCAAGCTCGGCACCTATGCCTTCTGGGATCCCAGCACGAACGGCGGGCAGCCCCTGAAAGCCGGGGTGGAGGTCGAGTATTTCGACTACACCGCCCCGGACGGCAAACTGGAAATGACCAGCACGGCCGACAGTCCGGCGGCGCAGGAGCTGCTCCACACGCTGATGACCACGCTTCTTCCCGATGAGCTTCAGGCGCCTTTGCCGGAGCCGTATCAGTCGGCGCAGCAGAACGCCCTGGACGCCTATTGGAAGTATGTGAAGGGGATCGACGCGGTGTCGATGATCGGCGGCCGCCGCAGCTGACGCCGCCCCGAGGCTGGAGCGTCCCGCGGTTCACAGCGAACAGCGGATGCTCCAGCGACTTCCCCAGGGCGATAGGACACTGGGCCATAGCACCATACCGGATGCATCCGGAACGGGTCGCCATCGTCTGGTCGAGGGCATTGCCACCTGAAAAAAAGAATAGCTCCTCCACAAGCTTGGAGTGGGTCGCCGGGTGGGCGATAATGGGTCGGCGGGTCCGTCGCCAAGACCGCCTGCGCTCAACACCCGTAAAGGAAAATCGAAAGTGATGTTGAACACGGACTTCGGGGAACCCCTCGACAAGCTCTGCCCGAAGTGCGGGAGCGCAAACCTCGTCCACAGCGTGGAAACGCAGGCGGTCCGTTTCCCCTATGGACCAGGGGACGTTCTGATGGCGACCGTCGATGTGCGGGTGCCCGTTACCACGTGCGGTGCCTGTGGGGACGCCTGGACTGATGCCCGAGCAGAGAGCGTCCGGGAAGAAGCCGTTTTGCAGCGCCTTAATGAGTTGAAGGCCTGAAAGGACAGCCGCAATTGAGGCTGTATCGGGATCGCGGCCTTCGGAGGGTGGGTATATCGGTGGAGGGGCAGGGGAGGGCTGAGTGGGTTGCGGACGGATCGACAGCGGCTGGTTGACGGCTGCTGGGATCGGCGCGGTTCGGTCGTCTCGAAGCCACTGGCCGGGCGGCTGGTGGTTCCTGCCTGAATGGCTTCCTGATGAAGCCCAGCACGACGTCGGTCCATTCCCGACACGGGTGAGCGGCAATCGCTGCGGCCGAGGCCGCCGGTGCCGCTCACCAGTTCCAGTAAAGGAGCATCCTCACCCGTCATGGGGCGACAAAAAACACATAAGTGTAATTATGGAAATATTTGCTGCAAATCCGCGGTTCCCAACGCGGAAACGCCGCCCGGCTTTGCGACCGGACGGCGTTCGGAACCTGCCTGGAGAATTGGCCGACGCTCAGGCCGCATCCTCGCTCAGCACGCCGCGGCGGATCTGGTCGAGTTCGATGGATTCGAACAGCGCCTTGAAGTTGCCCTCGCCGAAGCCCTCGTTGCCGATGCGCTGGATGATCTCGAAGAAGATCGGGCCGATGACGGTCTGGGTGAAGATCTGCAACAGCAGGCCCTGGCCCTCGGTCGGAGCGCCATCGAGCAGGATGCGGTTGGCCTGGAGACGCTTCAGATCCTGGTTGTGGCCCGGCACACGGGTATCGACGCGCTCGTAGTAGGTGTCGGGCGTGTCCTGGAACGGGGTGCCCATGCCGCGCATCGTCTCCACCGTGCGGACGATGTCGTTGGTGCCGAGCGCCACATGCTGGATGCCTTCGCCCCTGTAGTCGCGCAGATATTCGACGATCTGCGACTTGTTGTCGGCGGATTCGTTGATCGGAATGCGGATCTTGCCGCAGGGGCTGGTCATCGCCTTCGACCGCAGGCCGGTCAGCTTGCCCTCGATGTCGAAGTAACGGATCTCGCGGAAGCCGAACAGGCGGGTGTAGAACTCGGCCCACTCCTCCATCCGTCCGGTGTGGACGTTGTGGGTCAGATGGTCGATGTAGGTCAGGCCGGCGCCTTGCGGATGCTGGTCCACCCCCGTCAGCGGCACGAAATCGACCTCATAGATGCTACCGCGGTCGGCATAGCGGTCGACGAGGTAGATCAGCGAATCGCCGATGCCCTTGATGGCGGGGATGTTCAGTTCCATCGCGCCGACGCGGGTCTCGACACCCCAGGCGCCGAGGTCCAGCGCCCGGCGGTAGGCGAAGGCGGCGTCGCCGACGCGGAAGGCGATGGCGCAGATCGACGGGCCGTGCTGGGCGGCGAAGTTGCGCGGGAAGCCCGACGGTTCGGCATTGACGATGAAGTTCACGTCGCCCTGGCGGTAGAGCGTCACGTCCTTCGACCGGTGGCGGGCGATTGCCGTGAAGCCCAGCTGCTCGAACAGGCGGCCCAGCGCCACGGTGTCCGGCGCCGTGAATTCGATGAACTCGAATCCGTCGGTCTTCATCGGGTTGTCCCACATGTCGGCCATGATCGCCTCTCCCTTTGATTGTCCTGCGATCAGTATGCCGGACTGTCCGTGGAAAGAGCTTTCAAAGTGAGGCGGGCGCACCTATGATTTTGGCAGGATTTTTCGGCGTTCAGCCTGTGATCGGAGAGTCTTGCCGTTGTCCGCCGCGCTATCGGAAATCGACATCAGAATCCTCGTCGCCTTGCAGGAGGATTCGCGCCTGACCGTGCAGGAGCTGGCCGACCGGGTCGGCACCTCGCCCTCCTCCTGCTGGCGCCGCCTGAAGTCGCTGGAGGAAACCGGGGTGATCCGCCGCTACACGGCGCTGGTCGATCCCAAGGCGGCGTCGGTCGGCGAGTGCGTCTTCGCCCATGTGACGCTGGACCGCCATTCCGCCGAGACCGCCGCCATCTTCATCGACGCGGTGCGCAAACGGCCGGAGGTTCTGGAATGCTATGCGGTGTCGGGCGACGCCGACTATCTGCTGCGGGTCGCGGTGCGGGCCATCGCCGACTACAACCGCTTTCTGGAGGAGTTCGTGTTCCAGCTACCCTTCCAGGTCCGCATCCGCTCGAACTTCGCCCTGAAGGAAATCAAGTTCGAGACGGCGCTGCCGCTGGGGAGTGGGGCGTAAAGCCGCCCCTGGCGTCTCCCCTACCCTGCCACGCGGCGCTTGGCCGGCACTGCGGCGGCTGCGGCGGCCGGGTGCGGGCCGGCGATGCGGTCCAGCAGCAGGTCCAGGCCGCTGCGGCTGGTCTCGAAGGCCACGCGCGCACGGGTCAGCGTCTGCGCCGAGGCGGCGGCGAGTGCTTCGCGGTCGTCGGCCCAGGCCGACAGGATCGGCAGGGCCGCCTTCACGAAGTCGGTGTTCTGCGGCACCAGCCCGTCGGCCGGGATGTCGGAGCCGATGCAGCCGCGCTCATAGGCCAGCACCGGCACGCCGGCGGCCATCGCCTCGAACAGCACCAGCGGCTGCGCCTCGTTGCGGTAGCGCGTCGGGAAGACGAAGACGTCGATGTCGCGGTAGAAGGCCTCCTTGGTCTCGCCATGGACCGGGCCGTGATACTCGACCGCCCCGTCGAAGGCCATCAGCCCGGCGGCGATCATCGCGTTGTCCTTCGGTTTCAGCCCCGGACCGGCCAGCACCAGCCTGGCGTCCACCCCCTCGAGTTGCAGGGCGCGCAGCAGGGCGAACAGCGTGTCCAGCCCCTTCTCGCTGCACAGGTTCGACAGATGGCCGATGCGCAGGGGACCGTCGCGCCGCGAACGCGGGAGGACGCCGGGAGCCGAGAAGATGGCGTTCGACATGGTCATGCAGGTGCGCGCCGCCGGATAGATCGACTGGAAGCGCATCTGCATCGCCGGGCACAGCAGGACATGGGTGCAGTCGCTGCCGGCGACGCGGGTCAGCAGCCGCATCCGCCAGGTCGGCTTGGAGATGGTGGCAAAGGAGTGATGGTGCAGCACCCGCTCATAACCGAACAGCCGCGCGGTCCCGGCCAATGCTGCGGTGTAGAGCGCGCCCCAGCCCGAATCCACCGGCATGTAGAAACGGCGGTCGGGCTTGCGCAGCCCGGCGGCGAGCCGGCCCATGGTGCCGAACACCCGCGTCATCTTGCGCAGATGGTAGACGGCGCCGCCGCCGTTCCAACCGGGCGACAGGTCGGCGACCTCCACGCGGCCGCGCCCCCGCATGCGGTCCTGCAAGCGCTCCAGCACCAGGGCCGTCACCCGGCTCATCCCATCCACCGGCGGCGGCAGGCGCCCGGAGACGACCACATGGGTGCGCGCGTTCCGTTCCATCGTCAACTCCCGGTCAGTGCCGCTCCGGTCGACCGGCCATGCTGGCCACCCTCCGGGTCGGCGGAATAGTCGGACACATAGTCCGTGTCCGCGCTGCGCTCCGCCTTCGGGCCGCCCAGCGCCACCACGGCCTTCTCCACCGACAGGGCGAAGAAGCTGGCGTCGGCCAACGCCTGGAAGGGCCGCCCGTTCAGGCTCAGGCGGCGCCACTCGTCCTCGTCGCCCGCGACCGACAGCATGTAGCGCGCCAGCCCCTCGGGGTTGTCCGGCTCCACGATGTGGCCGTTCAACCCGCTGCGGATCAGCACGTCGCGCGCGCCGCACTGGTCGGACAGGATGGTCGGAACGCCCATGGCGAGGGCCTCGTTCACCACCAGACCGAACTGCTCCTCCAGCGACGGCAGAAGCAGGCAGAGCGTGGACCCCAGTGTCTCGGCGATCCCCTTTTCCTGGAGGAAGCCGCGGAAGACGATCGACCCGTCCAGCCCGCGCCGCGTCACCTCGGCCCGCAGCTCCGCCTCCAGCGGACCGGAGCCGCAGAGGTGGAGCGGTCGGGCGGCGGGACCGGCCAGCCGCCGGTAAATGTCATAGGCTTCGACCGCCCGGAACAAGTTCTTCTTCGGGACGAAGCGCGCGATGATGGTGAAGTGGCGGTCGGCGAAGGGTACTCCCCCAGGGGCCGGTTCCATCCCGGACAGGCGGCGGATGCGGTCCAACGACAGAGTGTCGTACCCGATGTAGAGCCGGTCCTTCGGGAGTCCCAACAGACGGAAGTAATCCACCGTGCGGTGGCTGCCGCCGATCCCCGCCTGATAGGGGGAGTAGAAGACGCTCTTGACCATTTCGCGCCACAGGATGCGCGGCTTGTCGTCGTATTTGGAGGCGTTCATGTTGATGACCTTGCGGCCCATCAGCCGCATGGTCAGGGCGAGCGCGAAGACGTCCGGATCCTCGTAATGGCAGAGGAAGACATAGCGCGCGTCGGCGTTGCGGCATTCGCGCAGCAGGGCGCGGTAGACCGCGGCCTTCGACAGGTCGGCCTTCGACTGTCCGGGGAACAGGGTGATCTTGCGGAAATTCTGCCCCGTCCCGGTCGAATCCCAGGCGTAGGTGTGCGACTTCGACCCGACCTCCAGCCCGATCACGTCGTAGACGTGACCCAGCCGGCGGCCGACCGCCTCCAGCCGGTCCATGTGGTAGGGGCCGAACATCTCCCAACTGAAGACCAGCGCGGGCTTCTTCATGCTGCCTCTCCCAACAGAAGGCGGGCGTAGCGGTCGAGCGCCACGGCGCGCGTGGCGTTCGCCTCCACCCAGGCGCGGCCGCGGCGGCCCATGGCGGTGGCGCGGGCGGGGTCCGACAGCAGGGCGGCAACCGCCTCGGCCATCGCGCGCGGCTCCTCCGGCGGGGTGCACAGGAAGGCGCCGACCTGCGCCTCCAGCGTGGCGAGCGCCGATCCCGGCAGGCAGGTGCTGACGAAGGGCCGGCCGGCGGCGAGGATGGTCACCGCCTTGCCGGGCATGGCGAAGGCCGCCCCCTCGGGCCGCTGGGGCACGAGATGGACGTCGCCCTCCGCCATCGCCTCGTTCAGCTGGTCCTTCGGTGCCAGCGGCTGGAAGATCACGTTGCCGAGGCCCATGGCGCGGGCGCGGCCCTTCAGCTCCTCCTCCAGCCCGCCCTGGCCACGCATCTTGATACGGGCCTGCGGCATCAGCTCGGCCAGATGACCGGCCATGTCCAGCACCTGCTCCAGTCCCTGCTTGCGGGCGAAGGCGCCGCTGTAGAGCGCGGTCGGCGGCTGGTCGGGGCGCGGCAGCGGGTGGACCGCGTCGGCATCGACATGGGGCGGGATCACATGGATCGGCCGGGTGACACCCAACTCCTCCAGCACGCCGCGCATCGGCTCCGACAGGACGACGATGGCGTCGGCGCGGTTCAGCGCCGTGCGCTCCATGGCGCGGATCGCCTTGACCGCCGCCTTGCCGCCCATGCCCAGTGCACTGGCAAGGCCGGACTGGATGTCATGGACGATGGCGACGTGGCGGCCGCCCGGCGCCTTGAAGCGGTTGGCGATGGCCACCGACAGGATCGATGGGCAGAGCGACAGCACGGCGGCATGCCGTCCGACCCGGCCGCGGGCACGGGCGGCGGCGAAGCCGGCATGCAGAACGCCCTCATGGATCAGCCGGGCCTTCATGCCGCCGCCGGCCGGCGGGATGGTGTGCAGGCGCTCGATCAACACGCCCTCCACCGTCTTGCTGTCCTGCGCCCCGTCGGCGTAGCCGTCATAGACCTTGTTGCCGGGATAGTTGGGACGCGCGGTCAGCACCGTGGTCTCGGCCCCGGCCGCCGCGAAGGCGGTGGCGAGGTCGGTCATCATCGGCGCGCTGCCGGCCGGTTCCGGCCAATAGCTCTGCGCCACGAGCAGCAGTTCTTCCGGCACGGGCACCTCCGCCAGGGAAGGCGTGCCCGCTGAAGCCTTGGAAGCCGGCCGGTCGAAAGCCGGTGGCCGCAGATGGATGGAATCGTCCGGCATCGGGCGTTACTCCGCTGCCTGCTTGGGGACTTGGCGACGCTCTGGAGCGGCATTCTCCAGGAACCAGTCGTAGGTGCGGCGCAGCCCCTCCTCCAGCGACACCTTCGGGCGCCAGCCGGTGGCGAACAGGCGCGACACGTCCATCAGCTTGCGCGGGTGGCCGTCGGGCTTGCTCAGATCGTGGGTCAGCGTGCCGGTGTAGCCGACGGTGTCGCGGATCAGTGCTGCGAGGTCGGCGATGGCGATGTCGTCGCCGGGGCCGACATTGATGATCTCCCCGCTGTCGTAATGGTCCATCAGATGCAGGCAGGCGTCCGCCATGTCGTCGACATAGAGGAACTCGCGCCGCGGCGTGCCGGTGCCCCACAGGGTGACCGTCGGGTCGCCGGCCACCTTGGCATCGTGGAAGCGCCGGATCATGCCCGGCAGCGCATGCGAGGTCTCGGGCTCGAAATGGTCGCCGGGGCCGTACAGGTTGGACGGCATGGCGCAGATGGCGTTGAAGCCGTACTGGCGCCGGTAGGCCTGGCACATGGTGATGCCGGCGATCTTGGCGACGGCGTAGGGCTTGTTGCTCGGCTCCATCTCGCCGGTCAGCAGCGCCTCTTCCTTGATCGGCTGTTCGGCATGCTTGGGATAGAGGCAGGAGGAGCCGAGGAACAGCAGCTTTTTCACGCCGGCGCGCCAGGCGGCGTCGATGACGTTGTTCTGGATCAGGAGGTTGTCGCGGATGAAATCGCCGCCGAAGCGGTCGTTGGCGAGGATGCCGCCCACCTTCGCCGCGGCCAGGATCACCTGTTCGATGCCCTCGCGGTCGAAAAAGGCGCGCACCGCCGCCTGATCGGTCAGGTCGAGCTGCGACCGGTCGCGGATCACGAGGTCGGTGTGCCCGGCCTCGGTCAGCCGCCGCAGAATGGCGGATCCGACGAGTCCCCGGTGCCCGGCGACGAAGATGCGGCTGTTGCGGTCCATGCGGGCCGTCTCCTTAAGATCTTGTGCGAACGAATGCCTCATCGGCCGTCGTCCCCGCGAACGCGGACTCCCGCCTTCGCGGGGACGACGGATGGGAGCGCGACCGCCGGTCACGCTCCCCTGATGACGCCCTACTCCGCCGCCTGCCCCATGCGCCCCAGATCGGCACGCGCTCGCTCGGCATACCACTCGACCACGCCGGGCAGGCCGGCGGAGAGCGGGATGCGCGGGGTGAAGCCCAGCGCGGTCAGCTTGGCGATGTCGGGGCTGCGGCGGTCGGTGCCGCCGGGAGCCGCCGGACCGGGCATCACCTGGGCCTCGCGGCCGAGGCAGGCGACCGTCTGGCGGGCGAGGTCGGCGATGGTGACCTCCTCCGGGTTGCCGACATGGTAGATGCCGAGATGCTCGCCCTTGTCGACCACCGTCACGATGCCGTCGATGGCGTCGTCGATGTGGACGAAGGCGCGGGTCTGGCGGCCGTCGCCCTGGATCTTGAAGGGCACCGTGCCGCTCGGGTGGCCGGCGATGGCCTCCACCGCGCGGCGGGAGAATTCCGGCACCACATGCTCCCAGCCCATGTCGGGGCCGTAGACGTTGTGCGGACGGAAGATGGCGACGCGGTCGAAGCCGCTGCGGCCCCAGTTGACGGCCAGCAGCTCCGAGATCAGCTTGGAGCCGCCGTAGCTGTAGCGGGCGTTCAGCACGTCCGGCACCACCAGCGGCACATCCTCCGGCGTCGGCACCATCGGCGGGGTCTGGTAGGCTTCCGAGGAGGAGGCGACGACCAGATCGCCCACGCCGTCGGCGCGGCAGGCGTCCAGCACGTTCAGCATGCCGCGCACGCCGACGTCCAGCACCACTTCCGGCTTCTCGTAGAAATGCTTGGTTCCGTTGACGGCGGCCAGATGGAGCACGCCGTCGACGCCGCGCACCGCCCCGCGCACGGCGTCAGCGTCGCGGATGTCGCCCTGGACGAATTCCACGTCGTCGAGCACGCCGGCCAGCCGCCCGGTATGCCCGCGCGAATTGTCGTCCAGAACGCGGACGCGGTGGCCGTCACGGACCAGACGGTGGACCAGGGCGGCGCCGATGAAGCCGCTGCCGCCGGTGACGAGATAGTGTTTCATGTCGGTCAAATTCCTCTTCCCAAACCGCTTGGCCAAAGCCCTTTGCGGGCCCGGTTTTCGTCAGGCCACATGCGCGTAGCGGGCGGCGCCATGGCTGCCGAGCGCCACGTAGGCGGTGCCGTCCGGCAGGTCGACGTCACGGCTGTTGAAGTTGTTCCAGAAGTCGTAGATCACGCCCGGACGGTCCATCCGCAGGGCCAGATCCGGCAGCGGCATGGAGGTGAAGACCGGGTGGTTGTTGAGGATCACCGCCAGATTGGCGCCGGACACCGCCTCGGCCATGTTGGCCGCCGGCTCCAGCCCGAAGCTGCGGATGTCGTCGGGGCGCACCACGGCGTCGAAGCCGCGCAGTCGGGCGGTGGGGAAGCGCTGGCGCAGCTCCTCCAGCACCGGCTTGGCCATCGTGCCGCGCAGATCGTCGGTCGCCGGGCGGCCCTTGAAGGCGAGGCCCATCAGGCTGATGGTCGGCACCTCCGGGAAGCCCTGCATCGAGTTGGCGAGCTTGCCGAGGAAGTCGGCGACCTCGACCGGCTGGCTTTCGTTGACCAGACGGCCGGCGGCGGTGATCGCCATCTCGACGCCGACCTCGCGCGCCGCCTCGATCAGGATGTGGGGATCCTTCTCCAGGCACGGGCCGCCGACCGGGCCGGGCAGCGGCAGGTTGGTGCGCGGATAGCCCAGCTTGCCGGCGCGCGCCACCTCGACCGCCGAGATCTCCATGGCGTTGCACAGCTTGGCGATCTCGTTGGAGAAGGCGAAGGTGACGTCGCGGTAGGTGTTGTCGACCAGCTTGATCAGCTCCGCCGTCTCCAGGGTGGAAACCTTGACGGTGGTCGGCGTCAGGAAGCCGAAGATCTGGGCCGCACGGGTGGCGACGTCCAGGCTTTCGGCGCCGATGATCTGCGGCAGCTGGTTCAGCTCCAGCAGCGCCTGCCCTTCCAGGGTGCGCTCCGGGCAAAAGGCGATGTCGAACTTCTTGCCGGTGGCGCGCAGGATCGGCGCCACCACGTTGCGAGTGGTGCCCAGCTTCACGGTGGAGCGCAGGATGACCAGATCGCCGTCATGCAGGCTGCCGGCGACCTGACGGGTCGCCGCCTCGATCATGTCGGTGCGGACCCGGCCGTCCTTGCTGAGCGGCGTGCCGACCGTAATGATGAAGACGCTGGCCTTGCTGCAATCCTCCTGGCTGCGGCTGAAGGTCAGCCGGCCGCGTGCGATGACGTGGCGCAGCTTCTCCGTCAGGCCCGGCTCGTGGAAGTGCGGGTTGCCCTGGCCGAGCTTGTCGAGCACGTCCTGCCGCACCTCGACCCCGTGCACCTGGAAGCCGGCGTCCGCCATCGCGACCGCCAGCGTCAGGCCGACATAGCCGAGCCCGAGGACGCAGACGTTACGATCGGAAAAAGTCTTGGGAAGCATCGTCGCTCCTGCCGTTTGCTGAGGCCCCGCCACCGGCGGCGGAGGCCTTAGAGTTTGGAGACGCCCCGCGTGCCATGCCCTGTTGCCAAGCAGGCAGACGGAGAAACCTCGAAATTCGAAATTGTTTTCTTGTTGTGACTTCGCCGTGACGATGAAGTACCTCGTTACCGGCGTTGTGCAGCGCGAAGTGTTTCAGAAATCACCGTCCGATGAAAAGACCATGATTGCAGATCTCCGCCGTATTAATGGTACTAACCCTCGCCGGGGCCAAATGAATGCTTGGAGGCACCAACAGAGACGTTCGAAAGTGGTGCAATAGGCGCATTCCGTTCCTGCTGCCGGTATCCCTCGACCCGGCCTTGCAGAATTGAGGGTTGAACCATCCATCCAGCCACGGCCCGCCCCTCTCAGGCCGTGGCGCTGGTCAGCCGCCGCAACCGTTTCAGGTGGACCAGTCCGGTCAGCACGGCCATCGCCGCATAGACCGCGATCATCGCCACGCTGCCGGCGACGAAATGCACCAGCGCCGGCAACCGGTCGAACAGCGGGGCGGCGAAGCTGTCGAGCGCGAGCGCCGCGGCTATGGCCGCGCCGGCGCACAGCAGAGCCCGCGCGGTGATCCCGCCATACAGCTCCCCAACCGTCTGCCGGTGGATCCAGGCGATGGCGACGGTGGCGGCCAGCTCCGCGGTGAAGGTCGCCATCGCGGCGCCCTCGATGCCGTAGCGGGGGATCCACCAGATGTTCAGCAGGGCGTTCAGCGCGCCGCCCGACAGCATGGCGACCATGTAACCGGTCTGCCGGTGCCAGACGAGCAGCGGATTGCCCAGGATCATGTTGGCGTAGACCACCGCCGAGGCCAGCATCAGCAGGCGCAGAGCCAGCGTCGCCGGGGCGTAGGCGTCGCCGAACAGCGTGCCGAGGATGGACGGCGCCAGGGCGAAACCGCCGGCGATGACCAGCCCGCCGACCGCCAGCATGACGCCGGCATAGGCCCGCATCCGGTCGCGCATCGGGCCAAGCTCGCCATAGGCGGCGGCCAGCTGCGGCAGGAAAGCGTTCATCACGATGTTGCCGACCAGATTGGCCAGGGTCTGGATCTTCACCGCCGCGCTGTACCAGCCGACCTCGGTGTGCGGGGCCAGGAAACCCAGCATCACCACGTCGAGATGGGTGAAGATCGCCCAGGCGAAGACGCCGACCGCCATCGGCGTCGCCGCCGTCAGGATCTCGCGCCACACCTTCAGGTCGACCCTGGGGCGCAGATGGCCGAAGTCGCGGCGGAAGCGGCCGATCATCACCAGCGCGTTGACGGTGATGGAACCGCCGGTGATGGCGGCTGCGGTGATGGCGTCCTCAGGCCCACGCACCAGCAGGAAGACGAGAAGCATCGAGCCGATGGAGGTGCCGATTTCGCGCGTGGCGATCACCCCCATCTTCTCGGTCGCCTGATAAACAAAGTCGAGCACCAGGGCGTTCCCCAGCAACTGCACCGCCTGCACCAGAAGAACCGCCTTCACCTCCATCGGTTTGTCCAGCGAGAGGACGAAGGCCGCGTAGAGGACGCCGACCACCAGGGCCAGCACGGTGCGCAGGGTCAGCACATGTTCCGACAGCTCGGCCGCCCGCTCGCGGTGGTCGTCCTGCTCGCGGTTTCTCGCGATCTCACGGATGGCGTAGGTGGAGAGGCCCATGTTCACGAACAGCGCCGCATAGGCCATCAGCGAGGTGCCGAAGCCCAGCACGCCGAAACTGTCCGGTCCCAGAACCCGCGCGGTCCAGGCCGCGGTGACCAGCCCGCTCGCCATCGTCGCCGTTTTCGCGGCGGCAAGGGCGCGGATGTTCCGGAAGATGCGGTGTCCAGCGGACATTCATGGGCTCTTCGGTGGTTGATAGAATCGTGACGCACTGCGCAAAAAATCCTCGGCCGGCTTTCGACCGGCCGAGGGACCTTGTCGTCAGTTCGCGTAGTAGCGGCGGTAGCCGTGGTAGCGCCCGCTGTCCGGGAACTCGTACTGGGCATGGCGCCGGGTATCGACCTGACTGAACAGGACGCCGACCACCTCGCCGCCGGCCTCAATCACCTCCTTCAGCCCGGCCATCGCGGTGCCGCGCTTGGTCATGCCCCAGCGGACGATGAAGACGGTCTGGTCGGCGAGGGCCGCCAGCAGCTTGCCTTCCGACACCGCCAACACCGGCGGCGAATCCAGCACGATGCGGTCGTAATTGACCGACAGTCGCGACAGCAGCTGGTGCATGCCCGACGAGCCGAGCGTGTCCTGCGGCAGCGTGCGGCCATGGCCGGCGGGGATGACGTGCAGGCCGGTGCGCGGATCGACCTGAATCACCTCCTCCAGCGTCGCGGTGCCGGCCAGCACTTCCGCCAGACCGCGGTTGTTGGACATGCCCAGCATCTCGTGCAGGCACTTCCGCCGCAGGTCGCAGTCGACCAGGATCGTCCGCTGGCCGGCGTTGGCGCAGGTGCGGGCGAAGGCCGCGGCGACGGAGCTCTTGCCCTCACCGGGGACGGACGAGCTGAACAGGATCACCCGGTGCCGCCCGTCCGGATTGGCGAGCAGCAGCGAGGTGCGCAGGTTCTGCATCGATTCCGCGAAGGCGGAAATCGGCTTGTCCACCACATACGCGGCCGGCGACCCGCCGAAGCGCGGGATGCGCGGCACGATGCCGAGGCTGCGGACGCCGGTCGCCGTCTCGAACTGGTGCGGGCTGCGGAATCCGCTCTCGGCCCGTTCGCGCAGCATGGCCAGCAGCACGCCCAGCGTGCCCGACGCCACCAGCGCCAGCAGCAGGATCAGCTTGCGGTTCGGCTGCGACGGGTCGAGCGGGATCGAGGCCTCCGACACGATGCGGGCGTCGGGCTGGCGCATGTCGTTCTGCGTCGCGATCTGCTGCGAGCGGGTCAGCAGCGCCTCGTACATCGACTGGGCGGTGCCGGCATCGCGCTCCAGCGTGCGCAGGCCGACGGTCGCCTGCTGCTGCTCGTTCTGCTTGGCCTCGGCCTGATCCAGGCTGGCCTTCAGCCCCTGCTCACGGCCCTTCGCCAGTTCCACCTCGTTGCTGAGGTTGGAGACGATCTTGCCGACGTCGGTCTTGATCTGGCCTTGCAAATCGCGCAGCTGACTCTGCAGGGCCTGCAGCATCGGGTGCTTGGCACCGTAGCGGTTGGTGGCGTCGGCGATCTGGCGCTGGAGATCGACCTCGCGCTCGCGCAAGGCCTGGATCAGCGGCGAGCCCATCACGTCGCCCACCGCGGAGGCGCCGCGCGGCGAATTCGCCATGGCGGTGACGTCGCGCAGCTTGGTCTCCGCCTCCTGCCGCTTGGTGCGGGCCAGGATATAGTCGGCGTTCAGCTGGCTCAGCTGCTGGCCGACCACCGTGCTCTCGTTGTTGGACGAGGTGGTCAGGCCGTGCTGGGTCCGGTACTTCTCCACCGCGTCGCCGGTGGTCTGCGCTTCCCGGCGCAGGTCGGTCAGCCGCTCCTCCAGCCACTGGGTGGCGCGCTTGGACGCCTTGAACTTCTCGTCGAGCTGATCGACCAGATAGAGGTCGGCCATGGTGTTGGCGATCAGGGACGACTTGCGCGGATCCTCGCTGTCGAAGCTGACGGCGATGACGTAGGAGCGGCCCTGCGGACGCACCGACGTGTTGTCGAGCACGGCGTTGACCACGGAGGTCAGGTGGTTGCGCTCGATCTCCTCCGGCGACAGCGGCACGCCGCTGGACGCTTTCCAGCTGTCGGGGATCCAGTTGCGCGGGTTCAGCGCCGACACCCATCCTGGGGGCGGCGGACGCAGCGAGGCATTGAACTCCGGATCGTTCATCAGCTTGAGCTTCGCCACCACCTTTTCGGCGAAGGCCGGCGACTTCAGGATCGCGACCTCGCTCTGCAGCGCGCTGATGTCGGGGGTCATGTCGGACACCACCCCCTCGAAGTTGAGGACGGTGTTCTTGCGGTGCTCCACCATGATGAGCGTTTCGGCGGTGTAGAGCGGCGTCATCCGGAAGGCGACCAGGGCCGCCAACCCGGTGCCGACCACGATCACCGTACCGATCAGCAGCTTGTGCCGCCGCAACAACCCCGTGGTCCGGCGCACCGCGCTGGCGGCGCTGGCCGAAAGATCGTACGAAATGCCGGGCGACATGGACCCGGGGCCCCGCCGAGACTCAGGGTTGTTGCGTCGGGGTTGTTCCTGAAGTTCCTGGGTGGCCAAAGGGTCCTCCTCGCGTAACGACCAGAAAGCGCGGCCATAGGACCATCCGTTTGCCCGATCCTCCATTCCGGGCAGCGGATGCTGTCCGGTGGGCAGGCTCGGCGGTTCGTCCGATTGGCTGAAACGCAGTGTTAGTCCAGCCGTTGCATCGGCCATCCAGTGCATGCGGCGAGCAATGGGCGCGCAGTGGGTAGTCTTCCTGACCCTGTTGCAGTGCAGTATGAACCGTCGATGCAGGACCGGGCATAATGGGGGTTACCCGGAAGGACAGGTGGCAAGACGTTCGATCGCACCGGCCGGGCCACGGGCATTCCCGCGATTTTCCCGGCGCGGACGACGCTTGGACCGGATGCGAAGACCCATCCTGCCAACGCCGGGCGGCACGCCGACGTTCCGTGCCGGAACGGTTCCGCGCCGTCCCGGCTGCCGTTGTCACACTTTCCCGACGATTTTAGAGGGTGAGGCCCAACAGTGAGCGATGCCGGGAACCGGGCGCCGGATCGCGATGCACCGCGTCGGACCGTCGGCACCGGGCAGACCGAATTCCCAATCCCGACGTGCGACAAATTGTTCTGCACACGTATTTTTATGCTATAATGGATACTGAAAAAGGTATAGAGTGCCTATGTCTTTTGGACGGAGATTGCGTCATGCCGTACCGTCAGGAATCCGCCACCGTCAGCGCGATCAGGCTGATCCGCGACCACAGCCGTGAATGCCATAACCTGTCTGCCCGTGAAGTGCTGTTGCGGGTCGAACGGCGCATGATCGAATTTCTTGAAGACGGCCCTGCACTGCCGACGCGCAATTGACGCTCGGCTGAGCGACAGGACGGCCCCGGCGGAATTCAGTCCCGGACGGCGACATGGCTGGCCTGATGCCTGACCGCCATGGCCGGCGTTGCCAGAATGCCGGTTCCGGCCGGGATGAGTGCAGGCGATCTTTTGCGGTGGCTTCACCACAAGCGGCAAGCCCAAAACCCGACATGCGAACGGCCCGCCCCGGATCGGGAGCGGGCCGTTCGCATGTTCGACCTGAACCGTGCCAGCTCAGGCGCGCGGGGCGTGCTTGTTCAGGATGCGCTGGAGCGTGCGGCGATGCATCTTCAGGCGGCGCGCGGTTTCCGACACGTTGCGGTCGCACTGCTCGAAGACGCGCTGGATGTGTTCCCAGCGGACGCGGTCGGCCGACATCGGGTTTTCCGGCGGCTGGGGCAGCGGGCGGCCGTCGGCCAGCAGCGCGGATTCTACCGCGTCGGCATCGGCCGGCTTCGGCAGGTAATCGACGGCGCCGGCCTTCACCGCGGCGACGGCGGTGGCGATGTTGCCGTAGCCGGTCAGCATGACGACACGGGCGTCGGGACGGGCGTCGCGCAGGGCGGACACCACATCCAGCCCGTTGCCGTCGCCCAGACGCAGATCGACCACCGCGAAGGCGGGTGCCGATTCCTGCGCCACCTCGATGCCGAGCTGGACGCTGTCGACCGCGACGACGTTGAAGCCGCGCTTCTCCATGGCGCGGGCCAGCCGCGTGCGGAAGGGGGCGTCGTCGTCGACGATCAGGAGGCTGCGGGTGACGTCGCCAGTGAATGTCAGTTTGACGGCATCGCCCGACAGCAGGTCATCGGATGTTTTGAGGGTGTCCACCGTGAAACCTCATTTCTTGGCGTTGATGGTCTTCCAGCGCACGGAAATCCGTGCGCCGGTTCCGCCCTGATTGGAGTGCCCGCCGGCGGCCTGATCAGCGGGCGGCGTGCCGTCCGGCGGATTGTTGGTGTAGCGCACGGTCGCGCCGGTCTTTTCCAGCAGCGTCTGCGCGATGAAAATGCCGAGGCCCATATGCCCGCCGCCCGCCTGCCCCTTGGGGCCGGAGCGCTCGCCGCGCACCGACAGGTACGGCTCGCCGATGCGGCCCAGCAGGTGGGAGGGGAAGCCCGGGCCGTCGTCCATCACCGTGATGGTGACGCCGCGCCCGTCCCAGGCGGCGGCGACCGTCACCTTGTGGCGGGCGAACTGGTGGGCGTTCTGGATGAAGTTGCCGATGCCGTGGATGATCTCCGGGCTGCGGCGCAGGAAAGGCTCCTCCGCCTCGCCGACCGGATGCGGTTCCACGGCGAAGTCGATGTGGCCGAGACGATGGGGTGCTGCCGCAGCCTCGATCAGCGCGGTCAACGGTAGCCGTTCGAACGGGTCGCCGCCGTCGGCCTCCGGCTTGCGCGCCAGATCGGCCAGGATCTCGCGGCAGCGCATCACCTGGCTTTGCAGAAGCTCGACATCCTCGCCATAGGGGCTGTCCGGCGGCAGGTCGCGCGCCAGCTCCTTCGCCACCACGGCGATGGTGCCGAGCGGCGAGCCCAGCTCGTGCGCGGCGGCGGCGGCGAGCGCACCCAGCGCACCCAGCCGCTGTTCGCGGGCGAGCGCCACCTGCGAGGCGGCGAGCGCATCGGCGAAGCGCCGCGCCTCCGCGGCGACGCGGAAGACGTAGCCGGCGATGAAGACCGACGACACCGTCAGCGACAGCCAGACGCCGAAGGCATAGAGCGGCGCCATCGAGCGCACCGGCTCCTCCCACGGCAGCGGGAAGTGCCAGAGGGCGAGCGCCGTCAGGCAGATCAGGTTCAGCCCGGTCAGCAGCACCGTGCTGTAGCGCGACAAGATGGCCGCACCCACGGTCATCGGCGCCAGCAGCAGGATGGCGAAGGGGTTGCTCAACCCGCCGGTGAGATAGAGCAGCAGCGTCAGCTGCAGCATGTCGTAGCTGAGATACAGCGCCGCGTCGCGGTCGGCCAGCCGCAGCCGGCCGCCGCGCTGGGTCATCGCCACCACGTTCAGCAGGGCCGACGCGCTGATGGCGGCCAGCACCGGCCCCAGCGGCAGCGGGAAGCCCAGCCCGAGATTGACGAAGGTCACCGCGGCCAGCTGCCCGAGCACCGCGACCCAGCGGATCAGGATCAGCGTGCGCAGCGTGATGCGGCCGTCGGGCTGCGCCCAGTGCGGCGGCGCCGGGGAGGCCGGGACCGGTCCGGTCAGTGCGCTGGCGAGCGTCACCATGATCCTTGTCTCCGGACGGCATGCCCCTGGCGGTTGCGGCGCTTGCCGCCATATTCTGTGCCCATGACCGAACGAACCATCCCACAGCAGCAGCCGGGCACACCCGCCATCGCCCCCGCCATCCGGGCGGAGGGGCTGACCAAGCGCTTTCCCACCCCGGACGGGCGGGACGTCACGGCGGTCGACGCCATCGGCTTCACCGTGCCGCGCGGCAGCGTCACCGGCCTTCTCGGCGGCAACGGCGCGGGCAAGACGACGACCATCTCGATGCTGCTGGGGCTGTTGCTGCCGACGGCCGGGACAGTGGAGATCCTGGGCGTCGACATGGCGCGCCATCGGCATGCCGTGCTTCCGCGCATGAACTTCTCCTCCCCCTACGTCGAACTGCCCCATCGGCTGACGGTGCGGGAGAACCTTACCGTCTATGCCCACCTCTACGGTTTGACATGCGTCAAAAAGCGCGTCCAAGAATTGGCCGAGCATCTTGACCTGTCGCGTTTTCTGGATCGGCCGTCGGGCGGACTGTCGGCGGGACAGAAAACCCGCGTTGCGCTGGCCAAGGCTTTGCTGAACGATCCGGAGCTTCTGCTGCTGGACGAGCCGACGGCGTCGCTCGATCCCGACACCGCCGACTGGATCCGCACCTATCTCGAGCGCTACCGGCTGCGCACCGGCGCCACCATCCTGCTCGCCTCCCACAACATGCTGGAGGTGGAACGGCTGTGCGACAGCGTGCTGATGATGCGGCAGGGGCGGATCGTCGACCGCGGCGCACCGTCGGCCCTGCTCGCCCGCTACGGCCGCCAGACGCTGGAGGAGGTCTTCCTCGACATCGCCCGCGCCTCCGACGACCGCATCCTGACCGGGGAGACCGCCGATGCAGCCGAATGAACTGGCGATCCCGCGCGCGGATTTCTCGCTGCGCCGGGTCGGCGCCATGGTGCTGCGCTACTGGTATCTGCTGCGCGGGTCCTGGCCGCGCATCCTGGAACTGGCCTATTGGCCGACCATGCAGATGATCCTGTGGGGCTACATCAACCAGTTCATGGCCTCATCCAGCGGCGGCGGCAGCGGCTGGGTAGCGCAGGGCGCCGGCGTGCTGGTCAGTGCGGTCCTGCTGTGGGACGTGCTGTTCCGCGGCCAGCTCGGCGTCTCCATCTCCTTCCTTGAGGAAATGTGGTCGCGCAACCTCGGCCATCTGTTCGTCAGCCCGCTCCGCCCCGGCGAATGGGTGACGGCGCTGATGACAATGAGCCTGCTGCGCACCCTGATCGGCGTGCTGCCGGCGGCGGCGCTGGCGATTCCCTTCTTCGGCTATTCGGTCTTTGCTCTCGGCCTGCCGCTCGCCGCCTTCTTCGCCAATTTGATCGTGTTGGGCTGGTCGCTGGGGCTGCTGATCGTGGCGCTGATCCTGCGCTACGGCATGGGGGCGGAGGGGCTGGCCTGGATCGTCGTCTTCATGCTGGCCCCGGTCAGCGCGGTCTATTACCCGGTGTCGGTCTTGCCGGCCTGGCTCCAGCCGGTGGCGCTCGCCCTGCCCTCCGCCCATGTGTTCGAGGGCATGCGGGCGCTGGTGTTCGACGGCACGCTGCGCTGGGACCATCTGGCCTGGGCGGTCGGACTGAACATGGTCTACATGGCGGGCGGCATCGCCGTGTTCCTCTATGCCTTCCACCAAGCGCGGGTGCGCGGGGCCTTGCTGCAAACCGGCGAATAGCGGGTAGAGTGTCCGCCCAATTCCGTCAGCCGCACCGGAGACAGCCGCCATGACCCCGTCCTCCTCCACCCCCGACCTGTTCAACCGGCTCGTCGCCGGGGCGCGGCCGGACTGGTCGGCCTATGTCGACCATGCCTTCGTTCGCGGGATGGGCGACGGGACGCTGCCGCAGGAATGCTTCCGTCATTATCTGGTGCAGGATTACCTGTTCCTGATCCATTTCGCCCGCGCCTATGCGCTCGCCATCTACAAGGGCCGCGACCTGCGCGAGATGCGGGCGTCGCTGAACGGGCTGAAGGCGATCCTCGACATGGAGATGGACCTGCATGTCGGCCTGTGCGCCGGCTGGGGCCTGCCGGCCGCCGAGCTGGAGCAGGCGGCGGAGTCCAAGGCGACGATGGCTTACACCCGCTACGTGCTGGAAACCGGCCTGCGCGGCGACCTGCTGGACCTGCATGTCGCGCTCAGCCCCTGCATCATCGGCTATGCCGAGATCGGCCGCCGGCTGGCTGCCCTGCCGGGCGCGCTCGACGACGCCAACCCCTATCGCGTCTGGATCGCCGAATATGCCGGCGATGCCTATCAGGAGGTGGCGCGAGCGGCGCGGGAAAATCTCGACCGTCTGGCGGCCGACGGCATGACCGAAGCGCGCTTCCCCCGGCTGCTGACCATCTTCCGGCAGGCGTCCCGGTTGGAAGCGGATTTCTGGGAGATGGGGATGACCTTGGCGGGATGAGAGGGGAGCCTCGGCGCCTCCTCACCCCATCGTGTGCTCCAGCAGGATCTTCGCGCCCAGCCCGATCAGCACCACACCGCCGGCCATTTCCGCCCAGCGTCCCAGATGGTTGCCGGCGGCCTTGCCGATCAGCACGCCGCCGAAGGCCACGGCAAAGGTCACCACGCCGATCAGCGCCGAGGTCGTCACCATGTCGACATCGACCAGCGCCAGCCCCGCCCCCACGGCGGCGGCGTCGATGCTGGTGGCGACGGCGGTGGTCAGCAGGGCCAGCCATTCGGCGCGCACGCTGCGCACCGGGCCGCAATCCTCCTCGCCCTCATCCTCGCCGTCCATGATGGCGTTGCGCAGCATCGCTCCGCCGACCGCCAGCAGCAGGCCGAAGGCGATCCAGTGATCGACCGACTCTACCAAGCTGGCGAAGGCGATGCCGATACCCCAGCCGACCAGCGGCATGGCGAACTGGCAGACGCCGAAGGCGGCACCCACCCGCACCGCCTCCGGCAAACCGGCACGGCGCGAACAGGCCCCGCGGCCGAGGGCGGCGGCAAAGCTATCCATCGAAAGGCTGAAAGCGAGCGCGAGGGACGTGGCGATCATGGCTATTCCCGGGCCAGACAACACAGTGGAATCGGGCGGACTCCGGCTGGCCGCGGAGATGTCCGATCCACTGGTCTCGCCGGGTCGACCCTCTGGTCGCCGTGCGCGCCATGGCGGTAACGGCCGGAGGCCGGAACCATCCAAGTCTGTTGACGCGAACCCCACCGGATCGCTGCCGGCGGGTGGCTACTCCCCAATGACGGCGGAAGTCCTACAGGGACTAGGGGCTTGGGTCAAGCGCCGGTTTGCCGCAGGTGCGAATTGCGGCCGCGCAGGTAGGTGGCGGCCACCGAGCGGTCGTCGCCCAGCGTCACCTGGATGAACAGTTCCTCCTCCAGATCGCCGTCCACCGCCTTCATGCGATGTCGCATAGCCGGCGTCGCGGCGGGATCGAGCACGACGAGGTCGGCCCAGCGGCCGGGCTCCAGGCTGCCGATCTCGCCGGCCATGCCCAGCGCTTCGGCATTGCCGCGGGTCATCCAGTGCAAGGCGGCGAGCGCCGGCAGGTTCTGGCGCCGCAGTTGCAGCACCTTGTAGGCCTCCGCCGCCGTGCGCAGCATGGAATAGCTGGTGCCGCCGCCGACATCGGTGGCGATGGCGGTGCGCACCGGCCGCTCCGGCTTCGACAGGGCGTCGAGGTCGAACAGGCCGCTGCCGATGAACAGGTTGCTGGTCGGGCAGAAGACGGCGACCGAGCCGCTCTCCGACAAACGGGACATCTCCGCGTCCGACAGATGGATGCAGTGGCCGAACAGCGAGGTCGGCCCCAGCAGCCCGAAGCGGTCATAGACGTCGGTGTAGTCGCGCGCGCCGGGGAACAGCCGGCGCACCTCGGCGATCTCGTCGGTGTTCTCCGACAGATGGGTCTGCATATGGACACCGGGATGCTCGCGCAGCAGCGCGCCGGCCGCCTCCAGCTGCGCCTCCGTCGAGGTGATGGCGAAGCGCGGCGTCACGGCATAGCGCTGCCGCCCGGTCCCATGCCAGCGGCCGATCAGGTCCTTGCCGTCGCGGTAGCTGCTGTCGGCCGTATCGGTCAGGGCGGCGGGCGCATGGCGGTCCATCATCACCTTGCCGGCGATCAGCCCGGCGCCACGCGCCTCGGCCTCGGCGAACAGGGCATCGACCGACTGCGGGTGGGCCGAGCCGTAGACCACCGCCGTGGTCGTGCCGTTGCGAAGCAGCTCGTCCATGAAGAAGGATGCGTTGGCGGCGGCATGGGCCGGGTCGGCGAAGCGCTGCTCTTCGATGAAGGTGTATTTCTCCAGCCAGTCGAGCAGCTGGGCGCCGTAGGAGGCGATGACCTGGGTCTGCGGGAAATGGATGTGGGTGTCGATGAAGCCCGGCAGCACCAGCTTGCCGCTGTGGTCGTCGACCGCCACCCCGTCCGGAACCCGGCCGCGCAGGTCGTCCCAGTCGCCGGTCTCCAGAATCCGCCCGTCCGCCCCGACCAGCAGCAGCCCGTCCTCACGATAGGTCAGGCAATCCATATCGCCCGGCCCGGCGGGCGCGCGATGGAAGCTGAGCAGGCGCCCACGGATGGCGGCGGAAACGGGGGCAGCGATAGACTGGTCGGGCATGGGGGTCCGGTTCGATGGAGTGCTGTGAGGGAGGGTTACTTAATGTCCCCGGCCCACGCCGCCAACACCGCCCGCTCCTGCGGGGTGATTCCGGTGATGTTGGCGGGGGGCATGGCGCTGCTGTAGCCGGCTTGCAGGCGGATCTGCTCGGCATGGCGGCGGATGCCGTCGCCCTCCAGCACGACGCCGCGCGGCGGGGTGGCGATGCCCTCCCACACCGGCTGGGCCGCATGGCACATGCTGCATCGGGTGGCGACGATTTCCTCCACCTGGGCGAAGCCGACCTTCACCGCCGCCGCCGCGGCCGTGTCGGCCGTCGCCGGCCCCATGGTGCTCAGCCAGATGCAGCCCAGCATGCCGGCGACGGCGACCCCCCAGGTCCACCAGGGCGTCGGCTTGCCGGCATGGCGGCTGTTGAAGAAATGGCGGATCGCCGTGCCGACCACCAGGACCAGCGCCACCATCACCCAGTTGTAGCGGGTGGAGCTGACCAGCGGGTAATGGTTGGAAAGCATCAGGAAGACGACCGGCAGGGTCAGGTAGTTGTTGTGCAGCGAGCGCTGCTTGGCCTTCTTGCCCAGCGACGGGTCCGGCGTCTCGCCGCGCAGCATGGCGGCCACCGTCTTGCGCTGGTTGGGGATGATCAGCATGAAGACGTTGCAGGCCATCATCGTCGCCATCAGGGCGCCGACCTGCAACATGGCGCCGCGCCCGCTGAAGATCTTCGTCATGCCCCAGGCTGTCGCCACCAGCATGACGAAGCCGGCGACAGCCAACGCCCCGTCGTTGCGGCCGAGCGGCGACTTGCACATCAGGTCATAGGCGACCCAGCCCGCCACCAGCGCACCGACGCTGATCGCCACCGCCTGCCAATGGCTGAGCGCCAGCACATCCTGGTCGATCAGGAACAGGTCGGCGCCGCGGTAATAAAGCACGCACATCAGGAAGAAGCCGCTGAGCCACGTCGCGTAGGATTCCCACTTGAACCAGGTCAGATCCTCCGGCAGCTGCGGCGGCGCGACCATGTATTTGGTCATGTGGTAGAAGCCGCCGCCGTGAATCTGCCAGGCGTCGCCCGCCGTCCCGGCCGGCGCCCCTGCCCGGCGGCGCAGCGAGGCGTCGAGATGGATGAAATAGAAGGACGATCCGATCCAGGCGATGGCGGTGATGACGTGCAGCCACCGCGCCAGGGCGTTGATCCATTCCCACAGGATGGGCTCCATCGCGCGCACGCTCCTTCCGGTCAGGTCGATGGCTTGACTGTAAGGCCAGTGTGCAGCTGCGGAAAACCATTCGTCCGTCCCAACAGCTTCAAAAAATGACGAAAGATGGAAGGGTGCCGACCGCGCTGCCGGTTGCCAACCCTCCTGCGAATTGGTAGAGGGGCTTACCCTTCCCCGCACCGCACGGCTCTCCGCGATGCCCACGTCCGGCAGCACCGTCACCCGCCGTGCCCTTCTGATGCTGCTCGCCGCCGCCTTCGCGCTGCTGGCGATCATCATGATGTCGGGATGGCTGGCGGACAGCACGCAGCGATATTCCCGTTCCGTCAGCCGGATAACGGCCCTGCGCGTCGCCGCCGGAACACTGCTCAGCCAGTTGCAGGATGCCGAGATCGGACAGCGCGGCTACCTGCTGACCGAGGACCGCCAATATCTCAAGCCCTACGAGGCGGCGGTCGCGGCGGTGGACGCCACCATCGCCCGGCTGCACGAACTGGCCGACGACGATGCCGGCGAGATGCACATCGTCGACCGTCTCGTCGGTCTGGCCGCCGCCAAGCGGGAGGAGCTGGCGGAGACCATCGCCCTGATGGAGGCCGGACGCCGGGACGACTCCCTGGCCATCGTGCGCACCGGCCGCGGCATGCGGCTGATGGACGATGCCCGGCGCTCGCTCGACGAGCTGATCACCCCCGCCGATGCCCAGCTCGACACCCAGCTCCGCGCCCTGACCGGGCAGGCCAGGACGTCGGGATGGGTGGCGATCCTGGGCGGCCTGTTCATCCTGCTGGTCGTCGGCGGCGCCGTGTGGATCGCGGTCGGCTACACGCGCGCCCTCATGCAGGCGCAGCGCGCGATCCAGGCCCTCAACGATTCCCTGGAGCAGCGCGTGTCGGAGCGCACCATGGAGTTGCAGCGGGCCAACGACGAGATCCAGCGCTTCGCCTACATCGTCAGCCACGATCTGCGCGCGCCGCTGGTCAACGTGATGGGCTTCACCAGCGAGTTCGAGGCTGGACTGGCCAGCGTAGCCGCCGACCTCGATCGCCGGCCGGCGGACGGCGACGACGCCATGGCGGCGGAGGCGCGGCGGGCGGTCGCCGAGGACATGCCGGAAGCCATCGGCTTCATCCGCACATCGACGACGAAGATGGACCGGCTGATCAACGCCATCCTCGCCCTGTCGCGCCAGGGCAGCCGGACGCTGAACCCGGAGCCGATCTCCATGCAGGCTCTCGTGGAAAACGTGGTCGCCAGCAACCGCCACCGGGCCGGCGAACTGCGCTGCGCCATCGACATCGCCGGCCCGCTGCCGTCGCTCGTCTCCGACCGGCTCGCCCTGGAGCAGGTGTTCGGGAACCTGCTGGACAATGCGATCAAATATCTCGATCCGGCCCGGCCCGGCCGGATCGCCATCCGCGGACGGTCCGAGGCGGGGGTGCTGATCTTCGAGGTCGCGGACAACGGCCGCGGCATCGCCGCCCAGGATCACGAGCGCATCTTCGAGCTGTTCCGCCGCTCCGGCGTGCAGGACCGCCCGGGAGAGGGAATCGGCCTCGCCTATGTCCGCACGCTCGTCCGGCGCCTGCAAGGCGACGTGACCGTCGATTCGGTTCCTGGACAGGGCAGTATCTTTCGCATAAGCCTTCCGAAAATTCTCGCTCTGTCCTCGGAGAAGCCCGCTCATGAAGCGTGACCCCCAAACGGTGTGCATCGTCATGATCGAGGACGACGAGGGACACGCCCGCCTGATCGAGAAGAACATCCGGCGGGCCGGCGTCACCAACGAGATCGTGCCCTTCACCGACGGCACCAGCGCCCTCGATTACCTGTTCGGTCCGGACGGAAGCGGACAGGCCAGCTCAGGCCGGGCGCTTCTCATCCTGCTGGATTTGAACCTGCCGGACATGACCGGGGTCGATATCCTGTCCAGGCTGAAGGCCAACCCCCACACCAAGCGCTTCCCCGTCGTGGTGCTGACCACCACCGACGACCGGCAGGAAATCCAGCGCTGCTACGACATCGGCGCCAACGTCTACATCACCAAGCCGGTGAATTACGAAAGCTTCGCCACCGCGATCCGGCAGCTCGGGCTGTTCTTCTCCGTCATCCAGATCCCCGAGGCGGAGGCATGACCGACCCGGCCATACGCATCCTCTACATCGACGACGACGCTGCCATGGCCCGGCTGGTGCAGCGGAGGCTCGAACGGCGCGGCTACGCGGTGGAGTGGGCGAAGGATGGCCGGGAGGGGTTGGAGCGGCTGGAGTGGGGCGGCATCGCGGTGGTCGGGCTGGACCACGAGATGCCGGGAGAGACCGGGCTGGACGTTCTGCCGGCCCTCCTGGCGCGCGAGAACGCCCCCCCGGTTATCTACGTCACCGGTGCCGGCGACACGCGGGTGGCCGTCGCAGCGCTGAAGGCCGGTGCTGACGATTACGTCCCCAAGGAGGTCGGCGAGGGATTCTTCGATCTGCTGGCGGCGGCCATCGAGCAGGCGCTCGAAAAGGCCCATCTGCGCCGGGAACGGGAGCAGGCGGAGCGCGAGGTGCGCGCCGCCCGCGATCGGGCGGAGCTGCTGCTGCGGGAGGTCAACCACCGGGTCGCCAACAGTCTGGCCCTGGTGGCGGCCTTCGTGCGGATGCAGCGGTCGGGCCTGTCCGATTCCATGGCGCGCACCGCCCTGGACGAAACCCAGGTGCGCATCACCGCGATCGCCGGCATCCACCGGAGCCTCTATACCTCCGACGACGTGCGCTCCGTCCGGTTCGACTCCTATCTGGAAACGCTGCTCGCCGAAATGCACACCGCCATGGCGTCGCGGCGCCCGGACAGCTTCGTCGTCGTCGCCGACGAGGTTTCGGTGCCGACCGACAAGGCGGTGTCCCTGGCGGTCATCGTGACCGAGCTGGTCACGAACGCCTGCAAATACGCCTATCCCGACGGACAGGCCGGCAGCATCCGCGTGCGGGCGATGGCCGCCGAGGGGCAGCTGTCGGTGAGCGTCGAGGATGACGGGGTCGGCTTCTCCAGCGACGACGCCCCCAAGGGAACCGGCCTCGGCACCCGCATCGTCCAGGCGATGGCGGCCAGCCTGGGGGCGCTGCTGCATCATGACCGGCAGCATGCCGGCACCCGGGTGACGCTGACGATGCCGTTGCAACCGCTGTAACCGCGCGTTCGGGCGCCCCGCCCCGCCTGCCCTTGTCAGGGGCCGGGCAGGAGACTGCCGGCCATCCCGGCAAACCCCATGGACAGGATGCCGCACCCAAGCTATATCTCCGCCAACAAGGTGAGTAAGCACTCACTTATCACAAGCGACCGACCCGGCACCCTTCTGATGGCACCGCGCCTCGACAGCCACGCCCGCAAGCGGGCGATCCTCGACGCCGCCTTGCCGCTGTTCGCGCGCAAGGGCTTCGCCGCGACCACCACCAAGGAGATCGCGCAGGCCGCCGGCGTGTCGGAGGCGCTGATCTTCAAGCATTTCCCGTCCAAGGCCTTGCTCTACGAATCGATCTTCCTCTGCTGCATCGACGGCGATCCGGAATATGAACGGCTGGTGTCGCTGCCGCCCAGCACCGGCACGCTGGTGCAGATGATCCAGGGCATGGTGAACTACTTCGTGATCGAGCTGCCGGCCGATCCGGACGAGCGCGCCCGCCACCGCCTGTCGATCATCAGCCTGCTGGAGGACGGCGAGTTCATGCGGCAGGTCTTCGAAGGCATCCGCAGCCGCTTCCTGCCCTGCTTCGCCGCCTCCATCGAGGCCGCGACCGCCGCCGGCGACCGGCTGCCGGGTCCGGTCGACGCGGAGAACGGATTCTGGCTTGCCGAGCATCTGTGCGAGATGATGGCGACCGTCTGCCTGTCCGGCGGGGCCATCGTCTCTTATCCTTGCGGCCGTCCCGACCTTGCGCGCCAGACCATCTGGTTCATCCTGCGCGGGCTCGGCCTGCATGACACCGCGATTGCCGCTCACGAAGGCGGCGGACGCTTTCCCTTCGTGCCTTCCCAGCCGCCGCCGGAGCCGCCGGCAAATGATGCGGCCAAGCCCGCACATGGTGCAGCCAAGCCCATGAATGGCGCAGCCAGGAATGACGACCCCACACCCGAGAGACCGGAGTAGCCGAACGTGACCCTGGACCATTCGCCAAAGACCGAGACGTCATTCGGCCACCCGGCGTCCGAGCCGGGTCGCGGGGCGCCTCCCCCCACCTCGCCGCCGCGCAAGCCGGTGACGCGCGGGCGGCTGACCGTGCGCATCGTCATCACGCTGATCGTGCTGGGGCTGCTGGGTGCGGGGCTGTACGGCTTCAACACTTTCCGCGCCAAGGCCATCGCCGATTTCTTCGCCAACAACAAGCCGCCGCCCACCCCGGTGGCGCTGGCGGAGGCGACGGTGCAGACCATCCCGAAATACCTGTCGGCCATCGGCACGCTCCAGGCGGCGCGACAGGTGACGGTGGCCCCCGAGGTCGCCGGCCGCGTCGACCGCATCCCCTTCGAATCGGGCGCCCGCGTCAAGGCCGGCGACCCGCTGGTGCAGCTGAACGACGCCACCGAGCAGGCCGACCTGCTGGCTCAGCGCGCCCAGGCGCGTCTGGCCGAGCTGAACCTGGAGCGCTACCGCGACCTGCGCCGCAGCCAGGCGACACCCCAGAGCAACGTCGACCAGTATCAGGCGCAGCTCGACGAGATCAACGCGAACATGAAACGCACCAGCGCCCTGATCGGCCAGAAGCTGATCAAGGCGCCGTTCGACGGCGAGCTCGGCATCCGTCAGGTCAATGTCGGCGACTACGTCAATCCCGGCGCCACCATCGTGACGCTGACCGACCTGTCGCAGCTCTACATCAACTTTACCCTGCCGGAGCAGAGCTTCACCAAGCTGTCGGTCGGCCAGAGCGTGCTGATCAACGTCGACGCCCTGCCCGGCCGCGATTTCGAGGCGAAGATCACCACCATCGAGCCGCAGGTCAGCGCCGACACCCGGGCCGTCAAGGTGCAGGCGACCATGGACAACCGCGAGCGCCAGCTGCGGCCGGGCATGTTCGCCAATGTCCGCGTCGTCCTGCCGCCGCAGCCCAACACGCTGACCGTTCCGGAAACCGCGGTCGACTACACGGTCTACGGCGATTCCGTCTTCGTCGCCACCCAGCAGAAGACACAGGACGGCAAGGAGCAGCTGGTAGTGGAGCGCAAGCCGGTCAAGGTCGGCGACCGCCTCGCCAACCGCGTGGAGATCCGCAGCGGCGTGAACGCCGGCGACCGCGTCGTGGTGTCGGGCCAGCTGAAGCTCGCCAACGGTGCGGCCGTGGTTCCGGCGGAGAAGAATCCGCTGACCCCGCCGCAGACCCTGCCGCAGAACTGAGGCCGACGCCATGGGCAGTTTCACCGACATCTTCATCCGCCGGCCCGTCCTGTCGCTCGTGGTCAGCCTGCTGATCCTGCTGATCGGGGCCCGCGCACTGCTGGAGCTGCCGATCCGGCAGTATCCCCAGCTGCAGAACACGGTCATCACCGTGACCACCAGCTATCCCGGCGCCTCGCCGGAGCTGATGCAGGGCTTCATCGCCACGCCGATCGAACAGGCGGTCTCCTCGGCCGAGGGCCTGGACTATCTGACCTCCTCCTCCACCCAGGGGCAGAGCGTCGTCACCGCCTATGTCCGGCTGAACTTCGATCCCAACGTCGCGATGACCGACGTGATGGCCAAGGTGCAGCAGGTCAAGTACCAGCTGCCGCGCGAGGCCAACGACCCGGTCATCCTGAAATCGACCGGCGAGACGACTTCGATCCTTTATATGGGCTTCTCCAGCCCCGACCTGTCGGGAGCGGCGATCTCCGACTATCTGACCCGCGTGGTGCAGCCGGTGCTGTCCACGGTGGAGGGCGTCGCCCGCGCCCAGATCCTGGGCGGCCAGACCTTCGCCATGCGGCTGTGGCTGGACCCGGTCAAGATGGCGGCGCGCAACATCTCGCCGGCCGACGTGTCGGCGGCGGTCGCCGCCAACAACTACCAGTCGGCTCCCGGCCAGACCAAGGGCGTCTTCGTCATCTCCAACGTCACCGCCAACACCGGCCTGACCGACGTCGAGCAGTTCCGCGACATGGTGGTGAAGGCGAAGGACGGGGCGCTGGTGCGCATGCGCGACATCGCCACGGTCGAACTCAGCTCCAAGAGCTTCGACGCCAGCGTGGCGATGAACGGACAGCAGGCGATCTTCATCGGCGTCGACAGCACCCCGACCGGCAACCCGCTGAACATCGTCGCCGACATCCGCAAGATGGAGCCGGACCTGCGGCGCAACCTGCCGCCCGGCATGAACATGGAGATCGTCTACGACAGCACCCGCTTCATCCAGGCCTCCATCGACGAGGTGGTGAAGACGCTGCTGGAGGCGGTCGCCATCGTCATCGTCGTCATCTTCCTGTTCCTCGGCAGCTTGCGGTCGGTGCTGATCCCGGTGGTGACGATTCCGCTGTCCATCGTCGGTGCGGCCACCTTCATGCTGGCGCTGGGATTCTCGCTGAACCTGCTGACCCTGCTGGCGATGGTGCTCGCCATCGGTCTCGTGGTCGACGACGCCATCGTGGTGGTGGAGAACATCCACCGGCATATCGAGCACGGCAAGTCGAAGGTCGCCGCGTCGCTGATCGGCGCGCGCGAGATCATCGGGCCGGTCATCTCCATGACCATCACGCTGGCGGCGGTCTATGCCCCCATCGGCCTGCTCGGCGGCCTGACCGGCGCGCTGTTCCGCGAGTTCGCCTTCACGCTGGCCGCGTCGGTGATCGTCTCGGGCGTCGTGGCGCTGACCCTGTCGCCGATGATGTGCTCGATCATCCTGAAGGAGGGCGAGCCGGGCCGTTTCGCCGCCTTCCTCGACCGTCAGTTCGAACGGCTGGCGGGCTGGTACGAGCGGCGGCTGCACGGCATGCTCGACTATCGCGCCGCGACCCTGCTGTTCGCGGTCGGCATCCTGCTGTCGGTCGGCTACCTGTTCGCCAACACCATGTCGGAGTTGGCGCCGGAAGAGGACCAGGGCATCCTGTTCGGCATCTCCAAGGGGCCGCAATACGCCAACCTCGACTATATCGACAGCTTCGGCAAACAGATCGACGAGACCTTCGCCGCCTTCCCGGAGACCGACACCCGCTTCATCCTGACCGGCCTGCCCACCCTCAACCAGGGCTTCGCCGGCATGATCCTGAAGCCGTGGGGCGAGCGCAAACGGTCGGCCAAGGAGTTGCAGCCGCTGGCCCAGGCCGAGCTGGGCAAGGTGACGGGCATCAACGTGTTCCTGGTGTCGCCGCCGGCCCTGCCCGGCTCCACCGGCGGCCTGCCGGTGCAGATGGTGATCTCCAGCCCCGGCGACTACCGCACCATCTTCGACGCCATCGAGCGGATCAAGGACGCCGCCACCAAGAGCGGCATGTTCATCGTCACCGACAGCGACCTGCAATATGACAGCCCGGTCGTCCGGCTGAAGATCGACCGCGCCAAGGCGGCCGATCTCGGACTGACCATGCAGTCGGTGTCGAGCACGCTGTCGGTGCTGGTCGGCGGCAACTACGTCAACCGCTTCAACCTGAACGGCCGCTCCTACGAGGTCATTCCCCAGGTGCCGCGGGCCGAGCGCCTGACGCCGGAATCGCTGACCAACTACTACGTCACCTCCGGATCGGGCGCCCAGATCCCGCTGTCCACCGTGGTGTCGGTGGAAACGGCGGTGGAGCCCAACGCGCTGAACAAGTACAACCAGCTGCCGTCGGCGACCTTCTCCGCCGTGCCGATGCCGGGCGTCTCCATGGGTCAGGTCGTCGACTTCCTGGAGGAGCAGGCGCGCACCCAGCTGCCCGCCGGCTTCAACCACGCCTACCTGTCGGAATCGCGCCAGTTCGTGACGGAGGGCAGCCAGCTGATGATCACCTTCGCCTTCGCGCTGATCGTGATCTATCTGGTGCTGGCCGCGCAGTTCGAATCGCTGCGCGACCCGCTGGTGATCCTGGTGTCGGTGCCGATGTCGATCTGCGGCGCGCTGCTGCCGCTGTTCTTCGGCGTCGCCACCATGAACATCTACACCCAGGTCGGTCTGGTGACCCTGATCGGCCTGATCTCCAAGCACGGCATCCTGCTGGTGGAGTTCGCCCGCGAGATGCAGCTCAACGAGGGCGTCGACCGCCGCACCGCCATCGAGCATGCCGCCCGCGTCCGCCTGCGCCCGATCCTGATGACCACCGCGGCGATGGTGGTCGGCCTGCTGCCGCTGCTGACCGCGGCGGGCGCCGGTGCGGCCAGCCGCTTCTCCATCGGTCTCGTCATCGTGTCGGGCATGCTGATCGGCACGCTGTTCACCCTGTTCGTCCTGCCGGCGGTCTACACCCTGCTGGCCAAGGACCACTACGCCGCCTCGCGCTCCAACCGGGCGGAGCAGCTGCGCAGCACGACCTGACGCGCCGTCGGGCACCGTGCGACGAAACAGGCCTCTCCCGACCGGGAGGGGCCTGTTTTCGTTCGGGGCTTTCTTTCGGGACCTCTCACCCCGCCAGCTCCGCCGGCACCGGCAGATCCTCGCCCTCCTCGCGGCGGAGCATCCAGATCATCCAGCGTTCCGTGTGGATCAGCAGGCGCCGGGTCTCGACGCTGTCGCAGCCGCGGCTGTGGCTGCGCAGGAGGCGGATGGCGCGGCAGATGGCGGACTGCGGGTCCTGGGCTCGATCCGGCACGGGCGGGGGTCCTCGGTGGCTATGCGGAGGGTAATGCGGGCTCTCCGACACATAGCGGACCGATCCGCAACCAAAGCGTGATCTTTCTTGGCTTCGCGCAGAATCCTGTCCGTCTGCCGTTCCAAAGTTGCGCCCGACTGCCGGAATGATGCGGACGGTGACGATCAAAGTTTCAAGGGAGGCCGCCGGCCACGGGTGTTTGGCCGGTTCATGCCCGGCAAAGGCCACCCTGTGCGCTCTTGTCCCTACCTGCGGCATTTATCGAATGTTATATCTTTCGTCCTAGACCATCGCTCGGGCCGTCGCCGTCACGAATGCTGTCCGTCCAAGCGCCGGCATTTCACAACCGCAGTCCGTGGGGATCCAAACGCCATGACCAAGCGACTGTTCGCCCGCCTCGCCGCGCTCTGTTCCGCCGTGTTGTGCGGCCTTGCGGCCACCGCGCCGTCCCCGGCGCAGGGGGAGGAGCAGGCGTTCCGCATCGGCATCGCCCCGCACACCAGCGCCCGCGTCATCATCGAACAGTACCAGCCGGTCCGCCGCGCGGTGGAGGCGGCGCTGGGCCGGCCGGTGGAGATCGTGACGGCGCCCGACTTCACCGCCTTCGCCCGCCGGGCGGTCGAGCAGGAATACGACATCGCCGTGACCACCGGCCATCAGGCGGAGATGCTGCGCAAGGATACCGGCTACCTGCCGCTGCTGACCTACAAATCGGACTTCCGCGCCGTGCTGGTGACGGCAGCCAAGGGGCCCTACCAGACGGTGCAGTCGCTGGCCGGCACCACGGTGCTGGGGCTCAGCCCGTCGTCGCTGGTCACCCTGTGGGGCCAGCACTGGCTGGCCGAGCAGAAGCTGCCGAACATCCAGCTGCGCTATGTCAGCGCCGCCGACAGCGTGGCCCAGCTGATCCTGGCCGGCGACGCGTCGGCCGGCTTCATGTCGCTGGCCAACCGCGCCAAGCTGGCGCCGGAGGTGCAGGTGCAGCTGTCCACCATCGCCGAAAGCCGGCCGATGGCCGGCCGCGTCTACATGCTGAACGGCAAGCAGGCCACCCTGCTGGAGCCGCTGCGCAAGGCGTTGTTCGCCTTTGGCGAAACCGCGGAGGGCCGGACCTATTTCGACGCCAACCAGCTGGGCGGCTACCGCCCGGTCACCGACGAGGAGCTGGAGGCGATGGAGCCGCTGGCCGACGAGGTCCGGAGCGTCCTGAAGGCCGGGAAATGATCCTGTCCCGTCTGGCGCCCTGGAAGACGCTGCGCGGGCGCATGCTGGCCGCCGCCATGGCGGTCGAGGCGATCATGCTGACCCTGCTGGTCGCCAACAGCGTGCGCCTGCTCTACGGCAGCCTCGCCGAACAGGCCAGGCTGCATGCGGAACAGGTGGCGCCGGTGCTGAACGCCGCCCTGGTGGCGCCGCTGGCCCAGCGCGACTATGCGACCCTGCAGGCGGTGCTGGACGAAAGCCGCTCCACCGGCGGCGTGCTCTATCTCGCCGTCGCCGACAGCAAGGGCAAGCTGGTGGCGACCAGCGGCTGGCGGCAGGACCGCGGCCTTCCCGCCCCCGACCCGGCGCTGACGCTGGACGCCAAGGACGGCGTCGCCCGCTATGACGTGACGGTGCCGGTGTCGCTGGCCGGGCAGAAGCTGGGCACGGTGCAGTTCGGCCTGGATCTGGCCCACATCGTCCAAGCGCGGCGCGACCTGCTGACCCAGGGCATCGCCATCGCCCTGTCGGAGATCCTGCTGTCGGCCGGGCTCCTGACCCTGCTCGGCCTGTGGCTGACCCGCCATCTGGCGGCGCTGGCGCGGGCCAGCGAACGGGTGGCGGCCGGCGATTACAGCCCGCCGGCGCTGGCGGAGGGCGACGACGACATCGGCCGGCTGGGGGCCGCCTTCAACACCATGTCCCACGCCATCAAGGAGCGCGTCGACCAGCTGACCGTGGCGCTGGACGAGCAGGAGGCGCTCGCCCGCGACGTGGAGCATGAGCGCGCCCGCCTCTCGGCCCTGCTGTCGGCGATGGATTTCGGCGTGCTGTTCGTCGGCGGCGACGGGCGCATCGCCTATGCCAACCCGGCCTTCTCCGCCCTGTTCGCCAGTGCCGGGGCGCCGGTCGGCCACCGGCTGGACGAGACGCTGGCCAATGCCGGCAACGCCCCGCGCGACACCGACCACACGCTGCTGTCGACGGTGGACGGCGACGAGCGGCGCGAAATGACGCTGACCGACGGGCGCATCGTCAGCTGGCACAATGTGCCGGTGCGCAACGCTGCGGGGACCGCCATCGGCAAGCTGTGGCTGTGCATCGACGTGACCGAGCCGCGGCGCGCCGCCGAACAGCTGCTCCAGGCCAAGGAGACGGCGGAAGCCGCCAGCCGGTCGAAGACCGAGTTCCTGGCGACCGTGAGCCACGAGCTGCGCACCCCGATGAACGGCGTGCTGGGCAGCCTGACCCTGTTGACCGACGCCTCCCTGCCGGCCGAGGAGAAGCGGCTGGCCGACGTCGCCCGCCGGTCGGCCGAAACGCTGCTGCGGCTGCTGGACGACATTCTGGACCTGTCGAAGCTGGAGGCCCGCCGCATCGACCTGGAGGAGGCCGACTGCGCCCTGCCCCAGCTGATCGACGGCGTGCTGGAGGTGCTGCGCCCCAACGCCACCGACAAGGGGCTGGACCTGTCGGCCCGGCTGATGCCGTCGGTGCCGGAGGTGATCGTCACCGATCCGGCCCGGCTGCGCCAGATCCTGTTCAATCTGGTCGGCAACGCGGTGAAATTCACCGAAGAGGGCCACATCGCCGTGCGGGTGCGCCGGCTGGACCGCGACCTTGCCGAATTCGTCCCCTATGGCCGCCCGGACTCCTTCCTGCTGGAGTTCGAGGTCGAGGACACCGGCATCGGCATCGCGCCCGACTCGGTGCCGACCCTGTTCGACCGCTTCACCCAGGCCGACAGCTCGATCACCCGGCGCTATGGCGGCACCGGGCTGGGGCTGGCGATCTGCCGCGATCTCTGCCTGCTGATGGGCGGCAGCATCGCCGTCGACACCGCTCCCGGCCGCGGCAGCGTCTTCCGCTTCACCATCGTCGCCGGTCCCGGCGATCCGTCGGCGCTGCGCCGCATCGACACCGGGCACGGCACCAGCCTGGGCGAGGCCGCGCGCGTCGCAGCACTGCCGCCGCTGCGCGTGCTGGCGGTCGACGACATCGAGGTGAACCGCGACATCGTCCGCGGCATCCTGGAACGCGCCGGCCACAGCGTGGCGCTGGCCGCCAGCGGCGGCGAGGCGGTGCGCATGGTGCGCGACCAGCCCTTCGACCTCGTGCTGATGGACATCCAGATGCCGGGCATGGACGGGCTGACCGCCACCCGCCGCGTGCGCGAACTGCCCGGAGACAAGGGCCGCGTGCCGATCCTGGCGCTGACCGCCCATGCGTCGGGCAGCTCGCGGCCGGAATGCCTGTCGGCGGGAATGAACGGCTTCGTCACCAAGCCCTTGCGTCCCGCCCTGCTCTTCGCCGAAATGGCTTCCGTGCTGGGCAACGGCCAGGGCGGCCAAGGGGGCGACGGCCTGCCACCCGCCCCTCAACAGGCCACGCCCAAGCCGGCCGCTCCCGAATCCCCGTCCCCGGAGGCTGACATGACCGATATCCCGGACGCCGACCTGTTGGACGAAGAGCAGGTGTCGCTGCTGCTGGAGGTGCTGACGGCCGACGACTGGACCGCCTCCATCGCCGGCTTCACCGAGAATGGCCGCAAGACCATCGACGGCCTGATCGCCCAGGCCCGCGCCGGGGAGCCGCACAACCGCACCGCCCACACGCTGAAGGGCACCTCGCTCAATCTCGGCGCCGCCGCCCTCGGCCGGCTGGCGAAGGAATTGGAACACGCCCCCGCCGCCGCGGTTCTGGAACAGGAAGGGCGGCTCCACGACCTGCTCGACCGCTCGCTCGCCGTCCTGGCCGCACGCACGCCGACCGCCATCTGAACGGATAAGCCGACGGTTGGGCAGCACCCATCGGGCAGTGCGGCTTCCACATTCGGACAGGTGGGCGTGGCACAAAAGCTTCCCTGAAGCGTTGATCCATCAGGACAACAACCAGAGAGGCATCATGAGCGAGCTTGCGGACGATCTCGACCAATGGACCGGCACGCGGCCCGGGGTGAGGGCCGACCGGATTCGGCCGGCGGTTCGCCAGGCGATGACGGCGGCCGGCTTCGCGCCGATGGATTTGGGCGACGGCAGCCATGCCTGGTATCGCCGGTCCGACGACGGCACCCATGCGATGATTTCGCACAACAACGCGCTGGACGGCGACCCGGCGGTCAAGGACTGGATCGTCGGCCAGTATGGCGAGCGCGGCGGCTTCGTCGAGGTCGGCGGCCTGCCCCTGGCCCGCGCGCTGCAAGGAGCCGACGTCCTGCCGTCGCCGGTTCGGCCGGACGGGTCGCTGGTGGAGGCGCTCTACCCCTCCCTCCAACAGGCACTTGATGATCTGGGGTGATAGTCCAGCCCGAGCTTGCCAATGGCCCAATGGGCGATGACCAAGGTCGGGGTGGACAAGCGGACGGCTGAACGGAAAAGCTCACGCCGGTTGCCGGATGGGATTGCGACCCCCATCTGTCCGCCGACCACCGCTTTGACCAGCAGCGAGCCGCCTGTCCATGGAAGCCGACCGATCCAAGCCCCTGCGCATCCTGCTCGTCGAAGACGAACCGCTGGTGGCCATGGCCATAGAGGATTCGCTGGAAGTCCAGAATGTCGTCGTCGTCGGCCCCGCCGGCACGGTGGCGGAGGCGCTGAACCTGATCGCCAAGGGCGGCATCGACGCCGCCCTGCTCGACGTCACCCTGCGCGGTGAGCGCGTCGACAGCGTCGCCGACGCTCTGGGCGCCGAGGGCATCCCCTTCGTCTTCACCACCGGTCATGGCGCCGCCGGCCTGCCGCGGACCCATCAGAACCGGCCGGTCCTGACCAAGCCCTTCCGCGAGGTCGAGATGACCGACGCCATCGACCGCTATTTCCGCGGCGGGGCGTAACGCCCCGCCCCACTGCACCCCAGCCACTCTCCCCCTGCCCTGCTCAGCCCGGCCGCCCATCGGCCCGCGGCGACAGCAGGACCGGGGCGTAGGCGACGAGATACAGGGCGAAGGCGGCGACCCAGGCATAGCCCGACCATTGCAACGCCGCCCACACCCAGTCCACCGGCAGCAGCGGCGAGGCGGTGCGGCCGACCGCGGCGACCGTCAGCAGCACATAGGCGGCGACCGTCGCCCGCGTCACCGTCAGCGGCCGCCCGGTATGGCCGAGCGAGGCGCGGCTCATCACCGCCAGGATCAGCGTGGCGAAGGCGCCGACCGTCATCGCATGGGTTCCCGAAGCAGCGGGCAGACCGGCCAGGGCATGCAGCCCGCGCAAGGTCAGCGCCACCGGCACCCACAGATAGCCGACATGCAGGATCCACAGGATCGGCGAGCGCCAGGCTTTCCAGCCCTGCCAGCCGGCCAGCCGCACGGCATGGGCCACCGCGGCGGCGAGTGCGATCAGTCCGGTGACCGCCGACTCCGGGGCCACCATCGTCGCCGGGATCAGCGCCAGCGTCAGAGCCAGCGTCGGCCGCTCCACCATCGGCCAGGACCGCACGCCCAGGCCCGCCTTGCCGAGCCCGTTGCGGGTGAAGGCCGGCAGGATGCGCCCGCCGATCACCGTCACCATCATCAGGATGATGCCGAGCCCGAGCGCGAAGCCGGCATCCGCCCCGCCGTCCAGCATCTCCAGCCAGTCCAGATGGATCAGCGAATTGGCGGCGGTCAGCAGCCCGATCAGGATCAGGAAGGCGCTGTTCCGCCACTTGCCCGCCTTCACCAGCGGCCGGGCGAGCGCGATGCCGAGCCCCGGCAGGAAGGCGATGTCGATCACCGCCGCCACCGCTTCCGGCATGCCGGTCCAGGGGAAGACGGCGATGCGGCCGGCCATCCACAGCGCCGCGAGCGCCATCAGCGGTGCGCCGGACACCGCCTTGGTCCCCGTCCAGCTCGGCACCGCGGTCAGCAGGAAGCCGGCGACGGCGGCCACCACCATGCCGAACAGCATCTCGTGCGCATGCCAGGCGCTGGCGCCCGCCGCATGCTCCGGCCATTCCCCGGTCACCAGCACGCCCAGCCAGGCGGCCAGCAGCCCGACCGCGGCCACGCCGCTGAACAGGAAGAAGAAGCGGAAGCCATACTGGAACAGGATCGGGATGGCGGGGCCGTCGTCACGGCCGGCAAGACTGGGGGAGGACATGGACAGGAACTCCGCAGGACGGGTGCTGCAATGCAGGATGACCGTCAGCCTGCGCGCAGCGCCTCCACGCCGCCTTGACGAAAATCAAACGCATTCTCAAGCTGGCGTCCCATCCAACCTCCCTCCGAACCCATGCCCCGTCCAGACAGCCTGTCCCTGCGCGAAGCGCGCCGCGTCGCCATCGCCGCCCAGGGTTTCCCCAACACCGCCACCACCGACCCAGTCGACGCCGACACGGTCGAAGCCCGCCACGCCCGGCGCCTGATCGGGCGGCTGGGGTTGGTGCAGATCGACTCCGTCAATGTGCTGGTGCGCTCCCATTACCTGCCGCTCTTCTCGCGGCTCGGTCCGTACGAGGCGGCTCTGCTCGACCGGCTGGCCTATGGCGGCAAGCGGCGGGCGCTGTTCGAATATTGGGGTCACGAAGCCTCCCTGATCCCGGTGGAGCAGCAGCCGCTGTTCCGCTGGCGCATGGCGCGGGCCGAACGCGGCGAAGGCACCTATGGCGCGCTGGCGCGCTTCGCCGTCGAACGCCGTCCCTACATCGAGTCGGTCCTGGCGGAGGTGGCGTCGCGCGGGCCGATGGGGGCGTCCGAACTCAGCGAGGCCGGGCGCGGGGCCGGCGGCTGGTGGGGGTGGAGCGACGGCAAGCGGGCGCTGGAGTATCTGTTCTGGGCCGGCCTCGTCACCACCGCCGGCCGGCGCGGGTTCGAACGGCTCTACGACCTGCCGGAGCGGGTGCTGCCCGCCGCCGTGCTCGACACCCCCACCCCGGAGGAGGAGGAGGCCCAGCGCGCCCTGCTGCGCATCGCCGCCCGCGCCCATGGCGTGGCGACCGAGCGCGACCTGCGCGACTATCACCGGCTCGATGTCGCCGACGCCCGCCTGCGCATCGCCGAGCTGGTGGAGGCCGGCGACCTGCTGCCGGTGACGGTGGAGGGCTGGGACCGCATCGCCTACGTCACTCCCGACCTGCGCATCCCGCGCAAGGCCGTGTCCCGCGCCCTGCTCTCCCCCTTCGATTCGCTGGTCTGGGAGCGGCAGCGCACCGAGCGCCTGTTCGGCGCCCGCATCCGGCTGGAAATCTACACCCCCGCCCACAAGCGCGAGCATGGTTATTACGTCCTGCCCTTCCTGATGGACGAGCGCATCGCCGCCCGCGTCGATCTGAAATCTGACCGCAAAGCCACCACCCTGCTGGTCCAGGCCGCCCATGCCGAACCGCATGCCCAGGTCGATGCCGTCGCCCCGGCCCTGGGGGCGGAGCTGCGGCGGCTGGCCGGCTGGCTGGGGCTGGAGCGGGTGACCGTGGTCGGTGCCGGCGATCTGGCGCCGGCCTTGGCGGGAGTGCTGGGCGACGCTCACGCATACTGAAGCCGGCTCCGCCTACCCCACCACCCGCTCCGGCGGAAAGCGCAGCCGCACCGTCGTGCCGCACCCCGGTGCGCTGTCGACGGCGATCCTGCCGCCATGCAGTTCCACCAGGGCGGCGGTCAGCGGCAGGCCGAGGCCGGAGCCATGCTGGGCCACCGTCATCGGATCATGGGCGGGATCGTGCAGCTGCGCGAAGGCGGTCAGCGCCTGCGGAATGCGGTCGGGCGGCATGCCGCGACCGTCGTCGGCGACCGCCAGGACCAGACCGCCATCCGCGTCACACTCCGCCCACACCGTCACATGGCCGCCGGCAGCGGTGAATTTCAGCGCGTTACCGACGAGGTTGGTCAGCATCTGCCGGACCAGCGACGGATCGGCCCACAGCACCGGCAGATCGTCCGGCAGGCGGGCGGACAGGGTCACGCCCGACCGCTCCGCCCGATCCGCCATCATCGACAGGGTGGCATCGACGATCAGGGCCGGCGGGCACTCCTCCTCATGCAGGTCCAGCCGCCCGGCCTCGATGCGGGCAAGGTCGAGCAGATTGTTGATCAGTTCCAGCATATAGTCGCCGGCGGCGACGATCTGGGCCGCCGCCTCGCCATAGCGCGGGCTGTCGGGCGGTCCCAGCAGCCGGTCGCGCAGGATCTCGGCGAAGCCGATGACGGCGGTCAGCGGCGTGCGCAGCTCGTGGCTCAAATGGTGGACATACTCGGACTTGCGACGGTTGGCCGCAGCCAGCTCCAGCGCCTGGGCCTTCAGGTCGGCACTGTCGGCAGTCGCCTCCACCAGGATCAGACCGCAGTCCGGCACAGGTCCGATGCGGGCGGTCAGGGCGAGCGGCGGGCCGTCGGCTCCCCGGACGATCACGGCGCGCTCGGTCTTCGTCCCGGCGGTGGCCACTGCCGGTCCGGCCGGCTCGATCCGCAGGCTGCCGCCCACGGCCTCCGGGCCGAACAGCGCGCGGGCCGTCCCGTTCAGCCAGACCACGCCGCCATCCTCCGCCCGCGCCAGCCACAGCGGCGTGGCGAGCCCGGCCAGCAGCTCCAGTGCCGGCAGACGGTTCAGATCGGGCATGGTGACGGACAGGGACGGCATCGGCTCCCCGGCGGCAGGCGTTCACGATGTGGAAACCAACGTCCTGAAAGGATAACACGATGGCATGAAAACAGCCAGCCGTTGAGTCGACCCCATTCACCCGTCAGCCGGCGTGTCCCAGTAATGGCAGGCCACATGGTGGCCGGGCGCCACCTCCTCCAGCGTCGGAACGGCCTGGGCACAGAACTCCCGTGCCAGCGGACAGCGGCGGCGCAGCGGACAGCCGGCCGGCTGGGCGAAGGCCGACGGCGCGTCGCCCTCCAGCGCCGGGCGTTCGCCCTGCGCCGCCGCCAGCATCGCCCGGCTGTAGGGGTGCAGCGGCGCCGTGCGCAGCGTTCCGGCGTCGGCGCTCTCCACCACCCGGCCGGCCAGCATCACGACGCCGCGATGGGCATCGCGCAGCCCCTCGTCATACCGCTCGGTCGCCAGGACCAGCGACAGCCGGCGGCGGTCGCGCACCGCCATCAGCGTGTCGAGGAAGGTTTCGCGTTCCTCCGCCGACAGGCTGGATGCCGGCTCGTCGGCGACCAGCACCCGCGGCTCCGACAGGATGGCGCGGGCAAGGCCGGCATGGGCGGCCTCCGCGACGCTCAGCGCCGACGGCCAGCGGAGCGCCGCCTCCGGACGCAGGCCGGCCTCCTCCAGCGCCTCGTCGATGCGGTGGTCGCGGCGGTCGGCGGCGATGTCCGGGCGCAGGCTCTCCAGCACGAGGCCGAACTGGGCGCCGAGCGTCATCGCCGGGTCGAAGGAGGCGGCCGGGTCGGGGAACAGCGGTTGCAGGTCGCGCCGGGCGCGGCGCAATCCACCACGGTCGGGGTCGTTGGCGTCACCCGCAGCCGGTGGCGCGGCGGTCGCCATCAGGTCGCGGCCCATCCACACCACCGCCCCCGCCGTCGGCGGCGGCAGGCACAGCAGCGAACGGGCGAGCGTCGCCTTGGCGCTGCCGGTCTCGCCCAGCAGGGCCAGCGTCTCGCCCGTCCGCAAATCCAGGTCGATGCCATGCAGCACCGCCAACGACCGCGCCTTCCCCCCCGGGCCAGGGGCGAGCGGATAGGACATGCCGAGACCGCGGGCATGCAGGCGGGCGGCTCCAGGCGGCTCCAGCGGCGCCAGCGGTTCGGTCCTTGCCGGGTTGGGCGGCAGCAGACGGGCGCGGCGCAGCGCCAGCACCCAGTCGGCCGGACCGGCCAGCCCATCCTCCGGCCGACCGGCCAGGATCAGCGCCACCCCGTCGGCCCGCGCCCAGTCGGCCAGCCGGTGGAGAAGCCGCAGCCGCACCGTCGGGTCCAGCCCGGCGGCCGGCGCGTCGGCCAGCAGCACCGCCGGCCCCACCGCCACCGCCATGGCGAACAGGCAGGCCCAGCGCAGCTGCTCCGGCAGCTGTTCCGGCGGCAGGTCGAAGCGCCGGGCGGCGGCGGGAACGCCCATGCGGTCCAGACCGTCGGCCATGCGGCGCAGCGACGACCGCAGGTCGAGCCCCAGATGGTGGCCGACCACCTCCGCCACCTGCAGGGCCAGCGGCCGGCGCGGCGCCAGCCGGCCGCCCTGGGCGATCAGCAGATGGCCGTCGACGCGGGCGGTGCCCGCCATGTCGACACCGGCCGGCAGTTGCCCGGCGAGCGCCCCCAGCAGGGCGGTCTTGCCGCTGCCGGCCCCGCCGGTGATGGCCAGGACCTGCCCGCGCTCCACCCGCAGAGTGGCGCGGTCGAGCAGGACACGGTCGCCCAGCATGAGGGTCAGCGCCTCGGTCTCGACCGGCGCGGGCTTCGTGGCCCCAAGGACGGATGCGTCGGTCATGGTTTGCGCTGTCCGGCCGCCATGCCGTCGGCGATGGCGCAGGCGGCCCAGAGGGCGAGCGCCAGCAGCAGGGCCGGCGGGACGAAGGCCACCGGGTCGCCCAGCCGCGCCGCCAGCCCGACCGAGGCGCCCCAACTGCCCAGGGCCGGCGGCAGCCCGAGGCCGAGCAGGCTGGCGAAACTCTCCGCCGCCAGAACCCGCGGCAGGGCCAGCACCCCGGCGGCCAGCAGCGGGCGCGTCAGGTTGGGGATCAGGTGCCGGCGCACCACCTCGCCTTCCGGCAGGCCGGCGGCGCGGGCGGCGGTCAGGAACTCCGCCCGCATCAGGCTCGACAGCTCGGCATGGGCGAGCGCCGCGACCGCGGGCGCCGCGGTCAGCGCGGTGACCAGCGCCAGCAGCCAGACCGGCCCCATCAGCCCGCCGGCGAGCGGAACCAGCAGGGCGAGCGGCCAGCCGGCCATCCGCTGGGCGGCGGCGATGGTGCGCCGCTCCGCCCGGCTGCCCGTCAGCGTGCCGAGCATCCCGGCCAGCAGCGCCCAGCTGATGCCCAGCAGCCCGCCCAGCACCGCGGCCAGCAGGGCGAAGGACAGGCTGCCCCGCCCGTCGAGCAGCGCGGCGGCGACCGGGTCGGCGTCCAGCCGGTGCACCGCGCTGCCGTCGGCCATCAGCGGCGCCGCGGCGCAGGCGAGCGCCAGGGCGGCGAGGATGGCGGCACCCGACAGCCCGCGGGCGAAGCCGGCACGCGGGGTCTCCGGCGGAACCGGATGGGAAAGCGGCGGTTGGTCGTACTCGGCCATCGGGGTCCTTCTTCGGTCACGCCCCTTCATAGGGCGTGGAGCTGTGGTTGGCCGGGTCGATCCAGTCGCGCACCCCGAGGCCCAGCGCGTTCAATAGCGCGGTCAGCCCGCCCAGTGCCACCAGGACCGGCACCGCACCGGCTGCCGATCCGGCGCGGGCGGCATCGACCATCAGCGCGCCCGCCCCCGGCAGATCCAGCAGGCTTTCCAGCGCCACCGCGCCGACCATCGCCGCCAGCACCGCGGCGCGCAAGCCCCCCATCACCGGGGCGACCGCCTGCGGCAGGGCGTGGTGGCGCAGCACGGTGCGCTCGTCCAGCCCCAGCCCGCGGGCCATCCGCACCGCCCCGCCCTCCGGCCCCGGACCCAGGGCGCGGCCCATCGCCGGGCGCGCCAGCCGGGCGGCCTGGCAAGCGGCGGGAATCGACAGGGCGGTCCAGCCCAGCGGCGCCGCCGACGCCCCGGCCCGCACCGCGAGCGCGGCGACGGCGGCCAGCAGGAATCCGGGCAGCAGCGGCCCGGCTCCGGCCAGCAGCCGGCCGACCAGACCGCCGGCCGACCGCGGCGCGACCGCAGCCCAGGATCCGGCGAGCGTGCCCAGCGCGGTCCCGACCGCCAGCGACGGCAGCGTCAGCAGAAGCGTCACCACCAGCCCGCGCAGCAGCGCCATGGCGGCATCCGGCTGCGGCGCCACCAGCGCCGACAGCCCCACCCCCGCCACCATCGGCAGGACGGCGGTCGGCACGGCATCGATCAGGCGGCGGATCACGGGACGCGGCATCTGGACAGGGGGACCGGTGGGAAAGACCATATGTGGGGCGACATGCGACCGTAAGCGCCCCTCCCCCGCCGGGCAACAGAATTAGCGTCGGGCGGTGTCTGCGTCCGATCGGACCGAACCGGTTTCGAGGATGGCGACCAGTTCGCTTTCGACAGGGCGCGGCAAGCCCAGGCTCTTGAGCTTCGCAATCGTCGCCTCGACCGGATAGCGAAAGGATTTGAGTTCGAAACGACCGTCCTGGCAGACGGCGTAGCTTGCCAGCGTCGTGCCGTTGCGGGGCTGGCCGAGGCTTCCCGGATTGAGCACCATCCTGTCGCCGACCCTGCGCAGCATCGGCACATGGGTGTGCCCGACGAGGAGGACATCGGCCCGCAATCCGTCGAGTTCCCTCTCCCACCCGGCGGCGTCCTCGGGATGCCGGCCATAGAGCGGATCCGACGGCATCGCGTGCGTCAGGTGAAAACCGGAGGCCGTCGCGCTCGGCCTGCGCCTGCTGCGGAAGCCCGCGCAGATAGGCCTTCTGCGCGTCGCCGAGGGCGGACGACGTGTAGCGTCTGGTCGCTTCGGCCAACGGACGATAGCGCGCGCTCCAGCGTCGGTCGTCGTCGTGCGCCACCGCATGGTCGTGGTTTCCCTGGATCGCCAGGGACGCCTTTCCCATGATGTCGGTGACGACGTCGTTCGGTTGCGGCCCGTAATTCACGAGATCGCCCAGCACCCAGAGTTCGTCATACGCCTCGGGCAGGGCGCGCAAGGCGTCGTGATTGCCGTGGATGTCGGATACGATGACCAGCTTCACCATGGCCTCCCGGTGTCAGACGCGGATCAGGACGACGCCCAGCAGCAGGGACGCCGCGCCGGCCAGCCGGGTGAGGCTCACCGGATGGTGGGGAAGGCCGAACAGGCCGAAATGGTCGAAGGCAAGCGAGCCGAGCATCTGGCCGACGACGATCAGGGCGAGCACGGTCGCGGCGCCGAGGCGGGGAACCATCAGGATGGCGGTCCCGATGAACAGCGCGCCGAAAAGGCCCCCCGTCCACGACAGCCACGACGTCGGTCCGGCCAGCTGGTCGGTGAGCCGGGGACCGGAGGAGGTCAGCGCCACCGCCAGCATCGCCAGCATGCCGACAAAGTAGCTGACGAAGCCCGCCCACCAGGGCGACCCGAGTTCGGCCCGCAGGTTCGCGTTCAGCACCTGCTGCAAAGCGACGCTCACGCCGGCACCGACGACGAGAAGATAGGAAAAGGCGGACAAGGCGGCGGTCATGCCATACTCCCCCGAAAACATGCCGGCCGGCATGGAGGGCTTTCCATGCGGCGCGTCCCGGAGGATGGATAGCAGCGCCGTGGCTCCGCCGTCTGGAACGCATGTGACCAAACCAAACCGCGGCCTTGCCCATGCAACCGGGACTTGATTACGGTTGCGCGAAAGTCGTTTTTTGAAAGGGTTGCGGCCGGAAGCGGGGTGGTTGGTCATGGCGGTGTCTTTTCAGTTCCCCAACGGCATGGGCAGCGGCGGCATGGGCAGCGGCGGCGCCTGGAACTATTGGCGCCCGTTCAGCCGCGACATCGTCGAACTCGGCGTCGTGTGCGGACAGGACGTCTCGCTGCCGGTGCATTTCCATGAAGAAGACCAGCTGACCTTCGTCCTGTCGGGCCGTCGGCGCTTCCTGATGAAGGACAGGCCGTTCGAGGTCGCACCGGGCCGGGGGGTGAGAATTCCGGCCGGAACGCCGCACAGCTCCCTTTCCGAACCGGCCGATGTCTTCTGCATCAACATCTACACCTCGCCCGGGGCCTGCAACGCCGCGGCCCTGTTTGCCGCGATGGCGCTGCTGTGGCGGCGGCAGGGGAGCATCGGCTGGCCCGATCTGGCGGCGATGATCGAGAGCCACCAGTGCGAGGACGGCATGCCGCCGCAACGGGTGGAGGCGATGCCCCCCTCCTGGGAAACGGTTGGCGAGGGCGCCCGCCTTGCCGGGATGAGCCGCGAAGGCTTCTCGCGCAGCTTTCGCAAGCAGCATGGCGTCCCGCCGCAGCTCTTCCGGCTGTCCGGACGATTGAACGAGGCGCGGCGCCTGCTGCGGGCCGGAGAACCGGTCGCCGCCGTGGCGGCCGAAGCCGGCTTTTCCGATCAAAGCCATCTCGGCCGCTGTTTCCGGCGCGCCTTCGGCGTCACGCCGGGCCAGTACCGCCGGAACCAGCCGCCCCCCTGAACCTCCTATACCCGACCGCCGCGCTTGACTTACAGCACCAGTTTTGTACTATATGCCTGCCTGCTCCGCCGGAGAGGCCTGGGCCCGCCGCCTTGGGGGTCCTGAACCCGTCATATCGCTTTGCACGAGGATGTGACATGAGCACCGCCATTGCCCTCCGTTCGCCCGATTCCGGCGAATCCCTGTCCCGCTACATCAACGACACGCACCGTTACCCGGTCCTGACGGCCGAGGACGAATACATGCTGGCCAAGGCCTGGACCGAGCATGGCGATGTCGATGCGGCGCACAGGCTGGTCACCAGCCACCTCCGTCTCGTCGTCAAGATCGCCGGCGGTTACCGCGGCTACGGCCTGCCGCTGTCCGACCTGATCGCCGAGGGCAATCTCGGCCTGATGACCGCCGTCAAGAAATTCGAACCCGAACGCGGCTTCCGCCTGTCCACCTACGCGATGTGGTGGATCAAGGCCTCGATCCAGGATTACATCCTGCGGTCCTGGAGCCTCGTGAAGATCGGCACCACCGCCGCGCAGAAGAAGCTGTTCTTCAGCCTGGGCCGCCTGAAGCGGAAGCTGGGCGAGTATGGCAGCGGCGACCTGCACCCCGACAGCGTCACCAGCATCGCCACCGACCTGTCGGTGCCCGAGGATGACGTGGTCGCCATGAACCGCCGGATGTCGGGGCCGGTGGCCTCGCTGAACGCGCCGATGAGCGCCGACGGCGATTCGGGCGAATGGCAGGATTTGCTGGCCGACGAGCGTCCGTCGGTGGAGGAGTCGCTGGTCGAACGCGGTGAGGCCCGTCAGCGCAGCGCCCTGCTGCACGAGGCGATGGCCGTGCTGAACGACCGCGAGCGCGACATCCTGACCAGCCGCCGCCTGTCCGACAGCCCGCTGACCCTGGAGGATCTGTCGGTCCGCTACGGCGTCAGCCGCGAGCGCATCCGCCAGATCGAGGAAAAGGCCTTCGAGAAGGTCGCCCGCCAGACCCGCGTCCTGGCAGCGGCCGTCGCGGCCTGACCCGAAGACAGCTGCCTCCGGAATCCGCGCCAGCTTCGGCGGACGGCACCGTGTAACCCCTCCATCAGCGCCGGCGGTTTCCGCCGGCCTCGTGGAGGCGGCCCATGTCGAAAACCATCCCCCGCGCCCACCCCGAAGTCTCCCGGCCGTCCGCGCCGACGAGTGCCGACGAAACCGGCTTCGAAACCGGCTTCGCCACGGCCCTGCGCCTGCATCGGGCCGGATGCTGGGCACAGGCGCTGGCAATCTATGACCGGCTGCTGGGCGACCCGCGGCTGCCTCCCGCGCAGGCGGCGCACGCCTATGCCAACCGCGGCGCGGCCCTGCGCCGGCTCGGCCGGGCGGACGAGGCGGTGTCCTCCTGCATCGAGGCGCTGGTCCGCTGCCCCGACATGGCCGAGGCCTACGCCAACCTCGGCGCGATCTTGCAGGAGGCCGACCATCCGTTGGCCGCCCTCGACGCCTGCCGCCGGGCCATCGCGCTGGTCCCCGGCCTCCACGCCCCCTATCTGGCGATGGCCCATGCCGGGCAGGACTGCGGCGACCCTGCCGGCGCGCTGGTCCTGCTGCGCCGCGCTGCCACTCTCGCGCCGGCAATGCCCAGCGTGCGCTACAATCTGGCCGAGGCCCTGCTCCAGCACGGGCTGTTCGCGGAAGGCTGGCAGGCGTACGAGGCGCGCTGGCAGGCACGGGAACTGGCGCTGACCAAGCCTGCCTGCACCAAACCCGAATGGACAGGCCAGGACATCGCCGGCAAGACCCTGCTGGTGGTGGAGGAACAGGGATTCGGCGACACCCTGCAATTCGCCCGCCTGATCCCGCTGGTGAAGGCGCGCGGCGCGCGGCGGATCGTCCTGCACTGCCGGGTGCCGCTGGTCCGGCTGCTCGCCGGCATGGCGGGCGTCGATGCGGTGACCGCCGCCCTGCCCAATCCCGACACCTACGATCTCTGGGTGCCGCTGCTGTCGCTGATGCAGCGGCTGGCGGTGACGCCCGACCGCATTCCGGCGGTGGAGCCCTATCTGGCCGCCCCGCCGGACGCCGTCCGGCACTGGACCGGAGCTTTGCCGGAGACGGAGGATTTGCGGGTCGGGCTGGTCTGGGCCGGCGACCCGCGGCTGGGCCATGCCGCCGCCAGCCGGACCGACGCCCGCCGCAGCCTCGCCCTTGCCCAGCTCGCGCCGCTGCTGACGGTGCCGGGCGTGTCCTGGGTCAGCCTGCAAAAGGGACCGGCGGCGGCTCAGCTGGACAGGCCGGCGGTCTTCGACCCGATGCCCGGAGTCACCGACTTCGCCGACACCGCGGCCATCGTCCGGCAGCTCGACCTCGTGATCGGGGTGGACACCGCCGTCGTCCATCTTGCCGGCGCGCTGGGCGTGCCGGTGTGGGTGCTGTCGCGCTTCAGCGGCTGCTGGCGCTGGCTGCTCGACCGCGACGACAGCCCCTGGTACCCGACGCTCCGCCTGTTCCGCCAGCAGCGCCCCGGCGATTGGGCGCCGGTGGTGGCGCGGGTGCGCGAAGAGCTGTTGCGCGCGGTGCAGTTCCCCCGCCATCATCGGGGGCCGGCTCGGACACGATGAAATTTCTCAAGGACTCTGCGATGCCCACCGTCCTTCTGACCGGCTTCGAGCCGTTCGGCGGCGAGCCCGTCAACCCGTCCTGGGAGGCGGTGCGGCAGCTGGACGGCTGGGACTGCCGCGGCCACCGTGTCGCCGCCCGGCTGATGCCCTGCGTGTTCGGTGCGGCGCTCGACGCGCTGGAGCGCGCGGTGGCGGAAACCGATCCGGTGGCACTGCTCGCCGTCGGGCAGGCGCAGAGCCGGGCGGAGCTGTCGCTGGAGCGGGTGGCCGTCAACCTCGACGACGCCCGCATCCCCGACAATGCCGGCAACCGGCCGGTCGATGCGCCGGTGGTGGCGGACGGCCCCGCCGCCTATTTCGCCAGCCTGCCGGTCAAGGCGATGGCAGCCGCCCTGCGCGACGCCGGCATCCCCGCCGGCCTGTCGCACAGCGCCGGCAGCTTCGTCTGCAACCACCTGTTCTACGGCGCCTGCCATCTGCGGGCAGTGCGGCGGCCGGGCTTGCGCGTCGGCTTCCTGCACATCCCGCTCGCACCAGAACAGGCGGTGCGCCACCCCGGCATGCCGTCGATGGCCATCGACCGGGTGGTCGCCGGCCTGCGCATCGCCGTGGACACCCTGCTGGCGACCGGCGAGGACCGGCATGAGGCGGCCGGCACGCTGGAGTAGCCGGACTCTGGCTTTTTGATTTTCCGTGCGATTCACGCTTCAGACGATTCCGTCTGAAGCGATCACACTCTATGCCACCTCGGTCAGCAGCCATTCCTTGAAGCGGCGCACCCGGCGCGCCCGCTCGGCGCCCGGCGCGTGGGCGATCAGGTAGCGGCCGCGCGGCCGCAGCGTCTCGGTGAAGGGCTGGACCAGCCGCCCCGACGCCACATCGTCTCCGACCAGGAAGACCGGCAGCAGGGCGACCCCCATGCCCGCCGACGCCGCTTCGATGATCATGAAGAAATGCTCGAAGGCCAGAGACAGCGCCGCCTCGGGCAGCGGCAGGCCGAAGGCAGCGAGGTAGACACGCCAGGAATCGGGCCGGGTGGTGTGCTGCAACAGCCGGTGCTGCGCCAGATCGGCGGGATGGCTCAACGGCGGCCCCTGCTCCAGCAGCGAGGGTGCGCAGAAGACGCCCATCGTCTCCGGCATCAGGGTCGCGATCTCCGCCCCCGGCCACTCCTCCACGCCATAGCGGATGGCGACGTCGATGCGCTCCTTGGCGAAATCGACGCGGTGCTCGCCGATGCTGACCTCGACCTGGATGTCGGGGTTCTCCGCCTGGAATCCCTTCAGCCGCGGGATCAGCCAGCGCTGCGTCAGGGTCGGCAGCGCACTGACCCGCAGCACCCCGCCCTCCTGCGCGCGGGCCGCCCGCGCCGCCGCGGCGATGCGGTCGAGCGCCGCCGACGCCTCGCTGTAGAAGGCTGCCCCGGTCGGCGTCAGTTCGATGCCGCGGCCGACACGGCGGATCAGCTCGACCCCCAGATCGGCCTGGAGGGTCTGCATCATGCGGCTGACCGCACCCTGGGTCACCGCCAGCTCGTCGGCCGCCCTGGTGAAGCTGAGATGGCGGGCCACCGCGACGAAGCTGCGGACGGCGTTGAGCGACGGCAGGACGCGGTCGGGCATGGACAATCCGAATCATGAGTTGAACTCATAAATCTCTGCCCGAGAACTCGTTTGTCAAGTGTGCCGGGATACGCTCTGCTTGGGGCACAAACAGCCCCCCGGCAGCCACACTGGCAGCTCACCGCCACCCGGTCGCGAAAGGCCAACCCTCCGATGACGACGCTGACGCCCTTCCACATCGCCTTCCCGGTCGACGATCTGGCCGCCGCCCGCCATTTCTACGGCACCGTCCTGGGCTGCCCGGAGGGGCGCAGCAGCGACGAGTGGATCGACTTCGACCTGTTCGGCCACCAGATCGTCGCCCATCTGAAGCCGCGCGACCCCAGCGCCGCCCCGGCCCACCACAACCCGGTGGACGGCCACGACGTGCCGGTCCCGCATTTCGGCGTCGTGCTGCAACCCGCCGACTGGGACGCCTTCGCCGAGAAGCTGAAGGCCGCCGGCATCAAGTTCGTGATCGAGCCCTACACCCGCTTCAAGGGTCAGGTCGGCGAGCAGTCCACCATGTTCTTCCTCGACCCCGCCGGCAACGCCCTGGAGTTCAAGGCCTTCGCCGACATGTCGAAGCTGTTCGCGAAGTAACCGGTTTGGAAGCACAGGCCGCGGGCCGTCCTTACGGATAGGCCCGCCGGCACACCGCCGCGATGGTCTCGCGGAGCCAGCGGTGGGCCGGGTCCGCCTGCAGGCGCGGATGCCAGATGGCGGAGATGGCGAAATCCGCCGTCCGCACCGGCAGCTCGAAGCTTTGCAATCCCCAGCCGGCATCGCCGGCCGTCAGGCTGTTGCCCAGGCAGGAGCGCGGAACTGCCGCGATCAGATCCGACCCGGCGGCGACCCGCATCGCGTCGGGGTAGCGCGGAACGACCAGGGGCACGGTGCGGATGAGGCCCAGTTCCGCCAGCGCGTCGTCGACCGGTCCGTGAAACTCGCCCCGGCGCGACGCGGCGACATGGCCGCAGGCGGCATAGCGTTCCAGCGTCACCGCGCCGTCCGCGAGCAGCGGATGCCCGCTGCGGGCGACACCGACCAGCCTGTCGCGGAACAGCAGCTGCGTCAGCAACTCCGGCGCCGAGGTGCCGAGCACACCGATCTCCAGGTCGATCCGCCCGTCCCGCAGCGGCTCCGCCTCCTTGTCGGGCTTCGGCACGAACCGCAGGCGCACATGCGGCGCGGCATCCGCCACTGCAACCATCACCGGCGCCGCCATCAGCTCCACGAACCCCTCGCCGGCCCGGATGGTGAAGGTGCGACGAACCGATGCGAGGTCCAGCCGCCCGCCGGCAGGCCGAAGGGCCGCCTGCACGTCGCGGCAGAGCGCATGGACATGGCCGGAAATCTCCTCGGCATAGGGCGTCGGGACAAGGCTGCGGCCGGCCTGGACCAGCAGCGGGTCGCCCGTCACCCGGCGCAGCCGCGCAAGCGTCCGGCTCATGGCGGAAGAGCTCAGGCCCAGGCGGCGGGCGGCCCCCGTCACGCTGCGTTCGGTCAGCAGCGCATCCAGCGGCAGGAGAAGGTTCAAGTCGATGGCCTGCATCGGCGCAGGATAACCGGGCGGACAGCCGACGCATAGCGCCGGACGCAATCGATCTTTGCATCCTGTGCGGCTGGCGCAAGGCCGGGGCTCCGGACATATGGAGCATGGACATCGACAGCAGGAGCCACGATCCCATGCAGCATCTCCCCACCGACTCCCATCGCAGCATTCTTCTGGTCGGCGCGTCGCGCGGCCTCGGCCATGCCATGGCGGCGGAATTCCTGAAGAAGGGCTGGAGCGTTCTCGGCACGGTGCGCGGTCCCAATCGCACCGAACTGCACGATCTGGCCGACGCCCATCCCGGCCGGGTCGAGATCGAAAGCCTGGACATCTGCATGCCCGACCAGTTGGCCGCGCTCCGCGACAGGCTGGTGGGCAGAACGTTCGACATCCTGTTCGTCAATGCCGGAACCGCCAACCGCGACCCAACGCAGACCATCGGCGAGGTCTCGACCGACGAGTTCATCCACGTCATGACCACCAACGCCCTCGGCCCGATGCGCGTCATCGAAAGCCTGGAGCGCAACGTTACCGCTGCCGGGCTGATCGGCGTGATGTCATCCGGACAGGGAAGCATCGCCAACAACCTGTCCGGCCAGCGGGAGCTTTACCGCGGCAGCAAGGCGGCGCTGAACATGTTCATGCGCAGCTTCGCGGCGCGCCGGGCCGGCAGCGGCCGTCCGCTGGCGGTGATGGCGCCGGGCTGGATCCGGACAGCACTCGGCGGTGCCGATGCACCGCTGTCCATCGAGGACAGCATTCCGAAGCTGGTCGATGTGCTGCTCGCCAAGCAGGACAGGCCCGGCCTGGAGTATCTCGACTATCAGGGGCGGACCGTTCCCTGGTGAGGGGCGAACCCCTCACCCGCAACCCGCCATCATCAGACCCAGCGTCTTCTCGTCCGCCCGGTCCGGCATCACCTCGCCGACGATGTGGCCGTCGAACATCACGACGATGCGGTCGGCGAGCGCCCGGATCTCGTCCAGTTCGACCGACACCAGCAGGATCGCCTTGCCCTGGTCGCGCAACGCCACCAACCGGCGGTGGATGAATTCGATGGCGCCGATGTCGACGCCGCGGGTGGGCTGGCCGACCAGCAGCAGGTCGGGGTTCCGCTCGATTTCGCGGGCCAGCACGATCTTCTGCTGGTTGCCGCCGGAGAAGTTGGCCGCCGCCAGACTGCCGTCGCGCGGGCGGGTGTCGTATTCCTCCATCCGGCGGGCGCAGCTTTCCGCCACCGCGTCGCGGTCCAGAAGCACCCGGCCGTTCCAGGCCGGATCGTCCTGGAAGCCCAGGATCGAGCATTCCTCCGCCGAGAAGCTGGTGACGAGCCCGACCTTCTGCCGGTCCTCCGGCACATGCCCGACGCCCAGGCCACGCAGCGCGCGGGCGTTGAAGCGGTTGGGATGACCGGCCAGTTCCTCCCCGCGCAGGCGGACGGATCCGCCGGCGATGGGCCGCATGCCGGCCAGCGCCTCCAGGAGTTCGGACTGGCCGTTGCCGGAAACGCCGGCGATGCCGACGATCTCGCCGGCCCGCACCGACAGCCCGACCCCCTTCACCCGCTCCACGCCCGAGGGATCGCGCACCCGCAAGCCCTCGACCCGCAGCACCTCCGCCCCCGGATGGGCCGGCGTCTTGTCGACGCGCAGCAGAACCTTGCGGCCGACCATCAGCTCGGCCAGTTGCTCGCGGCTGGTGTCGCGGGTGGCGACGTTGGCGACCACCTGCCCGCGCCGCATCACCGTGACGTTGTCGGTCAGCTCCATGATCTCGCGGAGCTTGTGGGTGATGATGACGACCGTCTTGCCCTGCTGGCGCAGCGCCCGCAGGATGCGGAACAGATGGTCGGCCTCCTGCGGGGTCAGCACGCCGGTGGGCTCATCCAAAATCAGGATGTCGGCGCCGCGGTAGAGCGCCTTCAGGATCTCGACCCGCTGCTGGGCGCCGACCGGCAGGTCGCCGACCGGGCTGTCGAGATCGACCTCCAGCCCATAATCGCGGGCCAGCCGGGTCAGCTCGGTCCTGGCCCGGGCGAGGCCGCCCGCCAGGGTGACGCCGCCTTCCGCCCCCAGCAGCACATTCTCCAGCACGCTGAAGGGGTCCACCAGCATGAAGTGCTGATGGACCATGCCGATGCCGGCAGCCAGAGCGTCTCGCGGGGTCCGGATGGCGGCAGGATTGCCGTTCACCCGGATTTCCCCGCTGTCGGCGCGCAGATAGCCGTAGACGATGCTCATGATCGTCGACTTGCCGGCGCCGTTCTCGCCGATCACCCCATGGATGGTGCCGGCCGGGACCGACAGCGACACGTCGCGGTTGGCATGGTTGGTGCCGAACCACTTGTTGATCGCCACCGTCTCCAGGGCGATTGGCCCGTTTTTCTGGGCACGACCTTCAGTCATCGAAGCATCCGGGCTCAGGGCTGGTACGGCTTGACCGCCAGCGAGCCCGCGATGATCTGCTTCTTCGCCTCTTCCAGCTTCGCTTCCATCTCCGGCGCGATCAGCTTGCGGTTGTTGTCGTCCAGCGCATAGCCGACGCCGTCCTCCTTCAGCCCGACGACGCGATGACCGGCCTTCCAGCTGCCGTCCTTCGCCGACTTCATGCAGTCGTAGACGACGACGTCCACCCGCTTGACCATCGAGGTCAGGACCTTGCCGGGATGGACATGGTTCTGGTTGCTGTCGACGCCGATGGACAGCTTGCCGGCATCGGCAGCCGCCTGCAGCACGCCGAGACCGGTGGCGCCCGCCGCGGCGAAGACCACGTCGGCCCCGCGCGAGAACTGGCTCTTGGCCAGTTCGGCGCCGCGGCCGGGATCGTTCCAGGCGGCCGGCGTGGTGCCGGTCATGTTGACGAACACCTCGTCGGCGGCCGCGACATGCTTCACGCCCTGCTCGTAGCCGGTCAGGAAGTTGCGGATCAGCGGGATGTCCATGCCGCCGATGAAGCCGACCTTGCCGGTCTTCGACGCCAGCGCTGCCGCCATGCCGACCAGGAAGGATCCCTCCTCCTCCTTGAAGGTCACGGACTGGACGTTGGGGGCGTCCAGCTTGTCGTCGATCAGGCAGAACTTGGTCTTGGGCGATTCCTTCGCCACCTTGTCCACCGCCGCGGTCTGCGAGAAGCCGACGGCGACGATGACCGAGGCGCCGCGGCGGACCAGCGTGCGCATGGCCTGCTCGCGCTGGCCCTCGTTGGTGATCTCGAACTCGCGGTAGGCGGTGCCGGTTTCCTTCTTGAACCGCTCGGCGCCGTTATAGGCGGCCTCGTTGAAGGACTTGTCGAACTTGCCGCCCTGGTCGAACACCACGGCCGGCGAGAAATCGTCGGCCAGCGCCGGAGCGCCGCCGCCGACTCCAGCTCCGGCCGCGGTCACCGCCAGCATGGCTGCAAGAATACGCGTCTTCATGTCCCACCCACTCCCGACTGCGGAAACTTGACCCAAAGGATAACCGCGCCATGATTTCACACAACAGGGAAAGCGGACGAAACAACGGAGCGAATCGGGTCGCCCCCGGTTGACGACGGGGGCTGGGGCGTTTATCACCCCCGCCGATAGTCGTTGCGACGAACTGGCGACGGGCACGGCCATCTGAAGGCACGGCCATCTGAACTTGGCCATAAAGAAATTGGGGGCGACGCTCGGTGAACGAAGTCTGGGTGCTCTTGCAGGGAATCGCTCTCGGATTCGCCATCGCCGCACCCGTCGGGCCGATCGGCCTGCTGTGCATCCGCCGCACCCTTCAGCATGGCCCCCTGATGGGCTTCTTCACCGGATTCGGCGCCGCGGTGGCCGACACCTTCTATGGCGCCATCGCCGCCTTCGGCGTGTCGGCGGCGCTCAGCTTCCTGCGCGGCCACGAGATCGCCTTCCAGCTGATCGGCGGCATCTTCCTGCTGGTGGTGGCGGTCCGCACCTTCCGCCAGCATCCCGACGCCGACGAGCGCGAGGCGGCTTCCGCCCCCGACACCAAATCCTGGCTGGCCGGCTTCATGACAGGCCTGTCGCTGACCCTGACCAACCCGGCGACCATCATGGCCTTCATCGCCATCTTCGCCGGCTTCGGACTGGGCGGCACGCTGGACCGGCTGGAAGCCTCCACCCTGGTGCTGGGCGTCTTCATCGGGTCGTCGCTGTGGTGGATAACGCTGTCGATGGGGGTGGCCGCCGTTCGCCACCGCATCTCCGACCGCGGGCTGACCATGCTGAACCACTGCACCGGCGTGGCGCTGGGCCTGTTCGGCCTGTGGGCGCTGGGAATGGCCGCCACCGGCATCGTCGGAATGGCGACGGCCTGATCCCCGGTCGGCAACCGCCTCTCAGCAGCCGGCCGACGGCGTGACGCCCGGCGCCTCCGCGGCCGTGCCGCCCTTGCGCAGCAGATGCAGGTGCTTTGACAGCCGCCACAGATAGAGGCCCACCAGCACCACCAGCAGCCCGACGGTGAAATAGCCGACCAGCCGGTGGGCGAAGGGCCAGGTGGACAGCATGTAGCCGGTCCAGGCCAGCAGCAGCGTCCACAGCACCGACCCGATGCCGGACGCCAGCGAATAGTTCAGGATCGACATCTTGCAGGCGCCGGCCGGGATCGAGATCAGCGTCCGCACCCCCGGCACCGGCTGCGAGAACAACACGGCCAGCCCGCCGCGCCTGGCGAACCAGTCGGTGCTCTGCCGCACCTTCTTCGGGTTGATGGTCAGCCAGGGGCCGTATTTCTTCAAAAAGGCCTCCAGCCGGTCGCGGCCCATCAGCCGGCTCGGCAGGAACCACACCAGCTGTCCGGCCAGCGAGCCGAGCCCGCCGGCGATGGCCACCCCGACCAGCGTGAATTCCCCGGTCGCCGCCCCGATCCCCGCCAGCGGGATCACCGACTCGGCAGGGATCGGCGGGAAGACCCGCGCCAACGCCACCAGAAAGAAAATCCCGACATAGTGGAGGTTGTGCATCACCTGCACCAGCCAGTCCGTCAAGCCGCCTGCCAAGCCACGTCTCCCCGCCGGAATCCAGCCGCATCCTGAAAACGGCCCGCCGTCATGAAGAGTTCCCGACCGCGAAAAGCGCAAACGGCGGAGGCTCGGGCTCGCCCAATAGCAGAACATCGCTCCGGCGACAGATACTTTAAAATCGTTCCAGCAATACGACTTTCTTCATAGGTTGTATTTTGTGGCAACGGGTAAAGCAATTTTAAGATTATGCAACGTACAAAATGCATTTCTAATAAAAATAACCTGTAAATTTGTAAATAAAAACTCACGACTTGAGGGGGTATTAAGGGATGTCTTTGGGAAATCTTAAGATATCTATGAAGATCATGCTGATCGTCAGCATGCTTTCCGTAGTGAGCATGACAATTGCCGGCTTCGGTGCAATTGGATTGCAATCCCTTGGATCTGCGATCACGGACCTTGACGAAGCGACGACTGAGGTGCGTCTCAGTTCCCGCCTCAATCGTCTGCTTGCCGAAATCAACCGCGACGAATACAGCCTCGCAATCGATCCGGGCGAGGTCGGCACCGTATCCGCCGCCATCGAGGAGCGCCGCAAGGCGATTGCCGACGCCATCGCGCGGCTCAAGGGCACGGTCGAAGGGGAGCAGGTGGTCATCCTGCAGAAGATCGAACGCCAGCTTCCCGCCTATTACGAGAAGCTGGCGGCGTCCCTCGATGCGGCGCGCAAGGTCCAGGGCTTGTCCACGCTGACCGACGGGCAGCGGACGATCAAGGTCGCCGTGGAGGCGAGCCGCACCGACGTCAGGAGCCTGCGCAGCGACATCACGGCCTTCCTCGATTTCACCGAGAAGGACTCGACCGAGCTGGCGCGGACGGCCGAGAAGATGGCGGCCCTGAAGCTGACCTGGATGTTCGTCCTCGCCGGCGCCGGAACCCTGGCGGGACTGCTGCCCGGCCTGCTGGTCTCGCAGAAGGGCATTGTCGGGCCGATCAAATCCATCGTCTCGTCGCTGCGCGGGCTGGCCGACGGCAACCTGACGGTCGAGATCGCCGGAACGGGCCGCCGCGACGAGGTGGGGGCAATCGCCGAAACCGCCAGCATCTTCAAAGCCAACCTGATCCGCAGCCGCGAGCTGGAGGAGGAGGCGAAGCAGGCCGAAGCCAGGGCGGCGGCGGAGCGCAGGCAGGCCATGCTCGGCTTGGCGGACGAGTTCGAGACGAGCATCGGCACCGTCGTCGAGGCGGTCTCCAGCGCCGCGGCGCAGCTCCAGTCCACCGCGCGGACCATGTCGGCGGTCGCCGAGGAGACGGCCCGCCAGTCGACGGCGGTCGCCGCCGCGACCGAACAGGCTTCGGCCAACGTGCAGACGGTGGCGGCGGCCTCGGAGGAGCTCAGCAGCTCCATCGGCGAAATCAGCCGGCAGGTGGCCGAGTCCGCCACCATCTCCGGTCAGGCGGTGAGCGAGGCCGAGCGCACCAACGGCACGGTCGAAGGGCTGGCCGTGGCGGCGCAGCGGATCGGCGACGTGGTCAGCCTGATCCAGAACATCGCCAGCCAGACCAATCTGCTGGCACTCAACGCCACCATCGAGGCGGCGCGGGCCGGCGAGGCGGGGAAAGGCTTCGCCGTGGTGGCGAGCGAGGTGAAACAGCTCGCCAACCAGACCGCCAAGGCGACCGAGGACATCTCCACCCAGATCGCGGAAATCCAGACCCAGACCGGCGGCGCCGTCACTGCCATCCGCAACATCGGCCGGACCATCACCCAGGTGAACGAGATCTCCAACAGCATCGCGGCGGCGGTCGAGGAGCAGACTGCCGCCACCGGCGAAATTGGCCGCAACGTCCAGCAGGCGGCCCAGGGAACCCAGGAGGTCTCTTCCAGCATCGCAGGCGTCAGCAAGGCCGCCGACGAGGCCGGCACCTCGTCGAACGAGGTGCTGTCCGCCGCCTCGCTGCTGTCGCAGGAGGCAGGGCGCCTGCGCAGTGAGGTGGACGGCTTCCTGTCGCGGGTCAGGGCGGCCTGACGGGCCGACAGGACGCTTGAACAGAGGACCAGACCCCGGAAGGGCGGAGACGGCGGGGCGTTGGATTGAACGTGCCCGCACATCCCCGACATCCCCGCCCTTCCGGGGGGCCGGCCCCCCTGGCACCGAATGGAGGACCGGCCGGAACAGGACAAACCCGGATCGGGAAGCCTGTCTGGAACGATTCAAAGAATGGCTATAAACACCTGATTCGTCCAATCGATTTTTCAGGATACTCCGATAGGAAAAACCGATTGGCGCGGGACGGGGCGGCGGTTTCCCGGTCCCCCGCCCGTTGAACGGGCTCCCTCACCCGTTGAACAGGGTCGCGTCGATCCGCCGAACCATCGCCACCAGCCGTGGCGCGAACTCCTCCTCCAGCCTCTTCAGATCGACCATGAAGGCCGGCCCGCCGCAGTTGAAGGCCAGCACCTGCGAGCCGTCGCGCGGCACGAAGGGAACGCCGACGGCATGGACCTCCGACTTCCAGGCACCGATGGAGCGGCAATAGCCGCGCGTCCGGTAATCCTCGATGGCCTGGAGGACGCCGTCGCGGATCTCCGGCCAGCGTTCCCCCTCATGCTCCTCCAGCTTCGCCATCAGCGGCGCCCGTTCCGCCTCCGGCAGGGCGGCCAGATAGGCGCGGCCCATGCCGGTGGTCGACAGCTTGATGTGGGAGCCGACATCCAGCGACAGGGTGATCGGGCCGGTGGCCTTGCAGCATTCCAGATAGATCATGCTCAGCCGGTCGCGCCCGCCCAGCGCCACTGCCAGCCCGGTCTGGTCGGCCAGTTCCTGCATCAGCGGGCGGGCGACCTGCCGGATGCCCATGCCCGACAGGCTGGCATAGCCGAGCGCCAGCACCGAGGTGCCGAGCCGGTACTTGCCGGTGTTCTGGTCGTAGGAGAGGTATCCCAGCTTGGCCAAGGTGTAGGTCAGCCGCGACACCGTCGGCTTGGGCAGGCCGGTGCGCTGCGCCAGTTCCAGATTGCCCAGCATCGACTCGTTGCGGCGGAAGGCGCGCAGCAGTTCCAGCCCGCGGGCCAGTGCGGTGACGAAACGCGGATCCTTCTCGTCCTCCGCCAGATCGTCGGCGACCAGAGCCTCTTCCCGCCTGCGCATGCCCGAACCCTCCCGCAAACCAGTGCGGGACGATCCTGACAGTGGGGGGCCGGCACGTCAATGAAACAGCGTTCCGCAGTACGGAATTTACTGCGGCCGGCCTGTGCCGCCGCTACTGGGTCGCCCCCAGCCCCAGCGTCACCATGCGCTCGTACAGCGACGCGCGCGAAATGCCCAGCAGCTTCGCCGCCCGCGCCTTGACGCCGTTCGCCTCCTCCAGCGCCGCGGCGATGGCGTGGCGCTCGGCGGCGTGCAGCACCTCTTGCAACGGCCGCGCGCCGGCCGCCAGCGGCAGGGCCGACGCGCCGGCCGGATGCTGGCCGGGCAGCACGCTGCGGATGTACGGTGCGGTCAGGATCGGCGCGTCGGTCAGCGCCACCACCCGTTCCAGCGTGTTGTAAAGTTCGCGCACATTGCCGGGCCAGTCATAGTCGCGCAGCACCTGCACCGCCGATTCCAGCAGCTCGCGCGGCGGCGTGCCCTGCTGGATCGCCAGCTGTTCCAGGATGCGGTCGGCGATGCTCTCGATGTCCTCCGGCCGGTCGCGCAGCGGCGGCAGGGTGATCGGCACCACGTTCAGCCGGTAATAGAGGTCGGCGCGGAACTGCTTCTCGCGCACCAGGGCATGCAGGTCGCGGCTGGTGGCGGCGATGATGCGGACATCGACCCGCACCACCTTGTTGGAGCCGAGCGGCTCGATCTCCCGCTCCTGCAACACGCGCAGAAGCTTGGCCTGCACCGGCAGCGGCATGTCGCCGATCTCGTCGAGGAACAGGGTGCCGCCGTTGGCAAGCTGGAACTTGCCGTCGCGGTGGCGGCGGTCGGCACCGGTGAAGGCGCCGGGGGCGACGCCGAAGAACTCCGCCTCCAGCAGGGTTTCCGGAATGGCGGCGACATTGACGCCGACGAAGGGCTTGGACGCCCGTGGGCTGGCGGAATGGATGGCCTGGGCCAGCAGTTCCTTGCCGGTCCCGGTTTCGCCCAGCAGCAGGACGGTCGAATCCATCTGGGCGGCGCGGCGGCCCAGCCGCTTGATCTCGCGGATCGATTCGCTAGCGCCCAGGAACTGCGAGAAGGAGTATTTGGCGCGGCGCTCATGCGCCAGCTCCTGCTGGGTGCGGGCCAGCTCCTCCTGCATCTTCTCGTATTTGCGGACCAGCGGGCGGAGATATTCGGCGCGGTCGAACAGCACGAAGCCGATGGCGCCGATGATCGAGCCGTCGGTGCCGAACAGCGGCATCCGCGTCACCACGAAGGACCGGTCGTCGAACTCCATGATGTCCAGCGGCTGCGGCTGGCCGCTGTCGATCACCCGGCGCAGCTGGCTGTTGGGGATGACGTCCTCCACCTGCCGGCCGCGTGGATCGCCGGGAACCCCCAGCAGAGCCTTGTACTTCTCGTCCATCCAGGCGATGCGGCCGGCGTGATCGACGGCGACGGCGCCGACGCACATGGATTCCAGATGTTCGAACAGGGAGTGGACCGCCCGCTGGCGCAGCGCTTCGAAATCCACGGTGTCGCCCACGTCACCCTCCCAAACGGGACCGATCTTCGTCGTCCCGGTGTCGAGGCCCCTTGCGATGCCCGCTTTGGGGTCTGCTGCGTTGCAGCGCAATTTGCCAACAATATCAGAGGTCAACATAGTAGCCCATCCGTCGGATTAAAGGGAAGGCGCACAGGATCGGGCGGGTGCGCGCGGTCATCCGCACCCGTTCATCAGACCAGACCTTTACGGAACGGCTCGCGGGCGCTCTTTTTAAAAAGGCAACCCGGACCTGTTCTCTACATCCTCCGCCATACCCCTTCGCGGTTTTGGGATTTTCAACTCACGCGGGAGAGGGGCGGGTGATGGGATGAGGAAAAAGAGGGGGACCTTTCGGTCCCCCCTGGGGGAGTTCTGTCGGGAGCTCCACGGAAACGGCGGGCGGGGTCAGTGCCCCCGCTTCGGCAGGCGGGCCAGCAGCTCGCCGACGATGCCGCGACGGAAGACCAGCACGCAGACGACGAAGATGCAGCCGATCACCACCGGCACCGGCAGGCTGGTGGAGGCGAGATAACTTTCCAAGGTCACCACCAGCCCCGCACCCACCACCGGCCCGAACAAAGTGCCCATGCCGCCCAAGAGCGTCATCAGCACCACCTCGCCCGACATCTGCCACGTCACGTCGGTCAGGCTGGCGAGCTGGAACACCAGCGCCTTGGTCCCGCCGGCCAGACCGGCAAGCGAGGCCGACAGCACGAAGGCCACCAGCTTGTAGCGGTCGGTGCGGTAGCCGAGCGACACCGCGCGCGGCTCGTTCTCGCGGATCGCCTTCAGCACCTGCCCGAAGGGCGAATGCACCGTGCGCCAGATCAGGGCGAAGCCGGCGACGAAGATCGCCAGCACGGTGTAGTACATGGTCAGCGGCTGGCCGAGGTCGAACAGCCCGAACAGGGTGCCGCGCGGCACGCCTTGGATGCCGTCCTCGCCATGGGTGAAGGGCAGCTGGAGCGCCAGGAAGAACACCATCTGGCTCAACGCCAGCGTGATCATGGCGAAATAGATGCCCTGCCGGCGGATGGCGATCAACCCGAAGACCAGACCCATCAGGCCGGCGACCGCGGTGGCGGCGATCAGCCCGAACTCCGGTGCCCAGCCCCATTCCTTCACCACATGCGCGGCGATGTAGGCCGCCCCGCCGAAGAAGGCGGCATGGCCGAAGCTGAGCAGGCCGGCAAAGCCGATCAGCAGGTTGAAGGCGCAGGCGAACAGCGCGAAGCACAGCACCTTCATCAGGAAGACGGGGTAGAGCACGAATGGTGCGGCGACGGCGATCAGCAGCAGGATGGCGGCGATCACCGCCGTTCCGGCGCCGCGGGCAGGGCCGCGCAGGGCGACGTGGGTGGAATTGCTGGCGACGCTCATGGATCAGCGCTCCCGTCCGAAGAGGCCCGCGGGCTTGATGAGAAGAACGATCGCCATCACGACGAACACGACGATGTTGGAGGCCTCCGGATAGAAGACCTTGGTCAGCCCCTCCAGCAGCCCCAGCCCCAGCCCGGTGACGATGGCCCCCAGGATCGACCCCATGCCGCCGATCACCACCACGGCGAAGACGATGATGATCAGGTTGGTCCCCATCAGCGGCGACACCTGATAGATCGGCGCCGCCAGCACCCCGGCCAGACCGGCCAGCGCCACGCCGAAGCCGTAGGTCAGCGACACCATCACCGGCACGTTGATGCCGAAGGCCTGCACCAGCGTCGGATTCTCCGTCGCCGCGCGCAGATAGGCGCCCAGCTTGGTCCGCTCGATGGCGAACCAGGTGCCGAAGCAGACGGTGAGGGAGGCGACGACGACCCAGGCGCGGTAGTTGGGCAGGAACATGAAGCCCAGATTCTGCCCGCCCTTCAGCGCGTCCGGGATGGGATAGGGCTGGCCCGACACGCCGTACTGGTGGCGGAACGCCCCCTCCAGGATCAGCGCCAGACCGAAGGTCAGCAGCAGACCATAGAGGTGGTCGAGCTTGTAGAGCCGCGACAGCATCGACTTTTCCAGCGCGATGCCGAGCAGCCCGACCACCAGCGGCGCCACGATAAGCGCCCCCCAGTATCCGATCCCGGCATAGGTCAGCAGCAGCCACGCCACGAAGGCGCCGACCATGTAGAGCGCGCCATGGGCGAAGTTGATGACGTTCAACATGCCGAAGATCACCGCCAGCCCCAGGCTGAGCAGCGCATAGAAGGAACCATTGATCAGTCCGAGCAGAAGCTGCCCGAACAACACTTGGGGCGGAACACCCAGCAGGCTGAACATCTCCGCGTCTCTCCCGGTTCGTGGTTGTTGTTTTTTGGGTTGTTGTTTTTTGTTTTGGATTGGGTAGCCGTCGATTGCCATCCTCCGGTCCCGCCCAATGGGCGGGCGGGACCGGAGGACGGCCTAACGCCTTACGTCACCGCCCCTCACTTCACCAGCGTACAGCCGCTCTGCTTGGGATCCATGAAGGCGGTGTCGGCCGGGATGGTCTTGACGATCTTGTAATAGTCCCAGGCCCCCTTCGACTCGGCCGGGGTCTTCACCTGGGCCAGATACATGTCGTGGAACATGCGGCCGTTGGCGGCGATCTTGCCCTTCTTGGCGAACATGTCCTCGACCGGCAGCTCGCGCATCTTGGCAGACACCTTGTCGGCGTCGTCGGTCTTCGCCGCCTCGACCGCCTTCAGATAGTGCTTGACCGCCGAATAGACGCCGGCCTGCACCATGGTCGGCTTCTTGCCGGCCTTGGCTTCGAACTTTTTGGACCACTCGCGGGTCTGGTCGTCCGCATCCCAGTAGAAGCCGGTGGTCAGCATCAGCCCCTGCGCCGATTGCAGGCCCAGCGCATTCACGTCGGAGATGAACATCAGCAGGCCGGCCAGGCTCTGGCCCGACTGGGTGATGCCGAACTCCGCGGCCTGCTTGACCGCGTTGACGGTGTCGCCGCCGGCGTTCGCCAGACCGATGACGTCGGCGCCCGAGCCTTGCGCCTGCAACAGGAAGGACGAGAAGTCCGACGTGCCGAGCGGATGGCGCACCGAGCCGGAGATGGTGCCGCCGAGCGACTTCACCATCTTGGTGGTCTCCTCTTCCAGCGACTGGCCAAAGGCATAGTCGGCGGTCACGAAGAACCACTTCTTCTTGCCCTGCTCATACAGGGCGCGGCCGGTGCCGGCGGCCATGGCGTAGTTGTCGTAGGTCCACTGGAAGCCGTAGGGGCTGCACTGCGCACCGCTCAGCGCGGTGGCGCCCGGACCGGACATCAGGAAGATGCGCTTCTTGTCCTTGGTGATGCCCTGCACCGCCAGGGCGGCGGCGGAGTTCGGCACGTCGGCGATGACGTCGACGCCGCCGGTGTCGACCCACTCGCGCGCCTTCGAGGCGGCGATGTCGGCCTTGTTCTGGTGATCGGCGACGACGATCTCGACGGGCGCGCCGGCGACCTTGTTGCCGAACTCCTCCGCCGCCATCCGCGCGGCGATGGCGGAGCCTTCGCCGGCCAGATCGGCGTAGATGCCGGAACGGTCGTTCAGCACGCCGATGCGGATGACGTTGTCCGACACCTGGGCGGAAGCCGGAACGACAGTCCCGGCGAGCGTCAGCAGGGCGGTGCCGGCGAGAAGAAGCGTGCGCATCGGAAGGTCTCTCCCTCTTGGTTTTATTGGCGGCCGAGTCCCATCGTGGGTCCCTCTGCCGTGATCGGGCACGGATCCGGCGGTTCGCCGCCCCGGCCCTGGAAGAGGGACGGAGCGGCGTCGGTGCCGGTGATGTCGGGGCTGGAGCGCCTACACGCCGAGATAGGTGTGCAGCTTGTCCATGTTGGCGTGGAGTTGGTCGTTGGGGATCATGTCGACCACATGGCCTTCCTCCATCACGTAATGGCGGTCGGCGATGGTGGCGGCGAAGCGGAAATTCTGCTCCACCAGCACGATGGTGAAGCCGCGCTGTTTCAGGGCGCGCACCGCGACGCCGATCTGCTCGATGATGACCGGAGCCAGCCCCTCGGTCGGCTCGTCCAGCAGGATCAGGGTGGCGCCGGTGCGCAGGATG